>MGPL01000022.1:1932-8456 GCA_001797415.1 Deltaproteobacteria bacterium GWA2_55_10
AGGCCGATAGCGCGGCGGCGGGTTTTTCGATGCCCTTCGAGGTCGAGCGCTTCGATGCGTTCAAGAAGGATGATTTCACATCTGAACCCAAATTCGAACCCAAATTCGAAATTGATTCTTTCGACACCTTCCTTGTCGAGGATAAGAAGGCAGAGCCTGTTGAGACGACCACGCCCTATGTGCCGGATTTCCCGGATCTGCAAAATGAATTAATCGAAGAGCCTTTTGAAGTCGAGCCCATCAGGGCAGAGCCAAAACCCTCTGAACCTGCAAGGCCCTTCTGGGCAGAGGCGGCGTCGTTTGATAAGCCCCAGGCGCAAATGGAGCAGATAGCGGAACCGGACTTCCTTGAGATACCCGAAGAGGTCATAGAGGCCGCAGAGCCCCAGCCGGTACAGCTTAGCAGGGCTGAAGAGATACTTTTCTCGTCACCCGCAAGACCGCTTCGCGAGACAGTGCAAGAGCCTGTAAGAGCCGAGGTACAGGTCTCAGATGAGGACGTGAGAAAGGCTGTCGAGCGCGCTGCCGACAGGGTCGAGGAGAGGCTCATCGCAGACCTCAATATGAAGCTCAGGAAGGCCGAGGCACAGGTCGCGGAGGCAGTTGAAAAGAGCGCGGCAAGGGTCGAGGAGCGGCTCAGGGCTGACATCAACGCAAAGCTCTCAAGAGTGGATTCCCTTGTGGCCGAGGCTGCCCGGAAGGCCGCCGCAACGATGGAGGAGAAGCTCAAGGCAGAGCTTACCGCAAGGCTTGAGAAGAGCGTCGCAATACCAAAAGAGCAGATAGAGGCGCTGGTCGCAAGGACATCGAAGCAGACCATAGAGCATATAGCCTGGGAGGTGCTCCCGGAGCTGGCGGAAAGACTTATTAAAGCAGAAATAACAAAAGTAAAAGAGGCCCTTGTAAGGCTGAGGTAACCTATACGGTACGCTTTAAACGTTCTCTGCCGTCCTTACGGTCGGCAGAGAATTTTTTTGTTTTTTTTGAAGCCCGTCCAACTTATAATCTGATATTGCCCCAAATCTGAAAAACTTCCCTGGATGGTCAAATGAGCGAAAAGACCGAAAATACACTCGACAAGGCCTACGAACCCTCTACTGTCGAGGCGCGTTGGGCTCAAGTCTGGATAAACGAGAGGCTCGCAACGCCTGATGCCGCTTCAGAGAAGCCCGCCTTCTCGATGGTCATCCCCCCGCCCAATATTACCGGGGCGCTCCATCTCGGCCACGCACTCAACTCCACTTTGCAGGACATACTCGCCAGGACCAGGCGCATGCAGGGCTATAACGTCCTCTGGCTGCCCGGCATAGACCATGCCGGAATAGCTACCCAGAACGTAGTTGAAAGGCAGCTTGCGGCCGAGGGCACGGACAGGCATTCGCTCGGCAGGGAAGCCTTTATCGAGCGCGTCTGGAAGTGGAAGAACGAATCCGGCGGCACGATAATAAACCAGTTGAAGAGGCTCGGCGCCTCGTGCGACTGGACGAGGCTGCGCTTCACGATGGACGAAGGGCTCTCAAAGGCCGTGAGAGAGGTCTTCACCAGGCTCTACGGCGATGGGCTCATATACCAGGGCGATTACATCATAAACTGGTGCCCGAGGTGCCATACGGCTCTATCCGATCTCGAAGTCGAGTTCAGCGAGACGGAAGGCAGCCTCTGGTACATGGAGTATCCTCTTGCAGAGCCTGCCGGCGGCGTAAAGTCGCTTACGGTAGCCACGACCAGGCCTGAGACCATGCTCGGAGATACGGCGGTCGCGGTAAACCCCGAAGACGAGAGGTACAAGGGGCTTATCGGCAAAAAGATAAGGCTCCCGTTCGTGGAGCGCGAGATACCCGTAATAGGCGACGATTCTGTTTCGATCGAGTTCGGCACAGGCGCTGTGAAGATAACCCCGGCGCATGACTTCAACGACTTCGAGGTAGGCAGGAGGCACGGGCTGCCCTCGATAAAGATAATGGACGAGAGCGGCCGCATGAACGCGAACGCAGGGCCGTTTGCCGGACTCGACAGGTTCGATGCGAGAAAGAAGGTCGTCGCAGGCCTCGAAGAGAAGGGCCTGCTTCAGAAGATAGACAAGCACAAGCTCATGCTCGGCGGTTGCTACAGGTGTTCTACGGTGGTCGAGCCGACGCTCTCGAAGCAGTGGTTCGTGAAGGTTGCGCCCCTGGCGGAGCCTGCCATAAAGGCGGTGGAGGACGGCAGGACCAGGTTCGTCCCCAGGAACTGGGAGAACCTCTACTTCGACTGGATGAGGAACATCCGCGATTGGTGCATCTCGCGCCAGATATGGTGGGGCCACAGGATACCGGCGTGGCACTGCAAGGACTGCAAAGGCATCACAGTCGCTTCGATCGACCCGGATAAGTGCTCGAAATGCGGCGGCACGAATATCGAGCAGGACCCGGATGTCCTCGATACATGGTTCTCCTCGGCCCTCTGGCCGTTCTCTACGCTTGGTTGGCCGGACAAGACAAAGGAGCTTGAGAAGTTCTACCCGACATCCGTCCTTTCCACGAGCTTTGATATCATATTCTTCTGGGTCGCCAGGATGATGATGATGGGGCTCAAATTCATGGATGACGTGCCCTTCAAGGATGTTTACATCCACGCGCTCATAAGGGACGCGAAGGGCCAGAAGATGAGCAAGAGCAAGGGGAACGTCATAGACCCCCTTGTCATGATGGAAAAGTTCGGCACCGACGCATTCAGGTTCTCGCTCGCCATACTGGCGGCGCAGGGCAGGGACATAAGGCTTGCCGAGGAGCGCATTGGCGGCTACAGGAACTTCTGCAACAAGATATGGAACGTGGCAAGGTTCACGCTCATGAACCTCGAGGGCTTTGAGGACGGCCTCAATGAATCCGGCTTCAATATGGCCGACAGATGGATCTGGCAGAAGAGGAACGAGTGCATTAAAGAGGTCAATGCCGCGATAGACGGCTACAGGTTCGACGAGGCCGCGAGGGCGCTCTACAGGTTTGTCTGGCACGAGCTCTGAGACTGGTACGTAGAACTTGTAAAGCTCGACCTCAGGGGCGAGCACGGCCCCGAGAGGAAGCTCACTGCCCAGCAGGCGCTCGTGACGGTAATGCGCGACACAATGAAGCTCCTCCATCCGTTCATGCCATTCATAACCGAAGAGATAGCCGAGAAGCTGCCGGGCTATGAGTTGAGCCTCATGGTAAGCGAGTTCCCCAAGGAGGGTACGGCCTACAAAGAAGACGCGGGCCGCATGGAAGACGTGATGGACATCATAAGGGCCGTCAGGAACATAAGGACTGACATGAACGTAGCGCCCTCGGCCTTTACCGACTGCGTCTGCTACACGGCTGACGCCGGTCTTCGCGCCGTCCTTTCAACGAGCGAAGAGTACATCAAGACCCTTGCGAGGATAAAGGGGCTCGTCATAGCCGAGACAGGCGAGAGGCCCAAGTACGCTGTTTCAGCCCTTGCAGGCGGCGGCGAGCAGAAGAAGGTCGAGGTCTTTGTGCCATTGGGCGGTCTTGTCGATTTCGATGTCGAGGAGAAGAGGCTCGCAAAGGAGCTTGAGAAATCCGAGGTAGAGCGCTCCGGCGTGGCAAAGAAGCTCGATAACAAGGAATTCACGGAGAAGGCGCCCGCGGAAGTCGTCGAGAAGGACAGGGCAAGGCTTGAGGCGCTCGATGAGAAGATAGCGAAGCTCAACGCAGGGCTTCTCCGCATAAGGAGTATAAAGGCTTGAAAAAGGGTAAGGGGCAATCGGGGCTTAAAGGATACGCGGAGCTGCTCGTCCGGGCCGCGCTCGCCGAGGACATCGGCTCCGGGGATATAACGACCAATGCCATCGTCAAAAAAAATGAGGCCGGGGACGCCGAGTTCATAGCCAGGGAGGAGATGGCCGTCGCAGGGCTCTTCATCCCTGAGATGGTATTCGGCCTGCTCGACAAAAAGGCCGTGTTCAAGGCCAGGGTGAAGGAAGGCGGCCGCGCTAAAAAAGGGCAGGTAATCGCTACCGTCCACGGCTCTCTGGCCGCGCTCCTCATAGGCGAGAGGGTAGCGCTCAATTTCCTGCAGAGGCTCTCAGGCATAGCGACAATAACAAATGAGTTTGCCGTCAGGATAAAGAATACGAAGGTAAAGCTCCTGGACACGCGCAAGACCACGCCATGCATGAGGGCCCTTGAGAAATACGCGGTAATGGCGGGAGGAGGCACGAACCACCGGTTCGGCCTTTTCGACCTTGTGCTCATAAAGGACAATCACATAATGGCCGCTGGCTCTGTGACCGCCGCGATAGAGGCTGTGAAGAGGAAGTACAGGGACGCTGTCCCCATAGAGGTCGAGGTCACGGACCTTAATGAATTAAAAGAGGCCCTTGCCTCTGGCGCGGACATAATCATGCTCGATAACATGGGCATACCGATGATAAGACAGGCGGTTAAGCTTATCGCGGGCAACGCCTTCATTGAGGTATCCGGCAACATAAACATCGGCAACATAGGCAAAGTTGCGAAGGAAGGCATCGATTTCATATCTGTCGGCGCCCTCACGCACTCGGCGCGCGCCGTCGACATAAGCATGGAAGTGGTATCGCTATGCGGGACAAAGAAACAGAAGTCGAGATAATAAGGCTCTTGAAGGCAGGGCCTGAATTTACATCGGGCCAGCGCCTCTCTTCCAGGCTCGGCATCTCCAGGACTGCCATCTGGAAGCATATCGAGGCCTTGAGAGGTCTCGGCTACAGGATAGAGGCAAGCCCGTCAAAGGGTTACATGCTCCTGGGGCCCGGCCCTTTCAACGGTGTCGAGGTGGCGTCCACGCTTAAAACGGAATCCTTCGGGCGCGAGATCCGTTTCTTCGAGGAGATAGATTCGACAAATAAAAAGGCCTTTGAGCTGGCAAGGGCAGGAGCCGCCGAAGGCACTGTAGTGATGGCGGAGAGCCAGACCGGAGGAAAGGGCAGGATAGGCAGGAGGTGGGAGTCTCCCGCAGGGGTCAATATCTACCTGTCCATCATATTGAGGCCGCCAGTTGCCCCGCAGAACGCGCATGGCCTTACATTCCTGGCGGCAGTGGCAACGGCTGAGGCGATATCCGGGTTCTGCCCCGTCAAGCCGGTCGTCAAGTGGCCCAATGACATTCTTTTAGACGGGGGCAAGGCCGCGGGCATACTGCTCGAGATGGACGCTGAGCCGGACAGGGTGCATTTCGTCGTCGCTGGCATAGGAATAAACGTGAACGCGACCAAAGAGATGTTCCCGGAATACATAAGGAATACGGCCACCTCAATTCGCGAGAAGGCGGGCTCTGAGATAGACAGGACCGCGCTCTGTGAGCGTCTTTTAACGGGCATGGAGACATGGTATAAGGTATACTTATCAAGGGGTTTTTCTCCTGTCCTGGAGGAATGGAAGAGGTATTTCGGGTTTAATGGAAAGCCCGTGAAGGTAACGTCCTTTGACAATATCATAAAGGGCAGGTGCATCGGGGTGGATGACTCGGGTGCGCTCATCCTCGAGAAGGACTCTGGAGAGGTCGTAAAGGTGCTCTCAGGGGACGTGGAGGCCGCTTAAGTGCTGCTCGCAATCGATATAGGTAACACGAATATCGCCTTCGGCGCCTTCAGGCATGATGCGTTGAAGGGCAATTGGAGGCTTTCGACCGAGGGGCGCAAGACGGCTGACGAGTACGGCGCGCTCCTGCTCTCGCTCATGGGGCACTCCGGGATAACAAGGCACGACCTCAAGGGAGCGATAATAGCATCGGTTGTACCGCAGCTGACACCCGTCTTTAAAGAGGCGCTCTCAAGGTATTTCAATATCGAAGCCCTCGTTGTAACGAACGAGAACTGCGGTATTCCCGTGCTCACTGACAACCCGGCAGAGGTAGGCGCGGACAGGCTGGTGAACGCGGTAGCTGCCTACAGCGAGCGCAAAAAGTCTCTCATCGTGGTAGACTTCGGCACTGCCGTGACATTCGATTATGTGACCGAGGCGGGAGAGTACGCCGGGGGCATAATCGCCCCGGGCATAGGCATTTCGTCAGAGGCCCTGTTTAAAAAGACGGCCAAGCTGCCGAGGGTGGAGCCATCGAGGCCGGCGAGGCTCATAGGCCGTAACACGGTCGAATCGATCTCGTCGGGCGTATTCTACGGCTTCATCAGCCTCGTAGACGGCATAATAGAGAGGATGATGGCTGAGGCCGGGACAGGCCCGGAGGTAGTGGCAACCGGCGGCCTCGCGCCGATAGTGATAGGCGAATCGAAGTACGTGACCGTAGCCGATGAATTCCTGACGCTAAAAGGGCTCAGGATAATATACGATGGAAAGAGGGTGTAGGAGAGATGTCTGAAGGACGCGAACACTTCCTTGCTGGAAAGCGCTATCTCAAGGAGGAGAGCATGGATAAGGCCCTCAGGGCCTTTGACAAGGCGTGGAAAGAGGATAAGGAGAATGCCGAGTACATGTCCTATTACGGCATGCTCAAGGCCGTAAGGGGCGGGGAGATAGGCTTAGGCCTCGAGCTCTGCACCAGGGCCA
>MGPL01000023.1:0-3318 GCA_001797415.1 Deltaproteobacteria bacterium GWA2_55_10
CCTTGAACGAGCAAAACAAGAGTTTTTCAACAGCCTGCTAGCTCATCATTGAAGTACTCTGTCTCACCAGGAAGGCGTTGCTCTGTGACGAAAAGCTTTGATGGTGGTGGCTCCTTTATTGCCCATTTTATAAATTGTTTTGAAAGTTTTTTGTCCTCATTGAGGCAGCACGCCAGCGCATGCGACAAACGATTTTCTGGCATGTTGTACTGATCGAATAGGTTTCTCATTGCGTGCAATCCCTACTATGACTAAGATGTGCTTCAATTTCGCAGGGTGCGCTGTTCGCATCATTTTCAAGAGTCTTAAACTCCATGTATTTACCCCGATGTAAATTGTTTCTCTTTATACGCGTAAGCTGGACGGGTCCTTAACCTATCGCCACTTTGCAGCCCTGTGGTGGGCTGCGCCCACCATTTATTATGGTGACTCCGCGCTAACCCAATGTAGCCTTTCTTTTGCGCGCTTCCGCAAAGTCGTCCTTTAAGGTCATAATTTGTGACCTTGAGAAATCCTTCCCCTTTTTGGGTGGCACAGCCCGCCTTACGGCCTACCCCGTCTCCGGCAGAAAGCTCGGGATGCTTACGCCGTTGAAGGGCTTGAACTCTCCCCAGACCTGGCAGAGGTGGGTTTCAACATTCCTGGCCTTCCACGCGTACATCCGGCTGACCAGTTTGAGGCAATCCATCGGTACGACCGTAAGGACCGACTCATTCCTGAACCTTTGAAGCGAAGCGCGGATGAGGGCCGCTGCCCCTTCCTCTGTCCTGGCAACGCCCGGGCCTATCATGTTGAGGGCCGGATGCTTGATCGATCCCATGAACCCGTCCAGCCTTCCTTCAGGGTTCTCCAATACCTTGACCCCAAAGAGGCCGCGCCTGTTTTCAACCAGATATAAATAATCCTGCAGGCGTTTTATGCCGCTGACCTCGAACTCGATCTCGCCCATCGCGTGCGCGTCGTCAACTCTCGCGTCCCTTACCCTCTCGATCCCCGGCACTGTGCCGCTTATCCCGCCCGCGGGCACCTGGATGACCATGTCATGATAGGTCTTTTGAGGCACGAACCCGGATTTATTATATAGCGAGAAGGAATCCATGTTGATGGCGCTTCCGACAAGGCGAATCGACTTATAGCCCTTTTGCCTCGCAAAGTCGATTATGTAATTGACCAATGCCTTGCCTACGCCTAAGCCGCAAAAACTCGGATGGACGCTCATTATCCCGAGGCTTACATGGTATTCCCTCGGATGGTAGAAGCACGCGCCCATTATGACGCCGGTCTTCCTGTCTATCGCGGCGACGCTGCTGGCAGGGGTAAGGTCGTTGTAGATGTCGTAAAATATTGCCGCGTCCTCGGGCGGACACCTGAAATAATCATTGCACCACCCCTTCCGCCAGTACCATGAATTGAAGGAGCTGTGCACTAAAAGGGCGTACTCGCTTCTGTCACTGTCTTTAAGAGGTCTTAATTCAAAATCAGGCATAGTCTCTGTCATTATGGGCTGCACAACCCCGTATTTTTTCCTGTAAAAATGTACAATATCCCGTAAAAATGCACAACAATAGATTTCAGAAAAGAAAAGCGGGTTCAGGAAAACCCTGAACCCGCTTATTCACTTAAACTTCCGCTGACCCGGCTTGCGCTACTTGAAGGTATATGTAGCCGCAAGAGATACGGCCCTTGACTCCCAGTTGACCTCGTTGAAGCGCGTGTCAGCGGCAGAGCCGTCGGCAAAGAAGGTCCTGTCAGTCCCGTCCTCAGCCGTCCAGTTCTGCCAGTCGAATATGCCGCTTAAAGTCCAGCTCTCGGTCAGCGCGTATGCTATGTTGAGCGAGTTCACAAACCCGCTTCCGTCCGCAGTTTGCTCGAAGCTCTTCGGGTGTGCGAAATCAGTGCGCAAGTTCCAGTCCCCCTCCCCATAATAGTCTGCCCAGTGATATTCGCCTGTCCAGGCAACGCTCAGGGCGTTATACTTGAAGGCAACTCCAAGACCTGCCCACGGGCCGCGCCATCTGGCCTTGTATGAGCTGTCAAGGTCAGGGAACGGGCCATCTGCCGGAATGGTCTGAACGCCGTCGGTTATACTGAGGTTCTGCCTGTGGTACGAATAGCCCGCCATCGGGATTACGTCCAGGCTCCCTTTCCCGCTCTTTGTCCTTTCATCAAAAACGCGTATCGTATATCCCGCGCCGAGCGAGAGGTCCAGGACGCTGCCTTCGTCCGACTTGCTGTTTGAACGGGAGAACTCACAGTCCCTGTTGTCGCAAGCATAGTCCGAATCCTGGTTATCGCCCTCGACTATCCAGCCGAAGTCAAAAGAACCTCTTATGTGGGCAGGGCCTATCGAATACTTTCCGGCTGTCTTCAATTGGAAGATCTCGAGGTCGGTCCACTGCAGCTCGGATAGGATATTGGGAGAAGTGCCGTCGGTAGTACCGGCGATGTTCCAGTCCAGCTTGTCCTTCCTTATGCCGGCGCCGGCCGTCAGATCGAGTGACTGTCCCTTATCTTTTGAATATGCGCTGCCTGTGATCATTAGAACAAAACCAGCGGCCAGACAAAGGTGAATGCTCCTGAGGTTCCCGCGAAACAGCATGAATAATAATCTCCTTTAGTTGATGAAATCCAGCATCCTCTTAAACCATATCGTGAATAAGTTCAGGAACTTTAGGGTTTTTGTCTGTTTGAGAGCAGATGGGTTTACAATGAAAGGAGTTGTCCCCGGATTTGAAAGCCAGCGCATTTTGCGGGAGCGATCCCGCCTGCGCTGTTTTCAGCCGTACTGCCCCCAACTTCCCCCTTGACAAAAAAGCCCCGAAGGATTAGTATAGACCACACAAAAAGGCATCTTCTTCCGCAACTGACGGAATCAAGGTGGGCGGACCACCGGGGAGCGGAAGATCATATATCAGTGTCGACCGTCTGGGCAATGCACGACCTCAACTGAGGTAGTGTAGGGGCCACAGGCGGTTTTTTTTTAGGCCCCCGGAATTCCTGAAAATTATTAAATGAATCCATATCTTGCAAAGCGTTAAACACAAGGAGGAGTTTCAGTCATGAAGAAGAGGTATCTTTTGGCGCCCGGCCCAACACCAGTGCCCGAGTCCGCGCTCCTCGCGATGGCTCAGCCCATAATCCACCACAGGACCCCGCAGTTCTCTGAAGTCTTCAAGGAGACGGCGGAACTCCTTAAATATGTGTTCCAGACAAAGCAGGATGTACTCATGCTCGCGGCCTCAGGCACGGGCGCGATGGAAGGCTCGATCACAAACCTCTTCTCCCCCGGCGACGAAGTCATCGTCATAAACGGCGGAA
>MGPL01000023.1:3326-8001 GCA_001797415.1 Deltaproteobacteria bacterium GWA2_55_10
GAAAGGTGGGGCAAGATCTCCGAGGCCTACGGCCTCAAGGCCCACTGGATAACCGTTGAGTGGGGCAAGGCAGTAGACCCGGCCATCGTCAAGAAGGCCCTCGACGAGAACCCCAGGGTAAAGGCGGTCCTCGTGCAGGCGAGCGAGACTTCGACCTGCGTAGCCCATCCCGTGAAAGAACTGGCGGCCCTTACAAAGGACAGGGAGTGCCTCCTTATAGTAGACGGCATCACCGGCGTTGGCGTATTCGACATTCCTATGGACGACTGGGGCATAGACGTCCTCGTCTCCGGCTCGCAGAAGGCGTTCATGCTCCCGCCCGGCCTCGCCTTTGTCGCGCTTAGCGAGAAGGCCTGGAAGTTCCAGGAGACCTCAAAGTGCCCCCGCTTCTACTTCGATTACAAGAAGGAGAGGAAGAACCTCAAGGACAACACATCCGCATATACCCCGGCGGTTACCCTCATAACCGGTTTGAGGGAAGCCCTTCTCATGATAAAGAACGAGGGCCTGCAGAACGTCTTCGCAAGGCACGACAGGCTCGCCAGGGCGACCAGGGCGGCAGCAGGCGCGCTCGGGCTCAAGCTCCTTGCCCCGGACGCCCCGTCGAACGCCGCGACCGGCATATTCATGCCCGAGGGCGTTGATGGCGGCAAGCTCGTGAAGTACCTGAGGGACGAGATGGGAGTGACAATGGCCGGAGGCCAGGACCACCTGAAGGGCAAGGTGTTGAGAGTGGCGCACCTCGGCTATGTCGATACCTTCGATACCATAATCGCCATCTCCTCGATAGAGATGGCATTGAACAAGTTGGGCTACAAGGCCGAGCTCGGCAAGGGCGTTGCCGCGGCCCAGCAAATCCTTATGGAAGGGTACAAGTGATATGAAGGTACTTATCAGCGACAGCATGTCCGCAAAGGCCGTCGAGATATTGAAAGGCACCCCCGGCCTCGATGTTGATGTGATAACGAACTTGAAGCCCGAGGAGCTAAAGGTAAAGATAAAGGACTACCACGGCCTTGTAGTACGGAGCGCCACAAAGGCCACGGCCGAGATACTCGATGCAGCCGAGAACCTCAAGGTCATCGGCAGGGCAGGCACGGGCGTAGACAACATAGACACGGTCGCCGCGACGAAGAAGGGCATCGTGGTCATGAACACGCCCGGCGGCAACACCATAACGACCGCTGAGCACGCCATCGCCATGCTCGTTGCCCTCGCCAGAAAGATACCCCAGGCGACCGCCTCGATGAGGAAGGGCGAGTGGGAGAAGAAGAAGTTCGAGGGCACCGAGATAACCGGCAAGACCTTAGGCGTCCTTGGCGTCGGCAACATCGGCAGCGTTGTCGTAAGCAGGGCTCAGGGCCTCAAGATGAATGTCATAGCCTACGACCCCTTCATCTCTGAAGAAGCCGCTGACAAGATGGGCATCACGCTCGTTTCCATGGACGACCTCTTCAGGAGGAGCGATTTCATCTCCATCCATGTCCCCCTCACCAGCGAGACGAAGAACATCGTCAACGCCGAAGCCTTCAAGAAGATGAAGAAGGGCGTGAAGCTCATCAACTGCGCCAGGGGCGGCATTGTCAACGAGCGTGACCTCGCGGAGGCAATAAAGGAGAAGATAGTCTCTGGGGCCGCCCTCGACGTATTCGAGAAAGAGCCTACCACGGCTGACAACCCGCTCCTCAACATGGAAGAGGTCATACTGACCCCGCACCTGGGCGCATCTACCCATGAGGCGCAGGAGAACGTCGCAATAGCCATAGCGGAGCAGATAGTCGATTACCTCGTGAAGGGCACCATCAGGAACGCCGTGAACGTGCCTTCCATCCCGGCAGAGCTCTTGACCGCTCTCAGCCCCTATATCTCGCTCGGAGAGAAGCTCGGTAGCTTCCAGGGCCAGATATTGAAGGGCGGCATAGAGGAGGTCTCGATAGAGTACAGCGGAGACGTCGTCAACTACGACGTCGCGCCCATAACCATAGCCTGCTTGAAGGGCCTCCTTGACCAGGTCCTCGACATGTATGTCAACTTCGTCAACGCGCCGTTCGTGGCAAAGGAGAGGGGCATAAAGGTAGTCGAGATAAAGAGCTCCCGCGCCACTGACTTCGCCAGCTCCATCACCATAAAGGTCAGGACAAAGGACGAGGAGAATGTCGTAGAGGGCGCGCTCTTCGGCAAAAAAGAGCCGAGGATCGTAAGGATAGACAAGTTCCTCCTCGACGCCGTGCCGGAAGGCTATCTCCTCCTTCTGCAGAACGAGGACAAGCCGGGCGTCATCGGCAACGTGGGCACGCTCCTTGCGGCCAACAACGTAAACGTTGCCAGGCTCCACCTGGGCCGTTCCACAGCTGGCGGCGAGGCCGTCTCGGTCTGGAGCGTGGACACGCCCATTGCCAAGGGGCTCATTGACAAGATCTTGAAGCTCCCTCACATGGTTTCCGTCAATGTGATAGAGCTCTGACCGGAGCTGAAAAGTCCCTTCCTGAGACTTTTCAGCCGCGACTCAGCCGAAATAAATTCGGCTGAGTCTTACAAATTGCTCGATTTTGAAAATCTCGCAATTTGGCAATCCATCCCTGGATTGCACAGCAGGTTGCGAAAAAAACGCAACCTGCTTTCTTTAAAAATCCTATAGACCGTTGGGACAAAGCCGTGTTATGTTACCCGTAACACGGCTTTGTTTTGACTAAACACGATGACAGTAACCCCCACCATATCCCTCCCGCAGGGCGTAAGGGACATACTTCCTGATGAAGCCGAGAGAATAGGCCGGGTAGAAACCGGCATACTCTCCGTATTCGCAAAGTACGGCTTCAAGAAGATAATCACCCCTCTTCTTGAGTACGTGGAGGTGCTTTCGCTCGGCGTGGGCTCTGACATGAAGGACAGGGTCATAAAGTACATAGACCCATCCACGGGCCGGGTCATGGCCATAAGGCCGGACATCACCCCGCAGATAGCCAGGGTGGTCGCCACGCGCATGCGCGACCACAAACTGCCGCTGAAGCTCTGCTATAACGAAAATGTGATCAGGTACCAGGAGCCCAGGGACGGCAAGAGCAGGGAAGTGCTCCAGATAGGGGCAGAGTACATATCAGGGAAGGCCGGCCCCGAGGCCGACGCCCAGATGATAGTCATGGCGATAGAGGCGCTCACTGCTGTAGGGCTTAAGGATTTCAAGATAGATATCGGCGATGTCGGTTTCCTGAGAAAGATACTTGAGAGCCATTTTGACGAGGACCTTAGAAAGACCGTCCAGTCCATGCTCGAGAAGAAGGATACTTCCGGGCTTACTGTCTTTCTGGAAGATATCAAGGGCATCAAGGCAGGGGAGAAAGAGCTCCTTATAAGCCTTACCACCTTCTACGGCGAGGAAGAGGTCATTGAAAAGGCGGCAATGCTCACAAAGGACAAGGCCGCGCTCTCGTCGCTTGAGTACCTCCGCGAGGTCATAGCGATAATCGCGGCCAAGGGCCTCAAGGACTGGATAACCATAGACCTCGGAGAGGTCAGGGGCTTCGATTACTACACGGGCATAATCTTCGAGGGTTTTGCCTCAGGCATCGGCAAGCCCATATTGGGCGGCGGAAGGTACGACAGCCTCTTAGGCAAGTACGGATATCCCTGCGCGGCAACGGGCTTTGCCTTTGATGTAGAGCACCTGGCTGCAGGCATAGATGCCCAGTCCGGCAGGAAATAATTTTAAAGAAGGATTTTAGGCAGATGGCAAAGAGCTTGGTAATAGTCGGCGCCCAGTGGGGCGACGAAGGCAAGGGCAAGATAGTAGACATCCTCACCGAGAGCGCGGATGTAGTCGTCAGGTTCCAGGGCGGCAACAACGCGGGACACACGGTCATAGTCGGGGAAGAGAAGTTCATCTTCCACCTCCTCCCCTCAGGCATACTGCACAAGGGCAAGGCCTGCGTAATAGGCAGTGGCGTCGTGCTCGACCCCGAGGTGCTGATAAAGGAAATAGAGGTCTTGAAGGCCAAGGGCATATTCAGGCCCGAGGACCTGCTCATAAGCAAGGACGCGCACCTCATCATGCCTTATCACAAGAGGCTCGATATCGCGCGCGAGAGGTTAAGGGGCGAGAAGAAGATAGGCACCACGGGCCGCGGCATAGGCCCTGCTTACGAGGACAAGGTCGCCAGGTGCGGCATAAAGTGCGGGGACCTGCTGAACGAGGAGATATTCAGGATAAAGCTCAAGGCCAACCTCGTCGAGAAGAACCATTTCATAAAGACCATACTCCACGAGGAAGGCTTCGAGGTACACGAGCTCTATCACACCTACATGTCCTACGCCGAGGTCATCTCAAGGCACATAAAGGACACCTCCAGATTCCTCTTTTCGGAGATGGCCCAGGGCAAAAGGATCCTCTTCGAGGGCGCGCAGGGAACTCTTCTGGATATCGACCACGGCACCTACCCCTATGTCACTTCGAGCAACACGGTGGCAGGCGGGGCGGCAACCGGCAGCGGCATAGGCCCTTCGAGGATAGACAAGGTCATCGGCATAACGAAGGCCTACTGCACGAGGGTAGGCGAAGGCCCGTTCCCTACCGAGCTTTCCGGCAAGGAAGCGGACTGGCTAAGGGAGCAGGGCGGCGAGTACGGCGCCACGACCGGCAGGCCGAGGAGGTGCGGCTGGTTCGACGCCGTTGCCCTCA
>MGPL01000023.1:8024-8447 GCA_001797415.1 Deltaproteobacteria bacterium GWA2_55_10
CTTGACGGACTGGTGGTCACAAAGCTCGACGTGCTCGACAAGCTGGAGAAGATAAAGGTCTGCACCGGATACAGATACGAAGGCAGGGAAATCGAGGACTTCCCCACAGAGGCCGGCATCCTCTCGAAATGCGAGCCGGTCTATGAGGAGCTGGAAGGCTGGAATTCTCCCACGCAGGGCATAACAAAGTTCAATAACCTTCCCGCGAAGGCCCAGGCCTATATAAAAAGGCTCGAAGAGCTCTCCGGCGTCGAGGCGGTGATCGTCTCGGTCGGGGCCAACAGGAAGGATGCCATAATATTGAAGGACCCGTTCGAGTAAGTTAGGGCAGCCTCTAAAAATTGTTATTTTTCCTGATCTCTGTGTCAGGGCGAAAATAAAAATGCTCACATATAAACAACATATGCTGCGCTTTTTATTTCC
>MGPL01000023.1:8459-10210 GCA_001797415.1 Deltaproteobacteria bacterium GWA2_55_10
TCTGTTTTTATTGTCAGTTTCGTTTTACTTCTTTGCCTTTGCCTGGGTAGTTTTGCCTTCGAGCTCCTGTATCCTCTCCTGTGCCTTTGTCCACCACTTGCTGTGGGGCTGGGCCAGATTCGAGAACTGCTTCCAGTTCTCGATCGCTCCCTTTTTGTCGCCCTTCTTCTCAAGGGCCAGCGCCAAGCCGTAGTAGCCGTTTGCGAGGTTGGGGTTTATCTCGATTGCCTTCTTCTGGCTCTCTACCGCCCTGTCGAAGTCGCCCTTGTCGTAGTAAGCGAAACCCAGGTTGTTGTAGGCCTCGGCGCTCTGCGGATTTAAGGTCAGGACCGTCTCGTATTCTTTTATGGCCTGGTCAAGCTCCCCTTTGAGCGAGTGCTGCACGCCCTTTTCAAAGTGCTCCTTGCCGGGGTCTGCCTGAGCCTGCCCGGCCGGGGCTGCCTCCTGGGGTTGCTGGGCCTGCTCGCCCTTGGAGCAGCCGTAAGGGGCCGTAAAGAGGAGCGCTGCCAGGACTGAAAGGGCCGAAGCCTTTAAAAGCTTATGGTAATGTCTTGAGCTGCTCATATTCCTCCTGTAGCGGAAAATGGTATTTTCTACCGGATACTAACAAAATCGGCTGTGGAAATCAACGCAAATCAGGGAGGGCGCGTCCGCGCATAGGCCAAAAATTCATTTCACCTCGTGTTTCTTTCATGATATAAGGTTTAAACCTTGGGGTCTCGGCCGCCGCGCCCAGGGGCTATGCTCCGAGCGGCTTCATCCTGGAGAACGAGATGGATAACCTGAAAGAGCTTTCAAGGGCGGACAGATTCGAACTGCAGATACTCGGACGGCTCAAGCTGGAGGGCAGCTCTGCCCCGGCCGAGTCGTGCCTGTGCAACACCATAAACATTTCCACGACCGGGGCGCTCGTCGAGACCGGCTTCGTAGTATCCATCGGCGCGCTCATCAAGTACAGCTTTACCCTTCCCGGGACCGAAAAAAACCTTGAGGTAACCGGCGAGATAGTAAGGGGAGATGCCAGCGGCGAGAGCCTGAGGAGAGTGCGGCCCGGCATCGAATCGCCGCGCAAGCTCCAGCGCTACGGCATAATGTTCCTTGACCTCTCGGACAACGACAGGAAGGCTATAGAGGAATTTCTGAGCTTCTACAGAAAGAGGAGCCAGGAGCACCAGAAGCTGTAATTGTCTTTTTTATGGAACGCCCGCTCGTCCGTGGGGGCTTCCAGCCGGCACAAAGCATTTAATACCTTCAATCTTCTCAGAAGTGAGCCCCTTTAAGGGCGTTCACGAAAAAACAGTACCGGGCGGGCATACCTCTATCCCCGTAGAGCCCCCGCCTTTAACCCCTCACGCATAAGCCATCTTAAAAAATTCAACCGCGCCGAGACGGATCGACTGAAGACATGTCCTTCTACGGCCTGAACCCGGATTATACAGAAGCAGCCATGACCGCTTTTTTAAAAAGGGGCCTTCTCGCTCTCGCGTTATTCTCATGCCTGCTCGCCTCATCCTGCACAAAAGAGCCTGAGGCGCCGCTGCGCGTCGGCACCAATTTCCGGGCGGGCTACGAGCCTTTCTACATCGCGAACGAGCTTGATTTCTTTGGAGATAATGCCGTAAGGCTGGTCGAATATCCTTCCGCAACAGAGGTAATCAGGGCTTTCAGAAGCGGCTCTCTCGAGGCTGCGGCAATCACGCTCGACGAGGCGCTCCTGCTCGCCCAATACAAAAGGGACTTCCGCGTAATCC
>MGPL01000024.1:0-1319 GCA_001797415.1 Deltaproteobacteria bacterium GWA2_55_10
CTGTGCCCTTTGCCAAATAAAAAGATTTAATTACGGGAGAAGGTAAATGGCAGACGTATTCAGCGCTGTAGGCAGACGCAAGACCTCGGTAGCACGGGTAAGACTCCTTATCGGGGCAGGCGATATAACCGTGAACAAGAAGGCCATAGCACAGTTCTTCAGCCGCGACACGCTGAGGAGCATCGTTAAGCAGCCCCTCGAGCTCACCAACACCGCGGGCAAGTTCAGCGTAATCGCCAACGTCAACGGCGGCGGCGAGAGCGGTCAGGCCGGCGCAGTAAGGCACGGCATCGCAAGGGCCCTTTGCCTCTCCGACGCCTCTTTGAGGGGAGTCCTCAAGAAGGCCGGTCTCATCACCAGGGACCCGAGGATGAAGGAAAGAAAGAAGTACGGACAGAAGGGCGCCAGGAAGAGGTTCCAGTTCTCCAAGAGGTAATCCGCCACGGATTGAACTCATAAGGGGAAGGCCGCTGGCCTTCCCCTTTTTTATTACCGGCTGCTGAAAAAGTCCATCTGCTGCGTTGTCATCAGAAGCGAGTCACTGCGACGTACATGAAGAGTACGCCTTTCCTCGCTCCCCGATTTAACCGGGGCCTTGCATATGGAGCTTTTTGAGCAGCCTAAAATCCGAGATTCAAGCACGTATTTGCCAAAGGAAGGGATCTCACATGAAGGTCGCTATATTCGGAGCCAGCGGCTACACCGGGCTCGAGCTCCTGAGGATTCTCGCGATGCACCCGGAAGCCGAGGTCATCGAGGCCACATCACGGCAGTACAAGGGCAAAAAGATACCGGAGGTCTTCCCCAGCTTGAGGGGCTTCTACGACAACCTCGCATTCAGCGACCCCGGCGACGTAAAATCGGTAAAGGCCGATATCGCGTTCAGCGCCATGCCGCACGGAGCCTCCCAGGAAATTGTGCCTCAGCTCCTGAAGGCCGGAAGGGTCATAGACCTTAGCGCGGATTTTCGCCTCCATGACGCCGCTATTTACAATAAGTGGTACGGCGAGCATAAATCATCCGGACTTCTTTCAGAGGCGGTCTACGGTCTGCCGGAGCTGCACAGGGAAAAGATAAAAGGCGCTCGCCTGGTCGCAAACCCGGGCTGTTATCCGACAAGCGCCATATTGGGCCTCGCGCCCCTTGCGAAAAAAGGGCTTATAGCCGCGGGCTCCGTGATCATCGACTCGAAAAGCGGCGTTTCAGGCGCGGGGAGGAACGGGAACATCGAGACCTCGTTCGTGGAGGTCGCCGGCGGCTTCAAAGCCTACAAGGTGGGCTGCCACAGGCACACGCCCGAGATAGAGCAGGAGCTCTCA
>MGPL01000024.1:1330-1517 GCA_001797415.1 Deltaproteobacteria bacterium GWA2_55_10
CGCGTCCCTTGGCGTGCGCTTCACGCCTCACCTGATCCCGGCCTCGAGGGGCATACTCACGACCGCGTACGTCGAGTTAAAAAAGGAGCTTAGCCTCGCTGACGCGCATGAGCTCTACAATGAATTCTACTCGGGAGAGCGGTTCGTAAGGCTTGGGCCTCAAGGCTCCTTCCCTGACATAAGCCAG
>MGPL01000024.1:1562-9656 GCA_001797415.1 Deltaproteobacteria bacterium GWA2_55_10
GTTCGGACTCAAGGAAGAAACAGCCCTCCTTACACCTCCGCTTTCAGTTTAGCCGGACAGAGAGCAAGTTTGTCTCTCAAAACCCTGATGCCTGAAATTAAAAAAGCCCTGCATGCATCGCATGCAGGGCTTTACCGTTTTTTACTAAAATCTGAGTCTGACCAGATCTATCTTCTCTATCTCTTCCACCTGGTCGAGTTTCTCGTCATAGACCTTCTCGGCAGTTACGGTCGGGAAGCTGAACCTTACGCCGTCCCCGTCGACCTCCGTAACCGATGAGGTCTGCACCATGCTCCTGCCCATTCCGTAAGCAGCCCCCGCAAGGATACCTACCGCAGCGCCGGTGGGTATGTACTCGATATTATCCCCGGGGTCGTCAGTGAGGAACATTACGGCTGTGCCGAGAAGGGCGCCGATGAGGCCGCCGTAGAGCGAGTCCCTGAGCGTCCTCTGCATGACGTCCTCTGCAGCCGCGCTGGAGACAGAGGCGAAGAAGGCTATTGCCAGGAATATGAGAGAGATTTTCTTCATTCAGCCGACCTTCTAAGGGATTTGGCTGGAATATAGATTGCCGAATGCGTTTATATGATACTTTATTTGACGGATTTCTGTCAAGGTATTAAGGTCACATTTGGCGAAGAATCTGCTATAATCGGCTTTCACAACGGGTTAATTCCAGCTCGCGCACACTTGGCCCTGGCCAAAATATTTTTATATTTCAACATGTTAAGAGCTACCATGCTCAGTCTGTAAACTTGACAGAAGTACATTCCAAGATATACTGAAAATGAGGAGGTAAGATGACGATTACTGCCGATGTGTACGATATCGCTATTTTTTTGATAGGCTTGGGTTTTTTTATTATCGCCGTTGCACTGGTACCGGCTATCTTGCAGCTTAAAAGGACTTTCAAGGCAGTAGAGGACCTCACGCAGGAGACGAGAAAGACGGTCGAGATAGTCAACTTCGTAGGCAGAAAGGTCCAGGACCAGACCGCTGACATCGAAGAGCTTATAGCGCGAGTCAAGGACTTAGGCGTCAAGGTGACCGGTCTTGGGGAGCTTGTCGTGGATAACGTACGCGGCCCGGTCATAAACTTCCTGAGCTTCCTTTTCGGGGCAGAAGAGGGATTTAAACGGTTTTTTCACAGGGACAGAGCAAAAAAAGGAGGTGGCACAGATGAACAACTCTAAGAACGTTGCCATGGCTTTCCTCATCGGAGGGGTAATAGGCGCCGGAGTTGCCCTTCTCATCGCCCCCGCTTCCGGAATAGAGACCAGAACAAAGATAAAGGACGGCGCTGAAGACGCTGGAGACTGGGCCAAGGACAGGTACCAGGATGCAAGATACAGGGTTTCCGAATCGGGCGGCAGAGTGAGGCAGTTCGTCACGGATAAGAAGGAAGACCTCCAGGCGGCATTCGATGCCGGGAGAGAAGCCTACCAGAGGGGTAAAGAGAGACTCGTAAGGGGTTCATAGTTCCTTGAATTCTACGGCCCTTTAAGCGGGCAATAATAACGGCCGCTTAAAGGGCTGTTCACCGGGTTTCCATTCCAATCATTCCGCCAGTGCCGGTTCGATACGGACCGGCGCAAAATACAGCCCTGCCTTGCGCGATTTCGTATCTTTTGAGGAGCGTTGTTGATGGCCGATAAAAAGGTGACCCTGAGCGTCTTCACTGCCGACGTTGGCGGCTTTGTCGGCCATACAAGCAGCCATCCGGAGGTGCTCGACGCCGCAAGGGAGACGCTTGCCTCGCTGGGAAAGGGCAGGATACGCGATTTCCAGGTCCTGAGGTGCGGTGACGACCTGAGCCTCGTCATGACGCATTCGATGGGCGTCGACGACAGGGGCATACACGGCCTTGCGTGGGACACGTTCCTCGCCTGCAGGGCGGTTGCCGAGGACCTCAAGCTTTACGCCACGACGCGCGGCATGCTCGATGATTTCACCGGCAATATTCGGTGCCTGGGCCCCGGCGCAGCCGAGATGGAGTTCGCGGAGCGCACAAGCGAGCCCATACTCATATTTCTTGCCAACAAGGCTTCCATAGGTGCCTGGAACTTCCCTCTTTTCAAGATTTTCGCCGACCCCTTCAACACGGCAGGGCTCATCTCAGACCCGGCCATGCTGAACGGCTTTACTTTCAGGGTCGCTGATCTAAAAGAAGGTCTGTCTATCGACCTCAATACGCCAGAAGAACTGCACATTCTGCTTGCTCTCGCGGGATCCACGTCGAGGTACGTCATCACCTCGGTATCAAGAAGGACTGACGGCGAGGTGGCCGCGGTAGTCTCGAGCGAGAAATATGACGTGCACGCCGGCAGGATAGGCGCATGCTCCGAGCCCGCCCTGTTAGTACGCTGCCAGTCCGGGTTTCCGGCCGTGGGCGAGGTCATGGAGGCCTTCTCGTTCCCCTGGCTCGTCTCGGGCTGGATGAGATACTCGCATATCGGCCCTGTCATGCCCGTGCCGTTCTATGAAGCGAACGCCGCCAGGTTCGACGGCCCGCCGCGCGTCATTTCAGCAGGATACCAGATCTCTGACGCCCGCCTTATAGGCCCCCATGACATGTTCGACGACCCTGGCTTTGACGAGACACGAAGGACCGCGAACCAGGCTGCCGACTACCTCCGCAGGCATGGCCCCTTCCAGCCGCACAGGCTTGCCCCGGAAGAGCTCCAATATTCATCCATACCCATCATCCTCAATAAAGTCAAAGAACGTTTCAAGAAGATCTGACCCCGTTTAACAACCATGAAAATCCTTGCGCCTGAAGAGGCTTTGCTCATTCCAGCATTTTTTTGAGAATGGCTTGCCGGATTATTGATATAATAAGTGTAAGGAGATGATAGTATGCCCAAGAAAGCCGGCAAAGGTCTCATGGAGAAGGGCGCGCACATGGTACGGAGAAAGGCCATCGACCCGGGCGGGGACCCGTATCTCAACAAGGCGGCCCCTCAGGATATGGCGCTCTGCAAGCGGTGCGGCTCGATCTACCATGAGAAGAGATGGTACAAAAGGGACGACCTTCCGGAGAAGCTCTCTCAAACCCCTAATACCGATATCGTCTTTTGCCCCGCCTGTCAGAAGTTCAGGGACAACTACCCTGAAGGCTATCTTACGATAGAGGGCAAGTTCGTGGAGGCGCACGGGGACGAGATAATGAACCTGATAGCGAACAAGGAGGACAGGCAGCTCCATATCAATCCCCTCGAGCAGATAATCGAGATACGCCGCCATGACGGACATATCGAGGTCAAGACCACCACTGGCAAGCTCGCCCAGCGCATAGGCCGGATACTCCAGAAGACCTTCAGCGGCGAGATTGTCTACAAATGGAGCGTTGACACCAAAATAGCCCGTGTTGTATGGTGGAGGGATGACGAATAAGCGACTGGAGCAATTTGGCGGATTGCAAACGCAGTTTTTTTCAGGCTGCTCAAAAAGGTCCAGACGCGAGGCCCCAGTTAAATCGGGGAGCGAGGAATAAGGCGTACTCTTCATGTACGTCGCAGTGACGAGCGATGAAGACAACAAAGCAGATGGGCTTTTTTCAGCAGCCTGGTGAACAGATGAAGGAAGCAAGACTATACACGCGCGCGGAAGGCGGCAATGCCTCCTGCAGGCTCTGCGCATTCCGTTGCCGTGTACATGTTGGCAAGCGCGGCATCTGCGGCGTGCGCGAGAATGTCGACGGCGTGCTATATACGCATACCTGGGGCCGCGTTGTAGCTGCAAACGTTGACCCCATAGAGAAAAAACCCCTCTATCATTTCCAGCCTTCGTCCAGGTCCTATTCCATAGCCACGGCAGGCTGCAATTTCAAGTGCCTCCATTGCCAGAACTCCGATATATCCCAGATGCCCAGGGACAAGGGCGTTGTGCTTGGCGAAGAGACGACCCCCGAAGAGATCGTGAACGACGCCTACGAGACAGGCTCAACGAGCATTTCCTATACCTACACGGAGCCGACCATATTCTTCGAGTTCGCGCAGGACATCGGAGCGCTCGCCAGGGACCGGGGCCTGAAGAACGTATTCGTCACGAACGGCTACATGACAGCCGACTGCATCGAGGAGCTGAAGGGCTTTCTCGATGCCGCAAACATCGACCTTAAATCCTTCAGCGATTCGTTCTACAAGAAGGTCTGCGGCGCCAAGCTCACCCCTGTCCTCGAATCCATAGAACGCATGAGGTCCGCGGGTATCTGGGTAGAGATAACGACCCTTTTGATCCCCGGCATGAACGACAGCGACCAGGAGCTGAAAGAAATAGCCAGATGGATAGCTGATACTGATGCCGCCATGCCCTGGCACATAAGCGCGTTCCACCCTTCGTACAAGATGATGGACATACCTCCCACTTCACTTGAGACCCTTGAAAGGGCAAGGGAGATAGGCATTGCCGAAGGGCTCAGGTATGTCTACACCGGGAACATCCCCAACAGCAAGGGCGAGTCTACCTATTGCTATAGCTGCGGGCAGCTTCTCATCGAGCGTCGCGGCTTTGTCGTGAAAAAGAACGTCATCGAAGATTCCAAGTGCCCCGGATGCGCCTCCGCGATCGACGGGGTAGACCTTTAAAAGCCTGCCTCCCGCATACTTTTCACTTAACCTGCTATAATTAGAAAATAGAGCAATAATTTTATCCGAGCGTGCCCCTTACCGGGGCGGAAGGAGGATAAAAATGCTTGCGGAGTTCAACATCATCCCATTGGGAACTGGCGAGAGCATGGGGGATTCGATAGCGAGCGTACTCAAGGTCGTTCAGGAGAGCGGCCTGCCCTACAAGGCGAACGCAATGGGCACGATAATCGAGGGCGGCTGGGACGACATAATGTCGCTGGTAAAGAGGTGCCATGAAGAGGTGCTAAAAAAAGCTCCGCGGGTCACCAGCACCTTACAGCTCGACATAAGGCCAGGGAAGCCTCAGGACCGTTTGACCGAGAAGCTCAAGAGCGTTGAAAAGCGCCTCGGCAAAGAGGTCAAGAAATAATCGAACCAGCTATCGAGCCATCAATCGAAATCGACGGCAGCTACGGCGAGGGCGGCGGCCAGATGCTGAGGACCGCCCTTAGCCTCTCGTCGATTACCGGCGCGTCTTTCAGGATCTTTAACGTGAGGGCCGGTCGAGAGCAGCCGGGGCTTAAGCCTCAGCACGTCCTTGGCGCAAAGGCCGTCGCGGCCATAACCGGCGCAAAGTTAGAGGGCGCGGAGCCAGGCTCCATGACAGTCGAATACCTGCCCGGAAGACCGAAGCCGGGCAGGTATTCCTTTTCTGTGGGCACTGCAGGATCTGTGGGCCTATATTCCAGACCGTGCTTTTGCCGCTATTCTTAAGCGGAGGACCATCGAAATTATCCATACGCGGCGGCACGCATGTCCCATGGTGCCCTGTTCCGGACTATCTTGCAGAGGTCTTCCTTCCGGCAATAAGGCCCATGGGCTTCAGGGCGGAAATCGATTCGCCTGCAAGGGGCTATTATCCGGGCGGAGGCGGCTCAATAGAGGCCGCCATCCAGACCGCACAGACCCCTCTGGCACCGCTCAACATTGCCGGGCGCGGCAGGCTCAAGGATATCCGCATCACGTCGGCGGTCTCGAACCTTCCCATATCAATAGCTTACAGGCAGCTCAATAGTTCGATCGAGCGGCTTTCCGGATTTTCTGCCCAAATCCATGCCGAATCCATCGAAGCCCCGTCGCCAGGGAGAGGCACTTACCTTTTCATACTCGCCGAGTTCGAAAACATCCGGGCCGGGTTTACGGCTCACGGCGCAAGGGGCAAGCGCGCGGAGGCAGTCGGCATCGAAGCTGCCGGGGAATTCCTTTCATACGCCTCGAAAAACGGGGCTCTGGATAAACACCTTTCCGACCAGGTGCTTCTTTACGCGGCGCTCGCAAAGGGCGAATCTGTCTTCAGCACAGTTGAGATAACCCGTCACGTTCTGACCAACATCCATGTAATTGAAAAATTCCTGCCGGTCCGCTTCCAGATAGACGGAACGCGCGGCCAGGAAGGCATTGTATCCGTGAAAGGCGCGTCTTTCCAGAGGGCTTGAGGCTTTACGGAAAACGCTTTAATCTGGTATGATAATCCAATGGACCTCGCCTCCGGATTCATAGAGAGCTTCCTGCTTGCATTCATACCCCTTTTCGTGGCAATGGAGCCGATAGGCGTCATACCTATTTACCATGCCATTACCCGCGGAATGGACGCGAGACAGAAGAGGGTCGTCCTTTTCTATTCTGTCCTCACAGCCGCGGCAATCACTATAGCCTTCCTCATGGTCGGCAGGGCGGTATTCCTGGCACTCGGCATCACGATTGCCGACTTCCAGATAGCCGGCGGCCTCATCCTGCTCTCCATAGCCATAGTAGATATCGTGCACACTGCCCGGGGCTATCTTAACGTCCTGCCCACGCCCGGAGTAGGCATAGTCCCCATAGGCACGCCCCTTATAGCGGGGCCTGCCGCGCTTACGACTCTTCTTATGCTCTCAGACCTGTACGGCTTTACGGTCACGCTCTCGGCATTGCTCGTAAACCTCTTTGTAGTATGGGCTGCCTTCCTCCTGTCGGAGAAGATAATCGACCGTATCGGCGAGAACGGGGCCCTGGGCATATCGAAGGTCATCTCGCTCCTCTTAGCGGCAATAGCGGTCATGATGATAAGGAGGGGCGTCGAATCGCTCCTCTGAACCGGACTTTCCCGCAACTGATTTAGGTCATGGAAAGCCGCCTTGAAATAAGTTATATTGTACGCGTGCTTATTTAAATAAGGAGGCTTTCCTGGATGGTCCTCAAGCTTGCTCTATTCCTTCACATCATCTCAGCCATTTTCTGGATAGGGGGCATGCTATTCCTTGTGCTCGTCGTGGCCCCCTACCTCAAGACCATCGCTGACCCAAAGGCAAAATCACAGATATACCAGGTAGTCGGAAAGCAGTACAGGTTCTGGGGCTGGGTCGCCATTATAACGCTCCTTGCAACCGGCCCGATCATCCTCACCGGCCTCTACGGGCTGCCCATAACAGCAATATTTGACCCCGGGTTCCACTCCTCAGGCTTCGGAAGAGCCGTCGGCTACAAGCTCGCCCTCGTGGCCATAATCGTCGTATCGAGCTTTGTGCACGACTTCTGGATAGGGCCGAAGGCGCGGAACTCGCCGAGGCATTCTTCTATTGCGCGGATATTTGGCAGGGTCAATCTCCTCATCGCCCTTCTCATCGTCGTCTTCGCCGTACTTATAAGGGCCGGAGGCATCTAAGTGCACAAGTTCAACCCCGAGCACCTTGAGAGGCTCCTGAGCGACGAGAGGACGAATGACATATCCCCTGAACGCGTTCTCAAGGAGGCGGGGCTTAAGGCTGGCCAGATATTCGCGGATATCGGCGCCGGCCCAGGCTTCTTCTCTGTCCCGGCAGCGAAGATAATCGGCCCGGCGGGCATTGCCTTTGCCATAGACACGCAGGCGGAGATGCTCATCTACCTCCGGGACAGGAGAAACCCGCCTGACAATGTCATCCTCATCAAATCCGAAGAGTACGAAATACCGCTCGCCGACTTCGAGGCCGATTTCGCGCTCCTGGCCTATGTGCTCCACGAGACCGGCGACAAGGTCCGGCTTCTCCAGGAGATAAAGCGGGTCTTGAAGCCCGGCGGCACCCTCCTTGTGATCGACTGGGAGAAGAAGGCCGAAGAGAAAGGTCCGCCTGTGGAGGAGCGCATCACGTCCAGAGAAGCCAGGGGCTTTGTCGAGGCCGCGGGCTTCGACGTTGTCCAGACCTCCCCTCTCAATCCTTCCCATTACAGGGTGCTCTCCAGAAGGCCCGTCTGACAAAGCCCGTTTTTTCTGCCATAATTTAGACACTCATCGGGAGTACAAAATGGACGCGACCATCGACGCTACGACCCTTTCCCTCATCAAGGGCGACATAACGGACGAGGCAACCGACGCCATCGTGAACGCAGCCAACTCGAGGCTCGCCGGAGGCGGCGGCGTTGACGGGGCCATCCACAGGGCGGGCGGCCCCGCTATAATGGTGGAATGCCGCAAAATCGGCGGCTGCCCTACCGGGAGCGCGGTCAT
>MGPL01000024.1:9846-13740 GCA_001797415.1 Deltaproteobacteria bacterium GWA2_55_10
TGTCCGCTTCGTTCTCTTTTCCCAGGCTGACTATGATGTCTACAGCCGCACCCTCGCCTCTCTCCTGAATAAGCCCCTTTCTTGACACATCCCCCCGTTGGTCCGATAATCTGAATAAGTGATAGTCATTTTCAGCCAAGGAGGCCCCTTATGGACGACCTTGAGCGCGGCATCCCTATAACAGGCGAAGACTTCAACGGCATAAACGAAGTAGCTATCTTCCTGGGGCATATCACGGAAGAGTTCGAGGCAACAGATGCCAGCGAGCTTGCCCGCTTGCTGGATACGGCCGGCATTTGCCTTATCGATGCAAGAGAGCCTGATGAATACGGAGCAGGCCATATAGCGGGCGCTCTCAATATCCCGGCGGGCTCGGTAGAGTTATGCGCGGCTGATCTCGACAGGGAGTTGCCACCCATAATCTACGGCAGAGACGGCTGGGCCATGGAGGCCTTTGTGGCAGCCGACAAGCTGAGAACCCTCTTCTTCAAGGACATACGAGTGCTCTCAGGCGGGCTTGCCGCATGGAAGAGGGCCGGGTACACCGTGGAACCCGGCGTCAGGACTCCATCCATCAGCATAGAGCCTTGTTGAACCTGCGCTCGTTGACCGCTAAATTCAATTATATGATTTCGGAGGTGTGATCTATATGGTAAGAAACATCACAAAAGACGAACTCAAGGACATGATGGACTCAGGCGAGAGCTTTGTTCTCGTAAACGTGCTCGACCCGGCTGACTTCGAGAACGAGCATATCTGCGGTTCTATCAATATCCCGGCCTCTACGATAGCCAGAGACGCGCTCGACATCCTCAACAAGGACGACACCATAATCCTGTACTGCTCAGGCGCGAAATGCACGGCAAGCGGCATAGCGTCGGAAAAGCTCGATGCGCTCGGGTTCAGCGACGTATGGAGATATGAAGGCGGCGTAGAGGAGTGGAAGAACTCCGGTTATTGCGTTGAGGGGCTGGCGTACAGGGGAAAGGTAGCCTGACAGGCATGAAATAAGTCCATCTGCTGGCCTCAGAAGCCGGCTACTACGGCGTTACGGGAAGAGTACGCCTCAGTCCTAAGTTAAGAGCAGGTGTAAGGCTTCATGCTCCGGCGTCCGCGCCCGTTGTAAAAATGTCGACCTATTTGTTTTTCGTCGAAATCCTTTACACTTTCCCGAAACAATAGCGGAACACATTGATTTGCATGGTAATTTGACATTTTTAGAAGGCGCGGGCCTCACATAATGTCCGTTTTCTTTACAACTCCGCTGATTTGGCTCCTGAAAAATACTAAAAAATCAACCCGTTAGCACCACACACAAGTGGCTCTTTTCTTGCATTAAAATATCGACAGAGATGCCTTGACTCTCAAAAAGGGAGAACCGTATATGAAACGAACCGCTGGGTATATCGCACTGGCAATGGCCTTCTGCATAGGGGCAGGCACCGCAGAAGCAACGCTCATCGGCGATGATGTCATAGTCAGGCACTACGAGCCCGACGGCACGACCGTATCCATACAAGTCGGCGTCTCTTCTCCGTCCACTACCGTAACTGCGGACGACTCGGATACTGTAATCGCCTACGGTGGTTATCCCTACGGGTACAAAGTAAATGTCGGGGCTGACACCATCCTCGTGGATTTTGATTATCTGTTCGATGCCTCCGGCACCTGGTGGGATTCATATACGACGGTCGTGTTTAACCCGGACACCTCAAACTTTGAGGTGTTAAATAACCCGGTCGCATTTAACGGGCTCGGGGTCTCGGGCCTTGACGACAGTTCAGGCAACCCGCTTCAGGGCGTCACGGTCGACACCAACATGGCAGGATGGAATACTTCCATGCTCTCGTTCGGCTCAGATTACGCTCTTTTCGACTGGAAAGGGCTGTCCTTCAACACTGGCACCTACTTCAATGCTACGCTCGATTTCAGCGGCTCGACCTCCGTGCCTGAGCCCTCCACGCTCCTTCTCATCGGAGGCGGCCTGGCTTGTTTTGGAGCATGGAGAAGGTTGTCGGCGAAGAGCTGAGAGAGGACCTGTTCCGAGGAATATCAAACGCGCCCATGTGAGCCGATCACGCGAAACCCGGCGCGAGCATCGAAGAACGCTTGAAAAATAAAGTCCGGCCCTGAAAAGAGCCGGACTTTTGCATTTCAGCGCAGGTCATTCTCCGACCTTGGCCAGCAGGCCCTTTTCCTTTACCACCTTGAAGTTCCAGTAGAAGAAGAGCACTGAGAGCGCTATATAGACGACATTGAGGCCCGCTGCCCATACAATCTCTTTTGTTGGGAATGCGCCTGTCGTAAAGACCACCCTCATGCCCTCGAATACGTGGGCTGCCGGTATGTAGTTCGCTATCACCCGCAGGAACCAGGGCAGCACCGCTACGGGGTAGAAGACCGCGGACACGGGCTGGAACAGGAGCGCGACGCCCCAGGCAAGTACCTCCGCTTCCTGCCCGAACCGAAGAATGAGGGCCGTCGTAACTATGCCTACGGCCCAGCCCATGACAATAAGGTTCGCCACAAGCGGGATAAGCGAAAAGCCCATTACGAAAATATTGAACTGATAGAGGAACCACGCGAGCGTTATCATCACGGTCGATGTGAGGATGAGCTTTATTATGCTGAGCAAGAGGAGCGAGAAAATGTACTCCGTGGCGCTCAATGGGCTTACGAATATATTGAGGAGGTTCCTTGACCAGACGTCTTCGAGGAATGACACGGAGATGCCCTGCTGGCTCCTGAATAGCATGTCCCAGAGTATCAGCGCGCCTATGAAGAAGGTAACGAACTGGGGCAAGTCCCCTCCCTGCCTTGAGAGATATACGGTAACAAAGCCCCATACGAGAAGGTCCAGCACAGGCCAGTAGAAGACCTCCATGAGCCTCGGCAGACTTCTTTTATAGAGATAGAGGTGGCGTATGGTGTAGGCCAGTATCCTCTGGGACCTCGCGCTCATTGCCCCGGCCTCGCTATCTTTATGAAGACCTCTTCAAGGCTCCTGCCCCCGAATTTTTTCATTATGCTCTCCGGGTCACCGGCGGCTATTATCCGCCCCTTGTCCATGAATATGAGGCGGTCGCACATCTCTTCCATCTCCTTCATGTTATGCGACGTGTAGAGGATGGAGAGCCCCCGCTCTTTTTTGATGGCCCTCAAAAGCGTCCTGGTCTTGTCCGCTATGTCGGGGTCCAGGCTTGCCGTGGGCTCGTCAAGGAAGAGTATCCTCGGGTTGTTGAGAAGGGCCTTGCAGAGGCAGACCCTTGTTATCTGCCCCGACGAGAGCCTCCTCGTCGGCGTGTCCTTAATATCGAGTATCTCGAATATCGAGAGCAGCTCCCGGATCCTCTTCTTGTGCTCCTTCACATTGTAAAGACGGGAGAAGACGGTCAGGTTCTCCTCCACTGTAAGCGAAAAAGGAAGGGATATGTAGGAAGAGGAAAAGTTCACCTGCCTCAGGATCTCCTCCCTCGCGCTCCCTATGTCGAGGCCGAAGATCCTTATCTCTCCGGCAGTGGGGGTCGTGAGCCCCAGGAGCATCTGGAGGGTCGTCGTCTTTCCGGCGCCGTTGGGCCCGATGAGGCCGAGTATCTCGCCCTCGTACATCTCGAATGAGATATCGTCAACGGCCAGCTTGAAACCGTTAAACGCCTTCGTGAGACCCTTTACCTCCACCAGGACGTTCATGAAAGATATCTACCTGCCCTCTCCGGAGAGTTCCTTATAGACCTTCTCCGCGTTAGCGGGGAGCCATTCCCTGTACCTGTCCCATGAGGCATATCCGGGGAGGCTTATGCCTGATCTTATTTCCTCAAGCCCCCTGCCCTCTTTCATCATCCTGGCCACCTCGCTTCTGAGCGCCTCCAGGTACTTCCGGTATGAGAGGGCGTC
>MGPL01000025.1:0-652 GCA_001797415.1 Deltaproteobacteria bacterium GWA2_55_10
CGCCGACAAAGGCCCTGTACGGCAGCGGCGAGTCGGCGAAATCCCAGGCGTGCGGGTGCTGTCCGTTGATCCTCCCGAAGCCGCTCTTGAACTTGCCGCCCTTGACCTGAAAGCCGTCCGGCAGGGCCGTTGTTACGAAAAACGCCTCCTCAAGCTCAACGCCCTCTTCTGTTACCGGCATCGTCGCGTAGACGTTGAAGTACGGGTCAACGGGCGCGAAGATGAAAAGCTCGGCGGATTCGAGATTATATCCCTTTGATGCCTCTATCCCCTCGTTTATATATCCCGGTATCGTCCAGCCCTCAAGCTCTGACGAGGTCAGGTTGGAGCTGTAAAAAAAGGTGTCCAGCACCAGCGAGATGTTCGGGTTTGAAAGGGCGGAGCCTCCGATAAGACCGCCCGAAGACCTGCCGGTCTTATTATCCGGAGAGAGCGCGGCCCCGGTTCCCTTGAGCCCGTCTATGACCCGCTGCTGCTCGGCTATCGCCTTCTCCTGGGACTCGACGGTCTTCTCAAGGTTTTTCATCCTTGACTCGATGTCCTCAGCGAAAGCTGGAAAAGAGAACAGGAAAACAGATAGAAATGAAATCAGGTATTTCACATGAGCCTCCTCTTGCGAATGATGTACGAACAGGGCGAACGGGAATGGCAT
>MGPL01000025.1:661-2997 GCA_001797415.1 Deltaproteobacteria bacterium GWA2_55_10
CGCAGACGCACCCGCCTGTCCCGCAGACCCTGCGTAAAACAATCTTATTTTCGTGGAGGATTTAAAAAGGAGGCGCCCGGACTTTTTTGCTGGTCTGAAATGCCGCAGGTATATATGTGGGAGAAGATACGAATAGAACGGATATGAAGGATATGACCGGAGCCCATACGGCGGCTGCGGTCTTTACGGACTGATGGTGCGCCGCGACAACGCAAACAGGGCAGTCGTCATGGACATGGCCGTCATCGTGATGATGGAGGCTCGCCCCTAACCCGGTGAAAAGGAAGAAGGCAGCCAGCAATATGACGAGATGCTTTTTCATTGGTGCGCAATTTTATTTTATTTGAGCTACTCTGTCAAACAAAGAAACGGAAAAAAGCCCTCACCCTGAACGGGTGGGGGCTTTTTTCCGTAGAGATTTTCTTTGGCTTTAAGGCAGGACCGGATAATCGACCCTGGGCATCTCGCCTGTCAGGGTCTTCAAAAACTCGACTATGAGCAGAGCTTCCTGGTCGGTCGCCTCAGAGCCGAGCATCTCCTTGCTCATGACCTTGACCGCGCCGTGCAGCGTCTCGACGGAGCCGTTGTTGAAGTAGGGATATGTAAGGGCCACGTTGCGGAGCGTCTGCACCCTGAACTTGTACTTGTCCTCGTCCTTCTTGGTGACATTGTACCTGCCGATGTCGGTCGAGCCCGGCACCCTTACCATGTAAAAGTTGCCGTCCGTGAAGTTCGGACCGTTGTGGCAGCCCACGCAGCCCTTCTTCTGGAAGAGCGCCCAGCCGTCCTCGGCCTCCTTGCTTATGGCCTCCTTGTCGCCCTTGAGATACCTGTCAAAGGGCGAATTGGGAGTGATGAGCGTCCTTTCGAATGCCGCGATGGCCCTTGCGACATTCACTGAACTCACGGGGTCCCTGCCGCCGAATACGCCCTTGAATATCTCCACGTATGCCGGGTTTGCCTTGAGCTTCTTGACCATGTTCTCGAGGCTCTCGTTCATCTCCACCTCGGCCTGTATGGGCCCGAGCGCCTGCTCCTCAAGGGTTGCCGCCCTGCCGTCCCAGAATTGCGATGAGAGGAAGGCCGCGTTCAACACAGTGGGCGTGTTCCTCGGGCCTGCCTGGTGCTTGTGGCCCAGGGCCCTCGGCACCCTGTCGGTGAAAGCGAACGAGGGGTTATGGCACGAGGCGCAGCTCACCACGCCGCTGGAAGAGAGCCTCGGGTCAAAGAAGAGCATCTTGCCGAGATCTACCTTTGCCCGGCTCATCGAATTGTCGGCTGGTATGGAAGGCAGGGCCGGAAGCGGCTCTGTGGCCCATGCGCCAGCCGCAAGCAGAAATACGAGCGCGATTGCGCCCAGAAAGATCCTGTTCATTTATTGCCTCCGGTCAATTTGTTATCAGGAAATATATCGGACAAATTCCGGGCTGTCAAAGACAGGAGTCACGCAAGGCAGGTAAGTGATTCTTCCCCTTCGCTTCGCTCAGGGCTTCGGCTCACTCGCTCAGAATGACAGAAAAGCCCCCCTCACCTTCATCCTCTCCCCCAGTGGGAGAGGAAAATTCCGGTCATTGCGAGGAGCGTTAGCGACGAAGCAATCTCACGTCAGTGCCGGAGGGCGGGCGTGACAAGGATTGTGAACAACCCACCTTTTTCACCCTCCCGTCAAGGGAGGGAAAGAAAAAACGCCGAATGGTTCTTCAAAGGCCCGTATGCTCCCTTATGCCCGCGACAAGGCGCTCGAATGCTTCGCCGCCCTTGCCTGCGACGAGTGTTATCTCTCCCCTGCCCCTGCCAATGCCGAGTTCGAGCGCCCTTATTATCTGCTTCTGCTCCCAAACGGGCTTTGACGTGACAGGCTCCCATTTGCCGAATGACCGTATAAGCCCAAGCCCCGTTATATCCGCCGCGACCCTGTCGCCGCTGGCGATGATGCAGTCTGTCTTCACCGGAGTGCCCTTCCAGGGACCGCCCTCTATCATGGAGGTGGTCGCGTCCACGATATTTATGTCAGGCGCGTATGCCGCGTTGAACTCGGCTATGAGCTCTTCCCAATGCGTGGAATCGATGAGGTAGGGCCGCTGCCTTAGATGAGTGCATCCAATGAAGTTCTTGAGCGCAATCGTGTAACTCGCTGACCTGTGCGTCTTGACGACCGGAAGGTTCACAATTATATCCGGCCTGTATATCCATTCGGTGACGTATGCCTCTTTTACATATTTCGCACCCTTGAGCGGCACCGCGTACCACTCGAAGTCCTCGAAGGTAATGACCTCTGCCCCGCTCCCCTCGGCGGCCTTCAATATGCCGTTCCTTGACATGTTCCGACGCGTTGA
>MGPL01000025.1:3014-10589 GCA_001797415.1 Deltaproteobacteria bacterium GWA2_55_10
TTTAACGAGAACGGTCTTGCCTGATAATGAGAGCTTATCGAAGCCACCTATGAGAGAGACGGCCCTCTCGACCATCTCCTCGGCATTCGCTCCGGTCGCGATTGAGACGAGCGCCTTTCCGGAGTCAGTAAAGGCGTTCTCCCTTATCCTCGGCTCTTTTCGTATTTCGGGCTTTGAGAAGAACCGGGCAAAGGCGTCCCTCTGCCCGGAGAGGAGGAGCAGGAATGACGCGCCTAACGTGCCCAGGATTGAACGGCGGGACAACATCTATTCAGTATAGCAGACGGGAAAAGTCGATGGGGACGGGAGGGCTTATCTCAAGGTCTTCCTGAGAGATGGAAAATCGTCGATAATGACATCGCAGCCGGCGGCCTCAAGCTCTCCCCTTCCCCTGAAGCCGTATGACGCGCCTATGGTAAACGCGCCCGCTGCCTTCCCTGCCTCGCAGTCAACAGGGCTGTCGCCGACGACGACTGTCCTCTGAGGGAGCGCGCCGAGGTCCTTTATGACCTTTTCGATGGGCTCGGGATGGGGCTTCTTGTTCTGGAGGGAATCTCCGCCGAGCACTGCCTGGAAAAAGCCCTTGAGGTTCATGATATCGAGAATCCTCTCGGCAAGGCCGAAAGGCTTGTTCGTGACAACGGCCATCTTCTTTCCTGAGCGCATGAAGTGCCCTATCGTCTCTTCGACGCCCGGGTAAAGGTAAGTATTGACGACCAGGTGGCTTCCGTATATATCGAGGAACTTGAGGCGCGCTTCGGATATCCTGGCATCATCCTCTCCGGGCATGAGCTTTTCAAGCAAGGGCTTCACGCCCCAGCCTATGTGGCCGACTATCTCCCGTGCCTCTCTTTCGGAATAGCCCATTGAGACGAGCGTCTGGTTCGCGCACCAGGCTATATCCTGGCTCGAGTCTATGAGCGTGCCGTCAAGGTCAAAGATTATAAGTTCTGCGTCCATTTTCCCTTCCGGTTCAATTTTTCCGGGCAGTATAGCATAAGTCCAGGGCTTTCAATCTTTGAAATTATCCGGCGTACTTGATAAAATGTCCCCATGATAAGAAAGCCGGTAGTAGCCGGGCGATTCTACCCCGGCACAAAGGCCGCTCTGTCGGCCGCGGTTGAAAAGCTCCTCTCCCACAGTCCAAAGGAAGAGGCGATAGCTATCCTCTCCCCTCACGCAGGGTACATGTTCTCAGGGGATGTCGCCGGGCATGTCTATTCTTCAATATCGATACCTGACAGGGTGATCCTCATAGGCCCGAACCATACGGGTCTTGGCGCGCCCTTCGCTGTGGCGGCATCCGGCCAGTGGGAGATACCACTCGGCAAGGTCACGGTCGACGAGGAGACGGCCGCAGAGTTAATAGCCTCGTCGCATCTCTTTTCCCGCGACATGGAGGCCCACCTGATGGAGCACTCCCTGGAAGTGCAGCTCCCCTTCATCTATGCGGTGAACCCGAAGTCATCCATAGTGCCGATAACCGTCATGCGCGCAACCGCGGCGGAATGCGAGGAGATGGGTAGAGTGATCGCGGGCGTGCTCTTCGAGAAAAAGGGGGCTACCCTTATCGTGGCGAGCACCGATATGAACCACTATGAGCCGGATTCGGTCACCAGAAAAAAGGACTCCCTCGCGTTGGAGAAAGTCCTTGCACTTGACGCAAAAGGCCTCCTCGCCGTCACGGCAAAAGAGGATATCACCATGTGCGGCGTCATCCCCTCGGCAATCGCCATATTCGCTTCAAAAGCCCTCGGCGCCAGACACTCCCGGCTCGTCAAGTACGCGACCTCAGGTGAAGTGAACGGAGAGACGAGGCAGGTCGTGGGCTATGCCGGGGTCATCATCAGGTAGGCCGCCGCGCCCCCTTTTTGTGCTCCCAACCGCTTTACATTCAGGGCGGCTTTTGATAATATGGCTGCCTTCAATCCCTTTTCAAATCAAAGGCTTGAAGTATCTTCCTTCAAACAGACCCTAAGGGTGCGTTCCGACCCTAACCTCAGGAGGTTTCCGAATTGAGCGTCCGCACGCGTTTTGCACCCAGCCCCACGGGCTATCTCCACATAGGCGGGGCCAGAACAGCCCTCTTTAGCCTGCTCTATGCCAGGCGCATGAAGGGCGCGTTTATCCTCCGCATCGAGGATACAGACGTCGCCCGCTCCACCAAGGAGTCCATACAGGCCATACTCGACGGCATGGAATGGCTCGGGCTTAACTGGGACGAGGGGCCATTCTTCCAGAGCCAGCGTTTTGACGAGTACAGGAAGTACGCCAACGAGCTGCTGGAAAAGGGGCTCGTATACCGCTGCTACTGCACGCCGGAAGAGCTTGAGGCAAGGAGGGAGGCCGCCATGAAGGAGGGACGGCCGCCCATGTACGACGGCAGGTGCAGGGCAAGGACTGACAGGCCTGATAAGCCCTTTGCGCTCCGGTTCAAGGTGCCTCCGGGCTCAACGTCATTCAAGGACGAGATAAAGGGCTATATCTCATTCGACAACTCGACCATCGAGGACCTCATCATACTCCGGAGCGACGGCACGCCGACGTATAACTTCTGCGTAGTCGTGGACGACGCTACGATGAACATAACCCACGTCATAAGGGGCGACGACCACATAAACAACACTCCGAAGCAGATGCTCCTTTACAAGGCGCTCGGCTACGAGCTGCCCATATTCGCGCATTTGCCCATGATACTCGGCTCTGACAAGACGAGGCTCTCCAAGCGCCACGGCGCGACATCCGTCATGGCCTATAAAGAGATGGGCTATCTGCCGCACGCGCTCGTCAACTACCTCGCGAGGCTCGGATGGTCGGCGGGCGACCAGGAGATATTCTCGATGGACGAGCTTATCGGGAAATTCTCGCTGGAGAGCGTCGGCAAGTCCTCCGGCGTCTTCAACCCTGAGAAGCTCCTGTGGCTCAACCAGCACTATATAAAAAATTCGAAGCCAGAAGAGCTTAAGGACCTGCTCCTCCCCTTCTGGAAGGAGCTTGGGGTCGACGCGTCGAACGACACCCGGCTCGTGCCCATAATAAAGACCCTTCAGGAGAGGGCCAGGACGCTTAAAGAGATGGCCGAGCATTCGCTATTTTATTTCAGGGAAAAGGTCGAGTACGACCCCAAGGCAGCCGAAAAGTTCCTCAACGCCGAGACTGCCGGGCTCTTGCAGGAATTGATACAAAAGCTCTCCGGCCTTCAGCCGTTCGACGAGGCCGGGATAGAGGCGGCATTCAATTCGCTTCTCGAAGAAAAGGGGCTTAAATTGGGCAAGCTCGCGCAGCCCGTAAGGGTCGCCCTTACCGGCACGACGGTAAGCCCCGGCATATTCGAGACCCTTGCCTCGATGGGCTCTGAATTGGCCTTGAAGCGCCTCAAGGATGCCCTGGCGTTCATCGGCGAAAAGGAAGCGGCCCGATAGCCATGTAAAGGGCTTTTATTTCTTGACTTGACGGTTATTTCCTGAGTAAATAAATGATTGCGGTTTGTACAAGCTTAACACGGAGTTTCAGATGTCTCGACTCTTCAAAAAAGTGCTCGTCGCCAACAGGGGCGAGATAGCCACCCGCGTAATCAGGGCCTGCAAGGAGCTTGGCATAGCGACCGTCGCCATCTACTCGGAAGAGGACGCGACCTCGCTCTATGTCAAAAAGGCGGATGAGTCCTACATGGTCGGCCCCGGCCCCATCCAGGGCTACCTGAACATCCACAGGCTCGTCGACCTTGCCACAAAGGTCGGCGTGGACGCCATACACCCCGGCTACGGCTTTCTCTCGGAGAACCCCAAGTTCCCGCATCTGTGCGAAAAGAAGGGCATAACCTTCATCGGGCCCTCCAGCAAGACCATCTCCGAGATGGGAGACAAGGTCATGGCGCGCAAGATGATGCAGAAGGCGGGCGTGCCCATACTCCCCGGCACCGAGGACTCGATAAAGGACGCCGACGAGGCGGTCGCCTATGCCGAGAAGATCGGCTACCCCATAATGGTCAAGGCCTCCGGCGGCGGAGGCGGCAGGGGCCTGCGTGTCGCGCGCACCAAAAAAGAGCTTATCGATTCGATAACCACCGCCAGGAAGGAATCGGCCGCGGCCTTCGGCGTCTCGGAGGTCTTCCTCGAGAAGTTCCTTGAGAAGCCTCACCACATAGAGTTCCAGATACTCGCCGACAACCACGGCAACACCTTGCACATGGGCGAGAGGGACTGCTCCATACAGCGGCGGCACCAGAAGCTCGTCGAGATAACCCCTTCCCTCATATTGAACGACGACCTCAGGAAGAGGATGGGTGAGGCGGCCGTGAAGGCGGCCCGCGCCGCGAACTACACCAACGCTGGGACGGTTGAGTTCCTTGTCGACAAAGACCTGAACTTCTACTTCCTTGAGATGAACACGAGGATACAGGTCGAGCACCCGATAACCGAAGAGGTCACTGGCATAGACCTCGTGAAAAAGCAGATAGAGATAGCGGCAGGCATGCCGCTTGGCTTCAAACAGGAAGATGTGAAGGTAAACGGCTTTGCCATAGAGTGCCGCATCTGCGCCGAGGACCCGAAGAACAACTTCTTACCCTCCTTCGGCAAGGTGACTTCCTACTACTCCCCCGGCGGCATCGGCGTGAGGATAGACGGCGCCATATACAAGGACTTCGTCATCCCCAACTGCTACGACTCGCTCGTCGCCAAGCTCGTCGTGCGCGGCACGACATGGGACGAGACCGTAAGGAGGATGCACCGCTGCCTCGATGAGTTCGTTATAAGGGGCGTAAAGACAACCATCCCATTCCTCCGGAAGATAATGGAGGACGAAGACTTCAGATGCGGCAACTTTGACACGGGCTTTATCGACAGGAAACCCGGGCTTATGAATTACGACGAGTACGGTGAGCCCACTGACCTGGTCGCTGCAATCGCGGCGGCCATAGCGGCGCACCACGGGCTCTAATGACGGAGGCGATTCAATATGGCGACAAAGACGACAGCTCCCGCAAAGGCGGATCTCAAACTCAAGACAAAGACCGACAGGAAGACCCATATTACCGATACCGTACTAAGGGACTCCCACCAGTCGCTCCTTGCCACGAGGATGAGGACCGCCGACATGCTCGAGATAGCGCCCATGCTCGACAATGTGGGCTACTGGTCTCTCGAGGCCTGGGGCGGCGCTACCTTTGACGCGTGCCTGAGGTTCTTGAAGGAAGACCCGTGGGAGAGGCTCAAGGCATTCCGCAAGGCCATTCCCAACACAAGGCTCCAGATGCTTTTGCGCGGGCAGAACCTCGTGGGCTACAGGCACTACTCCGACGACGTGGTGAAGAAGTTCGTTGAAAGGGCCGCGAAGAACGGCGTCGACGTATTCAGGATTTTCGACGCCCTGAACGACACCAGGAACATCGAAGTGGCAATACGCGCCGCTAAGGACGCCAAGGCAATGGTCGAGGCGACCATCTGCTACACGACAAGCCCTGTGCACACGCATGAAGGCTTTGTAGAGCTGGGCCTCAAGCTCGTGAAAATGGGCGCTGACACCATCTGCCTAAAAGACATGGCGGGGCTCCTTACCCCCGGCGCGGCCTTTGACCTCGTGAGCAAGATGAGGGAGCAGATAACCCTCCCCATACACATACATTCGCACGACTCATCGGGCCTTGCTGCCATGAGCTACCTGAAGGCCATAGAGGCGGGCGCCGATATCATCGATACAGCGCTCTCGAGCCTCGCCTCGGGCACCTCCCAGCCCCCTACGGAGAGCATGGTCGCCGCGCTTAACGACTCGCCCTACTCAACGGGCCTTGACCTGGGACTGCTCGCCGAGATAGCCGACAGGTTCAGGGAGATAAGGAAGAAGTACAAGAGGTTCGAGAGCGAGTACACGGCCATCAACCCCAAGACGCTGGTCGTCCAGATACCCGGAGGCATGATATCGAACCTCGCAAATCAGTTGAGGGAACAGAACGCCCTCGATAAGATGAACGAGGTCTTCGACGAGATACCCAGGGTCAGGAAGGACATGGGTTATCCGCCCCTCGTCACTCCCACGAGCCAGGTCGTGGGCACGCAGGCGACGCTCAACGTGCTCATGGGCGAGCGATACAAGGTAATAACGAGCGAGACCAGGAACTACTTCAAGGGGCTCTACGGCAAGCCTCCCGGCGCCGTAGACGAGACCGCGAGAAAGCTCGCCATAGGCGACGAGAAGGCCATCACCTGCAGGCCGGCTGACCTGCTTGAGCCTGAGCTCGACAAGATGATGAGGGACATAGACGGCAAGGCAAAATCCATAGATGACGTGCTCTCTTATACCCTCTTCCCGATAGTGGCCATGGAGTTCTTCGAGCAGAGGGACTCCGGCAAGCTCGAGCCCGAGCCGCTCGAAGAGGAAACGCAGGACCAGACCGCGCATACTGTCCTCCACCTCGCGCCCAGCGAGTTCAACGTTACGGTCCACGGCGAGTCCTACAAGATAAAGGTCGCCGGGGCAGGTCACAAGGTAGAGGGCAAGAGGCCGTTTTTCATATCCATCGACGGCAGGCTTGAAGAGGTTATGATAGAGTCTCTTACAGAGGTCATACCGACGACCGCCGGAGAAATAGAGAGGCCGTCGATAACACAGTCCATCAGGCCCAAGGCAAAGAAGGAAGGCGACGTTACGACGCCCATCCCCGGCAAGGTCACCTCGATAAAGGTAACCGTGGGAGCCAAGGTTTCGGAAGGAGATACGGTCCTTACAGTCGAGGCCATGAAGATGGAGAACGAGGTCCACACGCCCATAAGCGGCATTGTGAGGAAGATACTCGTCAAGATAGGAGACTCCGTGAACCCTGACGAGACGCTTATAGAGGTAGAGAAGGAATAATTTAATTGCGAGTTGAGCGCTTCCTACTTTTCTAAAGGGGGACTGATGGGGATTATTCAGTCTGTCATTCTGAGGAGCCGCAGGCGACGAAGAATCTCGGCGCATATTCATTCCAGAGATTCTTCGCTTCGCTCAGAATGACATTATGACTCTCCCCTGCCCCTCTTTAGAAAAGAGGGGAAAATCTGGAACAGAACAAAGCTATAACAGGCGGGCGGGCTTGAAGCCTGCCCGCCTTTTTATTACAGGCTGCTGAAAAAGTCCATCTGCTTTGTTGTCATCGTCGCGGCATAAGCGACGTACATGAAGAGTACGCCTCGTTCCTCGCTCCCCGATTTAACCGGGGCCTCGCATATGGAGCTTTTTGAGCAGCCTGTTAAAACTATGGCCGTAATCAAAGTCCTCTCAGTCGTTTTTCCGGTCTTCTGCATAATAGGCCTGGGGTATATCTTTGCCCGGTTCAGGAAAATAAGCCTCGAGCCCATAATCGACATACTCCTTTACCTCACTATTCCAGCTCTCGTAATATCCTCGCTCTCGCATAAAAAGCTCGTACTGGACGACCTGGCCATTGTCGCCCTTTCAGCCGCCATTGTAGTTGTCGGCACCGGCGTAATGGCTTACATCTATCTCAGGCTCATTAAGCGGCAGGACCTGCGCGGTTTCTATCTGCCTGTCATGTTCATGAACTCCGGGAACATGTCCTTCCCTCTTGCCCTCCTC
>MGPL01000026.1:0-4397 GCA_001797415.1 Deltaproteobacteria bacterium GWA2_55_10
AAGGCAGTTCTCCAGCTTCCCGGCTATCACCCGCTCTTCATTGTAGGCGGCAATAAGCATGCTGACCGAAGGAGGCCGGGCATTTTCTGCCTTGATCTCAACGGGCATTATCCTGCGCAAAACCGCAAGCAGCGCCGGGTAGCCCAGGTAGGCATAGAAGAGAGCGAGCGCGCTCAACCAGAAGACTGATTCTGTAATCTCATGCAGCATCTTTGACCTTATTGCCTGACATCAGGTGCTTCAGAAATATCCTGGCGGATTTCGCGGTGCGCCGCATTTCCCTTGGTTCCGCAAGAAGCCTTCTGACCTTGTAAGATATATACCCCGGGGCAAGATAGAAGGACCTGCGTGCGAAGTCGCAGAACTCGACCAGCTCTCTTGCGCTCACTTCCGGAGTAGAGACCAGGCAGTTATGAAGGCCCTCCGGCGTGAGCCAGTCCGCGAAATCTTCCGACTCGAGATACCCGTTACCCCTGGCCCAGGCATAGGCCTCTGTCCCCGGATAAACCATGAGCGGGAAGAACTGGCATGTGTCGGGCCTTATCTCCTTCGCGAACGCCAGTGTCCTTTTCAAAGTCTCCATCGTCTCACCCCTGTTTCCAGCCATGAAACAGGCGTGGATCATTATCCCTGCCCTCCTGGCGTCAAGGGCGAAGCGTCTCATCCTCTCGACCGTGATTCCCTTCTTTATGTTCCTCAGGATCGCGTCATCCGCGCTCTCGAAGCCCGCGACCACGAGCCTGCATCCGGCCCGCTTCATTGCGGAGAGGGTCTCGAAATCGAGGTTGGCCCTGCACTCTACTGTCCAGGGGAGCTTTACGCGCGACCTTATCATCAGCTCCGCGAATTCAAGAGTGTGGGCCTTGTCGAACGAGAATGTATCGTCGTCGATGAGCACCTCTTTTGTCTGCGGAAGCTCTTTTTCTATGTACCTGAACTCCTCCACAATGTTCTCGGGGCTCCTCTGCCTGTGCCTCCTTCCGAATACCGTCTGCGGGTAGACGCAGTAGTCGCAGCGCGCGTTGCACCCCCTGCTGGTGAATATCGAGACGACCGGATACCTGCAATGGGCATAGAAATAATCCTCTATCCTGGCGTGTCTTTTGTAGACGCTTGAGACGAACGGCAGCGAATCGAGGTCTTCGATATGGGCCCTTGCCGCCGTGGGCTCGACCTTGCCGTTGGTCCTTATGACAAGGCCGGGGACACCGTCTATATCGCCTCCGGACTCAATAGTTGACGCAAGCTCAAGGAGCGTAAGGTCGTACTCGCCGATCGCGACGGCGTCTATCCTCTCGTCCATTGAAAGCGTCTGGTCGGGCAATGCAGAGACATGAGGGCCTGTAAGCGCCATAAAAGAGCTGGGCATGATTATCTTTATCGCTGCCGCGCACTCGATATCGTTCACAATGCTCGGCGTAGAGGTGTAGACGGCCGTCATCCCGGGAGAGAAGTCTTTTATGAGCGAGAGGCAATCGGTCATCGTAAGCCTTTGCGCGGGCGCGTCAATCAGCATGACCTCGTGCCCCTCCCTTTCAAGAAGCCCGGCTGCGTAAGCGTGCCATATCGGGTAATAGATGGTCCCGCTCCTCGTGACTGCCGGGCTCCGGGAGAACCTGGAGAAACCCGGAAGGTATGGCGGGTTGAGCAATGCTATCTTCATCTCTCCACCCCCGTGTTCAATTGAACGCTGCCCGTCCGGCGGTAACGGACCCTGTCAGAGAGTTTGCGTATGAAGTTGCTGTTGAAAAACAGCCTCTGGAAGAACATCGTGGAGGCCAGCCAGGCCAGCGGGTATCTCATCACGCCATATTTCGCGAAGACGCGTTCAATGCCTTTTTTCTGGAGCTGGAGCGTCGTCTTTCTGAGCCTTGACGCCAGCATCGACCGCTCCGCATCGCCCAGTTCCTTTGTGGTGAAAAACGGCCTTCCGGTCTCCCTGGAAAACCTCAGGTTCTTGTCCATGCTGTTGAGCATCTCCATGGGGTCGCCTGTCCATGCATTGTGGTCTTCCACCCATTGCCACAACTGCGTCCCCGGAAATGGGATGAGATTGTAGAAGTCAGCCTTGAATACGGGATATTTCCGGGCGATGCGTATGGAATCCTCTACGTCATCGAGCGTCTCGCCGGGCGCGCCGTATACGAAAAAGAGCGAGACCTCGAAGCCGAGATCACAGGCGAGGCTTATCGCATTCTCGATCTGCTCCATGCTCTCGCCCTTTCTGAGGGCCTTTAATACCTTGTCGTTGCCAGCCTCCACGCCTATGCCGAAGCTCCTGAAGCCGACCTCTTTCATCCTGAGGAGCATCTCCCTGTCCATGCGGTCGGCCCTTATTCCGTTCGAAGCCCGCAACGTGAGGCCCTTGAGCTCTCTCTTCTCTATCTCCGCGCAGAGGCCGAAGACCCTGTCCCGGTAAAATGTGAAGTTGTCGTCGAGAAAGTTGAATATCCTCTTTCCCCTGGCGTACCAGTACTCCAGCTCGTCGCATATCTTTCCAATTGAGCGGACCCGTACCTTTTTCCCAAGGGTCAGGCCGACAGAGCAGAAGATGCAGGGATAGGGGCAGCCGCGAGAGGTAATGATGCCAACTTCATTCGCATACTTCTCAAGCTCGAATTTTTCATATCTGGGCCAGCTCACTTCATCGAGATCGACCGGCCTCTCGAACGGGCTTGAGCGGACAATGCCCCCTGCGTCCCTGAATGCCAGGCCCGGTATCCTGGCGTGCTCCTCTCCTGAGCAGAAACGGACAAAAGAGTCTTCGGCCTCTCCCATGAAAGCGAAATCCATCTGACCGTACTCCTCAAGGACTTTCTTCCCCATTATCGTTATATGCGGCCCGCCCGCGACGGTTATGATCGACGGATACCTTTCCTTTATCGACCCAAGCAGGGCAAAAAACTTCTTGTGCCCTACGGTATACACAGTAACCCCGACGCAGCCGTACCCGCCGCGCCCTATCATGTCCAGCACATCCTTCTCCGGGTAGCCGAGCTTCATATCCAGCACATCGCAATCGATGCCGGCGTCACTCAGGGCCTGTGCAAGATAGCCGGTCCCAAGCGGAGGCCTGCTGGACCCAAGCTCGTCGGAATAGACGTTATATAGAAGCAGTACCTTCATTGTCTCTCCTTAAACTCAGATAAGAATCTCATGCGCACTCCGTTTTTCTCAGTAAAAGCATTTCAAGCGCATGGGCAACATCAGCCACGCTTATCGATGAAAGGCAGCCCTCATATTCAAGGACGCACGACCTCTGCCAGCACGGCGAGCAGGGCCGCTTTGCGTCGAGCCAGATCCTGTGCCATGCGAGCGCCCCGAAGACCTCGGTCTCCTGCGGGCCGTACATCACGATCACAGCCGCGCCCGCGGCAGCCGCCAGGTGCGCTGGGCCGCTGTCATTTCCAATATAGATCTCGCAGCTCGCAAGCAGCGCGGCCAGCTGTCTCAAGTCCAATTTCCCTATGAGGTTGAAGAAACCCTCTCCGAAATATTCTGAAAGCCCGGATTCTGAAGGCGCGCCTATCACAAAGACCCTGAAGCCGCCTTCAGCCAATGCCTCTCCCGCCAGCCTGAACCTTTCAGCAGGCCAGCGCCTCTGGTCCCACGGTGCGCCGGGATGGAGCACGGCGATTTTGCCTGATGCAAGCCATCTCTCATCCAGCAGCCCCGAAAGGGAGTCGGCCCATTCTTTTTTTATGTCGATCTCCGGCCTCTCAGGCAGCGTAATGCCGATTTTGAGCATCATATTCCTGAACGTCTGGTACTGGTGCTCGGGTACGACCCTCATCTCTGAAATACCCGCGTGGAAAAGGAAGGAACGCCTGAGATTTCCTCTCGCCAGGCCGTAAAGGAAAACTGCCTTGATGTTCAGGAAATACCTCGCGACTAACTTGAAATCCCCGCGCAGATGAATGATAAGGTCGTATTCCAGCATCGAGGGGGCCGGTGCGATGACAACATTTCCTCTCCTGTATTTGCGCGGATAATAAGAGACGACCTCCGCTTCCGGCGCGAACGACTCGGCAGCCTCCCTGCCCCATTCGCCGACAATGAAAGTTATTTTCGCTTCAGGATGCATTTTTCTGAGCGAACTGATAATCGGCAATGTAAGGACGAGGTCGCCGAGATGCCCGGTCTGGACAACGGCTATCCTCGCGTAATCGCCGGGAACAGGCCTCTTGAACCTGCTCCTGAGAGAGCAGGCGGCAAGCCCTGCAATGGAAACCAGCGAACTTGCCAGCGAACGGCCGAGGAATCGAATGCGGGCCGCCCTATGCATGGCCGGAGGCCTCCCGCTCCGAGTGTATGAAACCCCAGAACCCTCTCCATTTTCCCGAGAGTATCCAGAAATGCCTCTTTATAAGCCGTATCTTGAGCATCAACAGGTATTG
>MGPL01000026.1:4468-4752 GCA_001797415.1 Deltaproteobacteria bacterium GWA2_55_10
TCAGGTGCTTGGCAAAGAGCGCGCCGTGGCCCTTGCCGTATTCGAAGAGCTTGGCGTTCAGGCTCTCATCCGTATGGCCTGCCGCCTCCATCGGATGAAAGACCGCAAGCTCCGGCGAGTAGAAGACCCTCTTGCCCGAGTAGCACATCCTCAGAAAATAATCGGTCTCTTCGGCGCAGCCCCACCTCGCGCCCGTGCCGAAGCTCCTGTCAAAAGGGCCGGTCTCCTCTATGGTCCTTCTCTTGAACGCGATATTGCCGCCCATGACCATTGTCCAGTCTTCC
>MGPL01000026.1:4835-12703 GCA_001797415.1 Deltaproteobacteria bacterium GWA2_55_10
TCCGCGCCGATGAGAGCCCTTCTTTTGTGCACTTTACGCGCAGAAGCCTCGAGTCCCCGGGGAGAGTCACGCCCTCTGCGGACTGGTCGACGACCACGACCTCGTAATTGCCCTTCTGGGAAAGTATGGAGGCGATGCAGGCGCCGAGCTCAGGCCTCCCTATGGTGCAGATTATGAAACTTATCATCTTGACCTCATATTTTTGGAGGGACCCTTACGGGCTCTCCCTTGGAAGCGACCGCGACAAGAGTAGCACCGCCGTTTTCAACAAGCGTCGCAAGCAGGCCGCAGAGCCTTGATGCGGCTTTCCTCATAAAATGCGCCGGACCGCAACCGGGGCTGAACGTATAACATCTGTCGACGGCAAAGCCCGAATCCAGCAGCAGCTTTTTGATGCGCGCAGGCCCGTACAACGATATGTGCCCATAGAGCCCTTTTTCCATGTTCATGCGTCCGTCTCCCCACCACGCGCCTTCGCCTTTTCCAGCCAGGAATCTCAGCCTGTTGCCCAGGCTCAAGAGGTTTGGCGTCGTGAGTATCAGTATTCCGTCAGGCACAAGCGCGTCACTTATACCCGAGAGGGCGCGAAGAAAGACCGAATGGTCGAGGTGCTCCGCAATCTCGGTGAAGAGCACGACATCAAACGGCCCGCAATGACCGAGTGCGCCGGGTATGGCAAGGTCGGTCAGCTTAAGACGGATGCCGAGCCTCTCTATTGATTCGATATGACGCATATCCTTGAGATACGGGCTCTGAGGGCTCTCGATGGCATGCCAATTGACTTCGATTCCCATATCTCTGAGGGCCGGTAAAATGGAGAAGTCCTGGTGTCCGGCGGAAAGGCCGGATGCGTTTAGCACATCGATCTCCCTGCCCTTTCCCTTGGCGTGCATGACAATGTGAGAGAGCGTATGCGCGTGCCTTAGTGAATTGACCCTGGCCCAGGCCCATGCGTCGCTCTCCGTCAGGCCTGCCGAGGTCCGGTCTGCCATGAAGCATGCAGCCTCAAGCCCTTTCTTCATGCTGCCCGGCTTTTGCCGCATGCTCTTCACCGATCACCCCTGAGCGCCTTTGCGAGGTTACGGACAGACGAAACGCTCGGCATATTTGCCGCGGACAACATGTATTCGCGGAGCGCCTCGCCCTTCCTGTTGTTCAGGAGCATGCACCTTGCCCTGTCGGCATGCACGCGCCCCATTATGCGCCGCCTGGCAAGGGGCCCCGCGAGCTCAGCCTCAAGCTCGCCATATATTTCAGCAGACCACGCGCGGTCGCCTCTTATCCTTCTCTGGTGCGCCCTCCTCGCGATCATGGCCGAGAGCTGCTGTTCGCCTGCCCGTGAAAACGAAATAGAGCCGTCAGCGAGCCTGCTGGAATACAGCGGCTCGTCTATATTATCGACCTCGTAATTTTCACTCAGCCTCAGGAACAGGTCATAATCCTGCGCGTACCTGAACTCCTCTCTATATCCCCCTGCTGATTCAACCGCGTCGCGCCTCATAAGGACAGAGCCGTGGATGAACTGGTTGTTTTTCGGCAGGCGGGCTTTAAGCCTCTCGCCTGTATTCACATTCAGCGCCTTTACGCTTTTACCCGCGCTGTCCATGAGCAGCGCGCCGGTGCCCAGCAATGCGAGTCCAGGGTCGGGAAACATGCTCTCCATCTGCCTGCGGATACGGTCGGGGTGCGAGCAGTCGTCCGCGTCATGCCGCGCTATGAAATGCCCCCGGCTCAAATCGAGGCCTTTGTTCAGGGATTTCGTAAGGCCCTTGTTGGCGCTGTTCCTGAAGACCCTTACCCGCGGGTCAGAGCGCCAGTACGACTCGAGCAGCGCCGGTGTCGCATCGGTCGAATGGTCGTCTATTATGATGAGCTCAAGGGCCCGGTAGCTCTGGCCGAGTATCGATTCGACGGCCTCTGACAAATATCCGGCCCCGTTGTAGACGGACAAGATGACGCTAACAAGCGGCAGTCCTCTCCTTTTTTCATACATTCTGTTCACCTCCTGTTGCGCGGCCCCATTGGGCAAAGAGGCAAAGGAGCGTCCAGCTCGCCGCCTCGTTCGTAAAAATACTCGCGTTGTGGAAAAAACCCTGGATAAGAACCGCTATTAGAGAAAGGCCGACAGCGGCCGCGTATCCGTCTGCCATCAATGCGGGTACCCGGGCCAGTATGCGCCAGAACACGGCGAGAACGATGATCAGGCCTGCCCAGCCGAGCTTGAGGCCGACGGCGATATAGCTGTTGTGCACTGCCTGTTCCTCTCCTCCGAAGTCCGAAAAGTCCGCGCCGTATGAAGATGATATCTCCTGCCATCGTGTGCCGGAGCCGAGCCCAAGCGGATTGTCCGCGACCGCCTTCAGCGCGGCCGCCTGCCACCCGAGCCTTGAAGATACGTCCTTCTCGGAATCCAGCCTGCTCTTGAGCGTCCTGGCTTCCCCGATCTGCGGCGCCAGGTCAGGGATCGATGCCGCCAAATGCATGAACGGGGCCGACATGAGAAGTAAGAGGAGAGCTATGATAAGCTTCTTCGGCCTTGTGACCATCAAGAGAGCCAGCGGCGCAAGCACCGCCGGTATCGTCGAACGCTGGGCAGTGAGGAAGAGCGCGATAATGACGACCGGGACGGCAATGCCCCAGACCATTTTCCAGAACAACCCTTTTTCCGCCCTGAAGAGCATGATCGAAAGCACGGGCCCCGCGGCCATCTGGTAGCCCATTATATGCTGGTTGAAGGTAAAGCCGGCCGGCATGGCCATGGCAAAAAGCGTGAGCGGCCTCTCGACGTCAATATTGTTTGCGTAGATAAACGACCTTATCGACGTGAACGGCTCGCCAAAGACGATACTCAACAGGAACCAGGCGGCAGAGGCAAAGAGGACGATGCCCACAAACCTTGTCGCAAGGACAAGCCTTTCTCTTCTATTTATGAAGGCGGCCGTAAGCGCAAGGAGCAGGATGGCCTCAAGCGGCTCGACCATTCCCATTACATTGAATTTGACGGCTGACGTTCCGGCAAAGATGCCCCAATAGAGGAGAAGGGGCCGGCTTACGCCGCTCAAAGACAGGCTGCCGAGGCAGCCAGCCGCATAGGCTGCCAAAAGGAGGGCGGCCATGATGAAATACTTGGGAGAGACCGGTTGAGACCCGAGCTTGGGTATGCTCGCGATGAATACGAATATAAGCAGCATTGAACCGGCGAACCCGGCGCGCTCTATCAAGGGCTTCCTGATGGATACATCATCAATGGACGCAACGGAATAGAGGGCTGCCGCGAAGAGCAGTGCAAAGACAGCTCCTCTCAAGCTCATCCCGGTAAGGACGAACGCCATTGAAAGTCCAAGCAGCACAGGTAAGAGGGCGATGACCGGCTTTTCCATTTGAACTCTCGTCATGCCGCCGCCTCCAGATGCCTTCCCGCAAGCTCTTCGATAATACAGGCCTCCTCCCTGACATAACCGGCCAGTGAAAACCCGGATGCAGTCCGGACAGCTTCTCTTCCGATCTTTCGGGTATCGGATCTCGCTGCCCGCCTCAATGCATCGGCTATTTTGATATGGCCGGTGCCTGCCGCCAGAAAACCGTTCTCTCCGTCCCTTATTATCTCGTTTATGCCTTCGACATCGGTTCCTATGCAGACCAGCCCGCAGGCCATTGCCTCGATCAGCGCCTTGGGCATGCCTTCCCTTACCGAGGGGAGCGCAAAGAACCTGTACCTGTTCAGGACCGGAGGCAGTTCTTCATTGGATATGCTTCCCATGAACCGGACAGAAGCAGCCGCCGCCTTTGATATTCCGATGAGCCTTTCCTTTTCAGGACCCTCACCGTAGATATCGAGATCCAGGCCGCAAAAAGGCAAGGCCCTTATGAGACTCTCAAGGTTCTTCTCAGCCGAGAGCCTTCCGACATAGACCGCCCCTGGTCCCTTGCTCCCGGTGGATAAGGGCCTGAACCTCTCCAGGTCTACGAAGGTACGTATGACCTTTATCTTCCCGGCGCTGGTCCTGTATTTCCGTTCAAGATAGCCCATTTCATGAATGCTCGTAATGACTGCCCCGTCCGCCAGGGCGTACGCGGCCCGTTCGACCAGAGCATACGCGGTGTTCCTCAGGCGCTTTCCCCCATTGAGGTCTTTTTCAAGTTTTGTAAGGGCGTAGCCGGCCCTGAGAAGCAACGGTTTTTTCCAGAGGAGCTTTGAGACGAAAGCGGCCTGGCTGCCGTCGATCTGGTTTGTCTTCATGATGTCTGCCGTCTTAAGCGCCCTCGAATGCATGAACGGCATACAAAAGGAATAGAGCCAGTGCCACGGCGGGCTATCGCCGAATATTCGCGGCATCTCGACTATCTCAATGCCGGGGTGAAGTCTTCCGGCCGATTTGAGTTCTTCCCCGAGCCGGCAGTCGCCGTGGCCGTAAGTGAGCCAGAAGACCTTGCTCAAGATGCCCCTGTCGAGGTATGCCTCGTAGAGGAGCTTCTCCCTTGCAAGAAGGCCTGACCTGTACCAGAAGCCGAGAGAGACGCCGCGCGTGAAGAAAAGGGCCATTACCATGCAGGCGCCCTCTTAACCGGGAATCTCGCGGAAGCCTTCGACATGAGCACCGCCTTCCTTATCTTCAGGAACCCGCTCAGGCCGAGCCTCTTGGGCGCATATCTGCCCTCGACAGAAAGCCTGAAGACCCGTTTCGCAAGCTCGTAGTATCTTGCCCCGACCTCGCCAATGTCCGGCAGGTCCATGCCATCCACGTACCTGCCGTAATCCGAGAGGATCCTGTCAATCAGGCCCGGTATCTCCCCGGGCGAGATGAACAGCTCTCCGCCTCTGCCCACGACTTCAGGGTTGCTGCTGCCGTTGAAGGCTATGCACGGCACCCCGCAATGAAGCGCTTCCAGAAGAAGGTTGGAGCAAGCCTCTTTTTCAGAGGCGAAGATGAGAATGTCGCTCTTCTTAAGCTCATCCGCAAGCTCATGAGGCGCGAGCGGCGGCATCTGCCGGATGTTTTTGAAGCTCACGGGCGAGTTCCCGATGAAGACCATCTCATACTTATTGAAGTCCAGGCGCTCGTCCAGCCATGCGTATGTATCAAAGCCCTTCCTGGGATTGGCGGACCAGCTCGCCGCGATGAGCCGTGGACGGCTGCCCGGGGCCTTTCCCGATGACGGCTTCCTGAAGACATCGGGGTCCGGCGCGTTCATTATCACCTCTTCGAACGCGTTCTGGCCGAAGCCCATCAACTTGTTCTCGAGCCGCGACCACCTCGATTGGAAGACCGTGGCGTCCGCTATAAGCCTGTTCGCAAGGGATGTCAGCGAATCCCTGGTATCGGCTTCGTTATTGTAGGCGCGCGCCGGGCCGTCGACGCGCCCTATGAATATCTTTGAGGGATAGCGCCTCTTGGCCTCAGCGGCCCCGATCAGCTCCTGGTGGCTGTTAATGATGTAGACGTCAGCGGCGTCGGCATCGGCATATACGCCCTTTTTTATGAAATACCGCCTCAGGGCGGACATGAACTGGTTTCCTCCGCCCCACGGGCCTTCTCGGAAGCTGAACAGGAAGTGTATCTTAGGCATCTCTTCTCTCCTCGATACCCGGCCCGGTCTCGATCATGCGGACGCATGCCTGGAGCGCCTCGTCCACGGATATCCTCAGCATGCATTCCAGCTTTCTCGGGCACGGCCCCTTCAGGCCGCATCCCGCGCACGCTATCTCCGTATACAGGTTTATGTTCGAAGGATAGGCCATAAGCTCCTTAGGGATCATCGAGCTCATAAGCACCACGCTCCTGGTCCCGACCGCCGCGGCCAGATGGGCCAGCCCGCCCTCATGGGTAACAAGGCCGAGCGAGTTCCTGATAATGTGCGCCGCCTCGCGGAATGTCGTCATCCCGGAGATATCGACAACGCCTTCAAGCGGCTCGCAGGCCTCAGAGCCGATCCTTACCACCCTGATACCTGACGGCGCGAGCCGACAGACGAGCGCTGCAGCGAGAGAGCGCCACCTTTCGCAGGGCCATTCCTTGTTCTGCGTAAAGCCCTTCTTGGAACAAGGCTCGATGCATATATACGCCCGCCTCTCCACCCTCTTCTCCTCAAGCACGATGGACGCGCGCTCTATCTCGGCTTCAGTAAGCGTGATCCTCGGCATAAGCACCGGGTCATCAATGCCGTGAGCCGCGCAGGCAAGCTTTATGGCATGCGCCCCTTTTCTGTATACCATCCTGTCAGGCAGGTCTTTTTCCCAGTAAAGGCACCTGGGGTCGTCCATGTCTACCTCGACGACTTCGTTCCCGTAGAACCTTCCGATTACGGCCCATCTCTTCCTGTGGACGGCAGCCGCTATATCGCGGTTGTTGTTGAAAATCACGTGCTCAGGAAGCGGCCTCCCGAGGAACTCGCTTCCGAGAGAGCCGTTGTAGACCAGGGCGATCCTCTTCTCAGGCGAGCGCATCCTCAGATTCCTTGCGAGGCCTGTCCAAATGAGAGCGCCGCCGAAGCCCATCTAAACGGCCCTCCCTACCACGAAATATCCGGTATTCACGTAAAAGTTCCTTCTTTGGAATAACCTGTCGGCCGCGGCAAACAGCCTTGCCGAACACATAAGGAGCCTGTACAGGATTTTTGACAACCGGCCGTCCGCATAGAGGAGCTCGACCCTGAGGATATCGAATATTACCGCGGCTGCCCCGCCCATCCGTTCGAACCTCGTCACCTCGAACCTCGACGAGATCTCTTTTTTCAACAGCTCCTCGGTCATCCTGATGCAGTCCCCGTGCCCGGCATGGATCGGATTAAGAAATGGCGAGCTCACAACGGCATAACCTCCCTTTTTCAGGACCCTTCTCAGCTCATCGAGCGACCTTCTGAAATCGGGCATATATTCCAGCACCTCGGTCATGACGGCCGTATCAGCCGATCCATCTTGAATGGGCAGATCCGGAAGGCTGCATATAAGGTCCGGCCCTGATAAAGGGTCGATGTTCAGATAGACCCACCTGCTCACATCAGAAAAAGCCGGTGAAAACGAGCCTCTTCTGCCCCTTGCCTTTCCGCCTATATCGAGCACAGTGCCACTGAACAGGTGCCGTGACCTCTCCAGCTCTGCGTCGAGGTAATTTCTTCTCATGGATATGAACTTCACCTCAGGTCCCTCACGAAGACGAATCCGGCCTTCCTGCCGGCGATAATCCTTTCAAGGAATGCCGGGCCGTTCACCGCGATATCCCTGTCGTGAAATGCAGCCACGCTATCGTCGGACATGACCCGCAAGCCGCCTGAGAGGCATTCGCGGGTCTTGCAGTTTATGGTCCTGATCCCCGCTTTTTCCGCCGCATCGATCGTAGTATCCGTGAAGACATTTCCCGGAGGCACGAACGTTGTCACGTCTACTCCGAAGTAAGACCGCAGTATCTCCTGCGACCTCATCATGTGCTCAAGCTGTTTCTCCGGGTCTATCCACGGCCAGAACTCCCTGTGGAACCGCCTGTTGCCTTCGAGCGCCCTTGGCCTGAAGAGGCCGCCTTCGACCACGCAATGCGTAAGGCCGTGATTTGCTATCTCCAGGAGGCCCGCCCTCACGCCCTGCCTGATCGCCCCGGCCTCTCCGGCGAACTTGTCCGGGAAAGGGACGAGCGTCCCGTCAAATTCGACCCAGCACGCGGTTATGGCCACAGTAAGCCTTGCGCCCTTTCTTTCGAGCATTGAAAGTATTTGCGACCAGTCCTTATCATCAAGCTCCCTGTATTTTGCCCACGCGCGAAAAGGCCTCATCCTCTTGAGGAATAGGAGATTGCCGGGGCCGAAATTCGAGTATTGCTCGAACTCCTTGCTGCTGGCGCCTACGTCGTCCATCCTGAGCGCGATCTCCTCCATGC
>MGPL01000026.1:12720-19865 GCA_001797415.1 Deltaproteobacteria bacterium GWA2_55_10
AGAAGACCGACCTTTCTCTCCCGCAGGATGGACAGTACGCCGTATGACGTTATGAAGTTCAGGCCGTCCATGAAATCCAGCGGCCTTCCGAGACGCTTCAGATAGGCCCGCAGAAGGCGCTTTCCCAGCGGCAGGGCCGGAGGGTAGCAGAAGAGCTTGTAATGGCCTTCATAGAAATAGAGATAGTCGGGGATGGAGAGAAATACGACGCCGCCCGGCCTGGCGACTCTAATCATCTCGTCTATTGACCTGCGGATATCGTTTACGTGCTCGAGGACCATGTAACAGACCACAAGGTCGAACGATCCGTCTGCGAAGGGCATATCTTCCGCGGCGCCCTCCTGTATGTCCGCGCCGTCGAGGCCCAGCTCGGCGGATTTCATCTTCAATATCTCAAGGGCCTCTCCGGAAGGCTCTATCGCATGGACAGACGCGCCCCTTTCAGCCAACGCAAAGAGCTCGGCGCCAGTGCCGGCGCCCACCACAAGCGCCTGCTTGCCCCTGAAATCCATCCCCGTGCTTCTTTCGCACAGGTCTATGACAGGCCCTCCGAAGGTCCTCTCCTCGTCCATCCTCAATGCCACCCTTTCGAGCCAGTCTGAAAGCCCGAGGCTGTCGCGGTAATAACGGGTGTAATAGGCCGACATCATACGGAAGACCTTGTCCCCGTGATCGTTCACATATGCGCTGTTGTCTCTTTTTTGCATATCATCTCCGCTATGGAATGAAAAAATCTTGCCGAAGCGCCCGGCTCTATCCCGTACCTCTTCATGAATGCGTCGCGCTCGCCCAATACCGGCCTCGTGAACCCGCCTTCCTTCGACCATGAATCGAACCTGTCCCAGCCCTCTTCAGTGCAGGTCGAGAAGGTCTCGGTCACGCCCTTGAGGTTAAAGAGGCCCCCGTCATCGTAGAGAAACTCGTCATAAAGGCCGCTCATGGAGTGCCTTGCGGAATTGTGGACAGGCCGCAGGACTATCGAAGGCTTCCCAAGAGCGAGCGCGTCGAGCACAAGGAGCGAAGGCGCGGTCACGACAAGATCGGCGATGCTCAGCGCCTCGAACGCCGTAAAAGGGTAGTACGAACGGTCGCTCACGACCATGTCAGAGCCGTTCGCGATGAATTCCGGGTCGCCATGCTTGAAACGGCTCTTTGTCAGGATCAGGGCGCCGTGCCGGTCGGCGAACGACCGGACAAGATCGAAGTGCTCGCTGTAGGGCCTCACTCCCGGCGCGCTCCCCATCAATCTCATCGCCCTTGAAAACGGCCTCTCCCGGAAGGCGTTGTGGTCGCTCTTCGACACCCATGGATTATCCGTATAAGCCCTGTCGAAGGAGCCAAAGAGGACGATCCTTGCCGATTCGGGCAGGCCGAACCTGCGCCTGATCTCCTGCCTCTCAAAACTGAACTGCCCGATCTGGTCAAGGCAGGGCTCTCCGACCGGCATTATCCTGCGCAGAGCCTCTCCGGCCCCCTTTGCGACAAGCCTGGGCTCAAGGTACTTCTTGAAAATCGCGTTCTGCACGCCTATCATGTCCCAGCATTTCAAATGAAACGGAGAGAGCCTGTTGAGTATGACGGAGACATCGTCCACGTAATTGGGGCAGCTGCACCATACGACGCCCCATTTACCTGTCTCTGGCATTATCCGGTAGATGTCGTCGGGCAGGTCGGGCGTAAGGCTCACGACCGCGCGCAAGCCGTATTTGCGGATGGCAAAGAGGAGCGAATTCTCATCGACCATGTATTCCCGTTCGAGCTCCCCGAGACAGCCTGCCTCGTTCTCAAGAAAGGTCTCGGCGGTATAAGCGCCGTCCTTGTACGCCTCATCTCTCTGAATAAGGAGCACCTGCTCAAAGCCCACGTCCTTGAGCCCTTCATAAATGACCGGGCCGTAGCACTTCAAGAAGCTCTTCCTCCGGCATATATAGCCTATGCGCATCTTCAACCGGTCACCTCGGCCTCATTGCCGCGAACCTTTCCATAAACAGTCCGAAAGCCCCAGCTCCCGTGATCTTCTCCAGCAAATAACAGATGATGAAATAAAAGCCTGCTCCGGATACTGCAAGCGCGAGAAACCCGGAAAGGCCAGACGCAGCTGCGCGGCTCTTTATGAACAGGACAAACAGCGCCATCAGCACGGAAGCCGCGGCAGGCCCGCAAAGCGCCTTCAAATGCTCATTACCGCACCCGGCAATGCGGGCGGCCAGGAGGAATGACGACGGCGTTATGGCCAGAGTGCTTATGAACATCGCCAGCGCAACGCCCGTGAGCCCCAGGCCTGAGGCGAGCGGATAGATGAGAGCGGCCAGTATGACAAAACCCCTCATCGAGAGCTTTGTATTCAACTCAGGGGAACCTGCGGCCTGAAAGGCGACCGAAGCCGGAGCGTTCAATATGTGAAGCGCGGCGGCCGCAGAGAGTATCTGCATGACCGGGGCTGCCGCCGACCATTTTTCAGTAAGGACCGCATCTACGAAATCATTGCTGAGGACGATGAGGCCCGCGCATGCGGGGATGCCGAGGAAGGCTACGAGCGACAGGGTCTCGACATAGGCCTTTCTGAAAGATTCCGGCCTCTTCTGCAGCAGCGAGTACGCCGGGTAACCTATCCTCCAGACCATCTCGACGAACTGGTCGAAGACCCTTGTTGAGAATGAAACGGCCCTGTTGAAAACTCCGAGCGAGGCCAATCCGAGCAGGTTGCCTGTAAAGAGGCTCACCCCCTGCTGCCTCATGGTCACTATTACCGACGTGCCGAAGACCCATTTGCCGAACGCGAAAAGCTCCCGGGCCTTTTTCCAGGCCAGCTCAGGCCTGGGCCTGAACGGATGAAGCGCGTATGAGAGCGCGCAGGCGCAAAGGGCCTGGACAAGCTCTGCCCATACGAGCGCCCAGAGGCTCTTCAAAAGCAGCGCCAGGGCGATTACGGATATCGACCCTGCGAGAAGCGGCACGGTCCTCCATATGAATATCTTCCTGAAATCAAGCTCCCTCGTCAGGCAGACCATCCCGATATTGTTGAAGCCCTGCAGGATCAGCGTCAATGACAGCACTCGCACGACCGTGCCGGATTCCGGCGAATCGAAAAGAACGGCGACAAGCGGCGCGCTGGCGAAGAGAACGGTGAAAAGGAGGAGATACCTTCCGAGCTCGACCGTCCAGGCGGTATTAAGGAACTCTGCCGGGTCCTCCCGTCTTTGGACGATGGCCGAATCAAAACCGGTCGCGGTAGTCACTTTGGTAAATCCGATCACTGCCCCGGCTGCGGCTACGATGCCGAAATCAGCTGGCTCAAGCACTCTTGTAAGGACTATCGCCGAGATGAGGCCCAGCACCCTCGCGCTCACGCCTGCCGCGGTCATCCATACCAAGCCACTGCCGACCCGCTCGGATATGCTGCCTGTCAGGCCTGTTGCCGCCTTACTCATGCAATTGCTCCGCTCCGTTCCAGGGCGAGATGCTCCATTCAAAATCGAAGAGCCCGTCCGAGCTGTCCTCGACAAAGGTCTCGTCCATCTCCTGCGCCGAGTACTGAAGTCTCAGGAAGAACTTTCCGTCAGCCGCGGGCTGAAATATTATTGAAGGCATCACCGCTGAGACCTCCTGGCTGTGCCTGAAGCAAAGGGCCCTGTGCCGGTCCCCGACGATCACGATCCCCTTGGTAGCGCCGATCGATTGCCTTGAGGATATGAGCAGAGACAGCGGCTGCGAATGGTTGATCCTCATTTGCGGGCCTATGCTGAAGACCTCCAGCCCGTCCCCTCCGTTATGGGCCGCGAAAAAGAGGCTGTCCCTTTCGAACGCTTCGGGCATGAATGTGATATTGAGCGGATGGAACGAACCGAACTGCCTGCGGTTCAAGCGGACCGAGCTTCTGATCACGAGAGAGTCCCCCGTTTCCGGGACAAGGTATTCCTTCCTGAAGCTCAGCCGTCCGTCCGAGCGCGCGACACCGGCCGCAACAGAGCCGTCCATGTTCCGCGAGACCACAGGCTCACACGGGACAAGGTCCGTATGCTTGTGGACGCCCGGCCTCTCCAGTATGAGGTGGCCTGAGAAGAAATCAGCGCCCAGGGTTATGTCCTCGTAGTAGCCAAGTGGCAATGTCCCGACGAGCGGGGCCGCTCCGAGCGCCTTGAACCAGAGGCCGCCTATTGCGAGGCCCTTTTTCTGGTCCAGCACGCATTTTACGCCCTCTCCCTCCATCACCAGCCTGCCGTTCTGCTTCACCTGCGGGAAAAAAGTTGTGTGCCTCTTATGAGCCCTGGCGCGTTCCCCGGGTCCATGCCATTTCGCAACGGCCTTGCCAAGCCTCTTTTTGTACTCCCTCCAGCGCTTCTCGGTTATGTGGGTCCGGAAGTCGCTTGACCAGAGGTAGCAGAGCTCCTTCCAGTCCTCCTCGCATGGCTTGCCCGAGAGCATGGCTTTATAGAGGCTGTAGCATGCGGTGTTTATTTCAAGGTCGCCCCTGCCGGTCAACGCCCACCTGTTTATGTTGTATTTTTCCTGCTTCTTTACGGGAATGGGCTGCTCAGGCGATTCGATTGAGAGCAGGTTTCCGCCGTCTTTCCCGCCAATGCCTTCGAGCACCCGGGAGACAGGCACCATCTCGAAGCCCTCTTCCCTGAGCCTTATGAAGAGCCCCTCGATCCTCTCCCACTCATGCCCGTTCATCGCGGATTCGGTCGTGTAGCGGCCGGGCCTGAACCCGAAGACCTCCGCGTCGCTCGAATAGACCGGAAAGTACCTTTGCGAATCCGAGACAAGCGAGGCGAGCCACTCGATGTACTCATCGCTCCCGTAATCTCCGTGCGCGAGCCGCTGGAATTTCTGAAATGCGATCGAGTCTGACCAGACGATCGGCATCTCGATGCCATCGCCGCCCGCCGCCCTCTGCGGCAGGTATCGCCATTCGTCCTTCCATTCAGGATGCGATCTGCGGGGATTGTTCCATTCCATGATGACGGCCCCGTATCCTGACCCCTTGTAATGCTCCAGGATGCCTTTCGAATAGGCCATTTCATTTATCAGAGCCATTTTCGGGCGAAGACCCAGCAGCTTTTCATATACACAGACCCCGACCCTCTGGTTCCACGCGTTCACTTCCGAGGGCACGATGGGCCCGATTATCTGGGAGTAGCCGCTTCCTATGAACTCGCAGACGCCTTGCGAGGTCAAGGCCTTGAGCCGCTCTATCCAGTTTCCGTCGAGGCGCGCTATCTCTTCGAGCGTATAGCCTGTCGCCTCGATGCCGAAAGGAAGCCGGCGCCTTGCCGCCAGCTCAAGGAGCGGCCAGTAGCTGGAACGGATGAGATCAGCCCTCCTCTCTTCCTCTATCGAGGAGTACGCCATGTTGAGATGGAATACCGCGTATAATTCAAGAGGCTTTCGCATAGTCCGTTCCTGTCGGCTCAGTGCGTATGCGCACGGTCTCGTACACCAGGCGGGCTCTCTCGTCAGCCTCTTCCCTGGTATCCGCGACCGCCACGAATACGCCGAACCTGTGCGCATGGCTCAGCGCCGGAGGTATCAGATCCCCTGGCGAGTACCAGAACTCGAGCTTCTTGAGCCAGTCATGACGCCTTATCTCTTCCGCGCCTTCTATTGAAATGAGCCTGCCGGGCGGCGGGAAAAAATAGCGGTTGACGACGGCCTTAGAGAACTTCGGCCTCAACCCGGAAAGATCCGGTTCCTCTCCAAGGGCAATGCTCACAGCCGCCTTTACGTAATTGACCCCGGCGCTCAAGGGTACCAGGCTCTCGCAGAAATCCCCGCCGCTGAGACGCGCCGCCATCTCGATTATCTTCGGGCCTTCGGCGGTCATGACAACGTCGCCCTTTGTCACGCCGTCGGTTATGCCGAGCGCGAGGGAGGCACGCTCGACAAGCGCCTCGACCTCCTCCCTCTCCCTTTCATTCAGGCTGCTCGGCACCCAGCCGCCGTTCTCCATTATCTGAGGCAGAAAACGGCCGAGATCATCGTAGTTGCGGTCGGCGAAGCCGGGCGTGACGCCCTTTGAACGCGACATTATCGTCTCAGTGCTTATCTGAAGCCCCTTGAGGTACTCCTCCGCGAGGAGCGCCCCGCTCCTCGAATACGGCTTTGACTTCTCGAAGAGAGGTTCGATATCCGAGTGTCTTTCGAGAAGAAAGACGCCCCTGGACCCGGAGCTGTCGACCGGCTTCAACACCAATGGAAGGCCGAGCTCGCGCACTGTGAGCCTGAGCTCTTCAGGCGTGAATATCTTTCTGAACTGCGGCACCGGTATCTCCTTTTCCAGAAAACGGGCCTTCATCGCGTATTTGTCCTTTGCAAGGCTGGCTGATTCCAATGCTATTCCGGGAAGGCCGAAGCGCGCGGCAACAGAGGCGACCATCTCCGGTATATCGCTCCCCATCGTCATTACCCCGGATATCCTGTGCCCCCTGAGTGCGCAATGCTCCGCGAACGAGACGATGCCGTCAAAGTCCCCGGTGCTCACCGGCGCGTACTCGTCCGCGAAGGCGAAACCCCTGGCCCGGGGGTTCATGTCGACAGCTATCACCCGAAGTCCCATTGACCTGGCCGTCTTCATCAGAAAGACCTGGTCGCTTCCCGCGCCAAGCACCAGTAACGTCCTGTCCATCTATGGTCTCCTTTAGGCTCCCGATCCGATGTGAAGTCCGCCGTTCACGTTTAAGACATGGCCGGTGATATAGCGGGCCGCGTCCGAGGCGAGGAAAAGCGCGGCATGGGCGATATCACTGGCCTCTCCGACAAAGCCGAGGGGTATGCCGCAGAGGATCTCCGCTTCAGGCGTATTTGATGCGATTGCGTCGTACATGTCCGTTCTTATGAACCCCGGGGCTATCGCGTTCACCCTTATGCCGGCCGGGGCAAGAATCCTGGCCATCGATTTGGTCAACGAGATGACACCGGCCTTTGCAGCCGCGTAATGGGGCGCTTTCGTGCCGCCTGTCTGCCCGCCGACAGAGCTGACATTGATTATCGAGCCCTTCCTTCCGGTAAGGCCTTCGATCCCCTCCTGAATGCAGAGGAACACGCCCTTCAGATTGGTATCAACGGTCCTGTCCCAGTCGTGATCCGTGATATCGCAAAAAGGCTTCTGCTCAAGGTAGCCGGCATTGTTCACGAGGACGTCT
>MGPL01000027.1:0-8515 GCA_001797415.1 Deltaproteobacteria bacterium GWA2_55_10
TCGAGTCCGGGCCGCAGCCGAAGTTGGTTATGTAGATGGAGAAGAGCCTCTCGTCTTTCTTTACCAGCCTGGACGCGGCGAGTATCTTCTGCCCGCTCCTCCAGTACATGCCGTCCGCGAGCGCGCCGTCGGTTATGCTGTCGGTGTCGAGCATGTCAAAGGGGATGGCGATGGTGCCCATCTCGCGGAGCTTCTGCGGAAGCTCGAGGTTTATGCCCGAATCCATCGTGTTGTAGGCCCTGCCAACGATGACGAGGGCCGTGTCCTCGGGTTTCAAGCTGTCTATGACTTCTCTGCCGCGCTCAAGAAGCTTCGTCTTAAACCAGTCCTGGGCCGCAAAGGCCGCATTGAGCGCCTTGTCGACCGCGCCCCTGTCCCTGCCGAGCGTCTTGCCGAACTCGTAGAACTCCTTCTTCAATATCGATTCTTTGGTGTTGAAGTGTATGACAGGGGTGAGCACCTCGACGCCCTTTGCCTTGAAGTCATAGGCCGAGTTGCACAGGTACGGTATGGTCTGCACGTATGGGCAGAGCTGAGTGTTAACCTGCCCTTCCTTGGCGGGCTTCATATTTATTATCGAGGGCAGGAATATCCTCTTTACGCCCTTCTCGATGAGCTCGTTCACATGGCCGTGAGCGACCTTTATGGGGAAACAGGTCTCGGTGACTATCTGCTCGATGCCGTTCTTTATGATCTCCTTGTTTGTGGGCGATGATAGCTGCACGCGGAAGCCCAGCACGTCGAAGAAGGCCTTCCAGAACGGGTAGAGCTCGTACATGAAGAGCATCCTCGGTACGCCTATCACAGGGGCGTCCTTGCCAGCTGCCTTTCCGGTATAGGCCGAGAAGAGCATCTTCTCGCGCTCCTTGAAGAGGTCCGGCAGATGGCTGTTCTTGGAGTCGTCCCTCTTTACATCGTACTTCTCGCAGCGCCCGCCGTAGTAGAGCGGGGCTTCGCCCTCCATTACGACCTTTCTCACCTCGCAGATATTCGAGCAGTCCCTGCATTCGAATGAGGTAAGCTCGTATTTCTTTCTGCCGGCGTCCCAGCCCTTGAATCTGGTCTTCGTTCCGGCAGGCATCTCCTTTGCCACGAGCATGGCCGCGCCGATGGCGCCGGTGACGTCGTGGTTCTCGGGCACGGTAATCTTCTTGCCTGTCACCTTCTCAAAGGCCGATACTACGCCCAGGTTCGCGGCTGTGCCGCCCTGGAAGAATATCCTGTTGCCTATGCGCCTGTCGCCGACGACCCTGTTGAGGTAATTCTGCACAATGGAGTACGAAAGGCCGGCCACGAGTCCGTCCTTTTCAACGCCCCTCTGCTGGTAGTGGACCATGTCGGATTCTATGAAGACGGTACAGCGTTCGCCCATGGGCGGGGGCGTCGAGCAGCCGAGAGCAAGCTCGCTGAACTCGCCCTTTATGCTTATGCCGAGCCTCTCTGCCTGCTCCTCGAGGAAAGAGCCTGTGCCCGCAGCGCAGACCTTGTTCATCTCGAAATCCACGACGACGCCGTTCTTCAGAGCTATGTACTTGGAGTCCTGTCCGCCTATCTCGAATATGGTGTCGACCTCGGGGTCTATTACCGCGGCGGCGGTTGCCTGCGCGGTTATCTCGTTCCTGATGACGTCAGCGCCGATGAAGTCGCCTGAGAGATATCTGCCCGAGCCGGTCGTGCCGACTCCTATGACATTGACGAACTCGGCGCACTCGTCGCCAACCGAAGAGAGCCCCTTCCTTATGGCCTCGAGCGGGCGGCCTGCCGTGGCGAGGTATCTCTTGGTCACGAGCTTAAGGTCTTTGTCTATGAGGATGACATTGGTGCTGGTGGAGCCCACGTCTATGCCGAGGTAGGCATCTATTATTTTGCCCTGCTCGAGCAGATAGCCCGCCGAACTCTTCCGCTGGGAGGGATGTCCTTCGGGCCGTATGAGCTTTTCAAGCGACCTTTCGTTCTTCCTGCCTGTGGCTATGTATTCGCGGAGCGCGTCAACGCCCTTGAATGCGCCTGCGGCCTTGTTCATCTCGATGCAGGTGAAGACCGCGCCGAGAGCTCCCATCGAAGCGAAGTGGGCCGGTATTATGTAGTCCTTTTCATCAAGCTCCAATACGTCCTTGAATGCCTTCCTGACGCCCTGGTTCGCGGCGACGCCGCCCTGGAACGCGACCGGCGTGATGAACTCCTTGCCCTTGCCGATGGTTGCCTTGAAGTTCCTGGCGACAGCGTAACAGAGCCCGGCCACTATGTCGTAGTCAGGGGTCGCTATCTGCTGCAGGTGGATCATGTCGCTCTTTGCAAATACAGAGCACCTTCCCGCGACCCTCGGCGGGTTCTTGCTCTTCAATGCGAGATGTCCGAACTCTTCTATTGTGAGGCCCATCCTGAAGGCCTGCTGGTCGAGGAACGAGCCCGTGCCTGCTGCGCAGACCGAGTTCATCTGGAAATCCGCTATCCTGAGCTTCTCATCCGAGCCTTCAGGCGCAAGGAAGATGAGCTTGGCGTCCTGGCCGCCCATCTCGATCACAGTCCTTGCCTCGGGATGGTATACCTCTGTCGCCTTTGCCTGGGCAATGACCTCGTTGGTAAAGCCCGCGCCGATAAGCGGCGCGATGAGCTTTCCGCCTGAGCCCGTAGCCGCGACCAGCCGGATGTTCTCCTTGCCGTATTTGTGTATTATCTCTTCGAGTACTGCGAGGGATGTTTCGAGGGGTTCGCCCTTTGTCCTTGTGTAGTGCTCTTCGAGCAGGTTTTTATTGCTGTCGAGGACTACCGTGTTCGCGCTTACCGAGCCTATATCGATGCCGACATAGACAGACCTTGACCCTGACAACTTCCACCTCCGACGATTGGCTTGTTCATCCAGCAGTAAGATAACAGTAATAGTTCGGCTGATCCGCTACAGCTACAACGGGCTTCAAGGCACGGCTGTTTTTTCTAAATTAGGAAAAAGAAAACCTTACAAAGAATGGGTTTTTATTGAAGGAATTACAGATTTGTTTCACCTCTAATTATCGACGATTTCAAAAGCGATGTCAACATGCACTTTGCCCTGAGAAGGATGTTGCGGGAGTGTGATAAGAAGGGGCGCGACATCCATGCGGCGAACCGAAAAAAAAAGGGCCCGGATGACCGGGCCCTTTCTGTAAAGCCAGGAAAGAATTCCTTCTTACTTCATCGCCTTGATGTGAGCTATTACGGCCTTTACCTCGTCGTCATTGAGCTTCTGCTTGGGCATGCCCATGGCGAACTGCTTGTACTTCTTCGCGGCGCCCTCGCGGCCGGCGGTGATGACGGTGCCGATCTCTGCGTCATCGGTGCTGGCTACCCACGCGCTGCCCTTGAATGCGGGGGCCATCGCGGTGCCCTGGCCATCAGCGCCGTGGCAGGGTGCGCACTTTGCCTTGTAGACGGCAGCGCCGTCAGCGGCCATAGCGGGTACTGAGAAAGCGACGATACCAAGAGCGAGAATGCCAATTCCGAATAATTTGCGCATGTGAATACTCCTCCGTAAGGGAATTTGAGCAAAAGGATATAGTCAATACCGGAACTTGTCAAGCACTTTGAAAAGCTGCATTGAATGGAACAGGACTCGCAGGGCAATTATCCCACATTCCTCACAGCCATGTCAACGATGACGGAAGTGAAGAGCACGCCGAGGTAAACCATTGAAACCTTGAAGTTTTTCCAGGCGATCTCCTTTACCGGATCCCTTACGAGCCTTACGTTCCAGTACAGGAAATATGCTCCGACAAGGACGGCGGCCGCCAGATAGATGGAGCCGCTATAGCCCATGATATAAGGCACAAGGGAAGACGCGACCAGTATCACGGTATTTATGAGGGTATACAGGGCTGTCCGGGAGTCTCCGATGACCACCGGCAGCATGGGGACCCCTGCCTTCGCGTACTCTTCTTTGTGATAGATTGCGAAACTCCAGAAGTGCGAGGGCGTCCAGAAGAACATGACTATGGCAAGCAGCACCGGCGGCGCGCAGAACTCCGGATTCTGCGACGCCCCCCCGGCGAGCACGGCAAAGCTTCCCGCAAGCCCGCCTATGATTATGTTGAGCCAGCTCTTTCTCTTGAGCCAGGCCGTATATATGATCGCGTAGACGAACGCGCCGAGCGCGAGGTGAAGGGCCACCATGTAGTTTAGCGCGGCGAAGGAGACGATAAGCGACAGGACGAAAAGGCCGGCGGCCATAAGAAGGACCGTCCTTGACCCGGCGATATCGCCGGAAGGCAGCGGCCTTTTGCTGGTCCTTTTCATGATGGAGTCGATGTCGCTGTCGAAATAATGGTTGAACGCGCTCGCAGATGTCGCGGCGAGCATTGTGGCGATAATGAGGAAGGCCATCTTTGCGAAGCTCACTCCCCCGGAGGCAGAGGCTATGAGCCCGACAACGGCGCTGAAGGTGATGAGGCTGCAGATCCGGAGCTTGAAGAGCCGCAGGTACTTCGCGATGGTCATTCGCAAAGGCCTCCTTTTTTTATTTGTCCTTAAAGCAGCCGTTTCAGACGATTATATACCTGTACGCGGCTTTGTACAATTTTAATTCCGCTACTCGGCCAGAGACGACGCCCGAAAGGACGCCTTTCTGCCGAAGAGCGACATCATGGCGTTCAAGACAAAGGTTATGCCCCCGGCTATGGCGACCAGGCCGCCTATGCCCATTATGGACATGCCGATGAGCTTGCCCATGTTATCGAGGTTCTGCTCGCTCCCGTAGGTCTTTCTGGCCACGCCGTGAGAACCTGCCATGAAGAGGCCGAGTGCGAAAAGGATGATGCCCAGGCTGTAGAGATATGGCTGGACTATGGCGAGCTTCCTGCTCCACAGGGCCCGGTCGAACTCAGGCAGTACTTCGTAGAAAAGCCCCATGAAGGCTATTGTTACCGCCCCTATCACGCAATGGTAATGGGCAGGGATGATCGTGTTGACGCCGCCTATGCTCGCGCCTATGAGGCCGCCTGTAAGGAATATGGAGATCGAGAGCACGAGCGAGGAGAAGGCCGGGTCCTTCCACGGCCTGGGCTTTGTCTCGGCGACCGTGGCTATGGCGGCAAGCATGAAAAGGCCGATTGACGGGCCTATTCCCCACTGCATGAGCCAGGTGAAGCTGTCCTTATATGCCTGTGAAGAAGTATCGTAAAAGAAGAATATGACCGGCGCCGGGATGACGAAGAGGAGTATGAAAATATAAAGCGCCTTTGCCGAACCCGCCTGAATAGCGTCTCTTTTGAACACAAGCTTTATCAGGAAGACCCAGACCGTTGCCATTGCGATGGAGTTCGCGAACTGGAGTATGTGGCCGCCTCCCCAGAAGAGCCTCTCGAAATCGAGATACATCTTGCCGGTCGAGTACTGAAACCAGCCCGAGAGCGCGAAGCAGATGAACGCGACCAATACGGCTATCCCGGCCGTGAGCATGCCCATTGTGAGCATGGGCAGCTTTGCCGTCCTGTTCTTTAGTACGGTAATGAAAGTATTTATAAGGGTAAGCGCTATGCCGGAGGCGAAGAGGATGAGCCCGGCGTAGAAATAAGGGGTAAGGAGCACCGGGACATAGTTGGCAAGCTCCGCGCTCCCCAGGCCGAACACGGCCGAGATTACGACCAGGGACATGCCAGCGGCAGCAAGGATGAGCCCGGCCCAGCCGAGGCCGGGAGAATAAATTTCACCCATCATGGATGACGAATAGACCCATAGAAAGCCCTTGAAGGCGAGGAACCATATGACCACGGCCAGCACCACATGTCCGACCAGCGCGACATATATATAGTCCCTGCCGAGCGGGAGCATCTCTTCGAGGCCCGGGGTCCTGGCGAGGGCCACGAGGAGCGCGAATATCCCGGCAAAGACAAGGGAGAAGACCGCCAGGACAAGCCAGCCGTATGCCAGTGACGCTGCAGGTCTTTGGGCCTGTTCCATTCTGGAATTCCTCATTTCTCCTGGGGTATTTACCCCATAACAATACCAGAGCGCCCTTGGGATTTCAAGGAGCCGGGCGCACTTGAGCCGACCCGGAGAACAATGCCCCTGTGCATACTTTTATAACAGAACCGGCGTCACTAACATGACGGAAATCATTTATTATGGCTTGAAAGGTCCGTATATTCTAAGATATAATATATTGTTTCAACAACTATTTCCATGGAGGATATATCATGATGAGGGACAGGGTCGAAGAAGCTCTTAACGGTATCAGGCCAGCCCTTCAGGCGGACGGCGGCGATGTCGAGCTCGTGGACATCGATGAGGCCCAGGGCATCGTAAGGGTGCAGCTCCAGGGCGCGTGCTCCGGCTGCCCGAGCGCGCAGATAACGCTCGCGATGGGTGTCGAGAGGGCAATAAAGGAGAGAGTACCAGAGGTAAAGCAGGTCCTCTCCATATAAGAGAAGACTGGATTTACAGATTATTTACGGGCTGGGGTCAATCCCAGCCCGGCAAAAAAGGCTTACCCTGCGCTGAATAGCCGGAAAACATAATAAAATCCGGCAATTACAAAAAAGGATGCCTCTATGTCTTACCATATACTCCAGGAATGCGTTGCCTGCGGCGTCTGCCTTCCGGAGTGCCCTGAAGGGGCCATCTCCGAAGGCAATCCCTATACTATAGACCCGAAACTCTGTACCGAATGCGGCGCATGCGCCGAGGTCTGCCCAATGGACGCTTGCCAGCCCGTGTCAGCGCAAGCAGGCCAGGCAGGCCAAGCAGGATAGATGAGGTTTCCCCTTCTCCCCTCCGGGGAGAAGGCTGGGATGAGGGGGACAGTATTGAAGCCCCCCTCACCTTAGTCCTCTCCCCGGAGGGGAGAGGATAATAAAGACAGGCCGCGAATTGTTGAGCAACGGAGGCGCATGCAAAAGTTTATTACGCTCTGCCATAAGAAGTTTATGGTGCTCTGTACCGACAGAAGATTTTAAGAGCGTCAGAAACACAGCAGACCGCGGCGCGACGAAGTCGAGGAACGAGGCGTACTCTTCATGTACGTCGCAGTGACGAGACGAGGCGCAACAAAGGTATGCGCGGTTTATGACGCTCTGCTATAAGGAGGAAGAATGAGCAGCATCACAGTCTGGTTCATACGGTTGGCGATCATGTACTTTGTCCTGGCCATAATCCTTGGGCTTCACATGAGTGTCGCCGGCCCGGTCTATCCGTGGATGCCGATACACACCCACTTCAACCTTCTCGGGTGGATGTCCATGATGATCTACGGCGTGGCATACCACATACTGCCCAGGTTCAGCGGCAGGCAACTCTTCAGCGACAAGCTCGCCTTCTGGCAGCTCTGGCTCGCGAACATCGGCCTTGTGGGAATGGCCCTCGGCTGGTACTTGAGGTCTGAGAGCGGCAACTCGACCGTGCTCCTTATCTTCTCGCTCGTCGAGACCGTATCGATAGTCTTCTTCGCGGTGAATATGCTCGCTACCGTAAAGCCGGCCCCTGCCCCGCCCGCGCCAGCCAAGAAATAAGATGTCTCAGGGCAGGATAACGAAAGATATGATAATCGGCGAGGTCATGGAAAAGTACCCCGCCACAGTAGAGGTTTTCAAAAAATACTTCGGTAAGGGTTGCTTTGACTGCCCCGGCTCAGGTTACGAAGACATAGACTTCGGCTCGAACATGCACAATGTCGATGTTGGCGCGCTCTTGAAGGAGCTGAACGAGACAGCCGAAGGCAAAAAGAAAGGATAAGGGATGAACAAGGTTAACAAGTACATGGTCGTAAACGACTGCATAAAGATCTACCCCAAGACGATCGGGATATTCACCCAGTTCCATATAGATTCTTGTTGCGGCGGCGCTGTCTCGATTGAGGCCGCTGCCAGGAGGGACGGCGCAGCCCTTGAGGAGCTTATGGCTGCGCTGAACGAAGCAGCGTCCAAGTAAAACCACCCCTCATCCCATCCTTCTCCCCTGGGGGAGAAGGATGGGATGAGGGGGCACGCGGATTATACAAGGGGAGGGTGAAGCAGTTCCCCTTCCCGGATTAAATACATTTCACTACAGGACCGGAGGTATCAAATTGTCCAGGATAACCGAAGCCCAGGTGCTTGAGGCACTGAGCCATGTAATGGACCCTGAGCTGGGCAAGGACCTTGTCACGCTCAATATGATAAAGGATGTAAAGGTCGATGGCACCAAGGTCAGCTTCAACCTCGTGCTTACAACGATGGCCTGCCCTTTGAAAAAGGAGCTTGAGGCCAACTGCGTGAATGCAGTGAAGGCGTTGCCCGGAGTCACTGAGGTCGCCCTCACCACAGGCGCGCAGGTGCCAAAGGCAAAGCAGGTACCAGAGAAGCAGCCCATACCCGGCGTTAAGAACACCATAGCAGTGGCGAGCGGCAAGGGCGGCGTGGGCAAATCGACCGTGGCCGTAAATCTGGCGATTGCGCTCGCGCAATCAGGCGCAAAGGTCGGCCTACTGGACACAGACCTCTACGGCCCGAGCCTTCCGCTGATGATGGGCGTGCACGAGCCGCTTCAGGCTACTCCTGAGGAGAGGCTT
>MGPL01000027.1:8563-9985 GCA_001797415.1 Deltaproteobacteria bacterium GWA2_55_10
CTGGATGAGGAGACGCCCCTTATCTGGAGAGGCCCGCTTGTGATGCAGCTCGTAAAGCAGTTCCTCATCGGCGTCGAGTGGGGCGATCTCGACTATCTCGTCATCGACCTGCCCCCCGGCACCGGCGACGTACAGCTCACGCTCGTGCAGACCATACCCCTTACGGGCGCAGTAATCGTGACCACGCCGCAGGATGTAGCCCTCATCGACGCGAGAAGGGCTATAAAGATGTTCAAGGAAGTGAAGGTGCCTGTCCTCGGCATAATCGAGAACATGAGCTTCTTTGTCTGCCCGCACTGCAACGGCACGTCAGAGATATTCAGCCACGGCGGCGGAGAGAAGACGAGCGAAAGATACCAGGTGCCGCTACTCGGCAAGATACCCATCGACATGGCAATAAGGGAGGGCGGAGACACGGGCATGCCCATCGTCCACGCAGACCCCGCTTCAGCCCATTCAAAGGCCTTTGTGGAGATCTCCCAGCAGGTCGCGGCAAAGGTGAGCGTGCTGGATTTGGCGTAAACCTGATCAGATAGAAAACAAAAACCGGGGAGGCGAAAGCCGACCCGGTTTTTGTTTTATCAACACGGAATTAATTCTCTCAAGATGCCGCTTAACAAAACCTGCCTTATTACCTCTTGACAAGCAAAACATGTAAGCATAATATGAATGCCTCAACAATTTGCGTTCCCTCACCTTGACGCTCTTCGGCTGTTCTTGAAAAAAAATCCCGATACAGAACAATGACCTCACCCGTAAAACGCGAAAACCTCAAGGCATTTTTCCTCTATGTAATTGCCCTGGCCATATTTTTCGGCCCGATCGTCTTCAACGGCAAGAGCCTTCAGCCCGCGCTCCTGCAGCCGCACGGCATTGTCGAAGGCTGGCCTCACGGATACGAAGGGCGCACGCCCCAGAACACCTTCAACATCGACATGGCAACGCCAGCCTATTATGAGTGGCCGATAAACAAGCTGGTGGGAGACATGTACCGGAACGGCGAGCTGCCGCTCTGGAACCCGTACCAGGGCGCGGGCACGCCTCTGCTGGCGCAGTATTCGACCCGCGCTCTATTTCCGTATCAGATATTGGAGAACTTGAGCCCGGTCTGGACGTGGGACTTCTTTCTGCTCGGAAGGCTGCTCATCGCCGGTTTTTTCACCTTCATGTTCTTGAGGCTCACGGCGCTGCCGTTCGCAGCGTCATTTCTGGGCGGCCTTTTCTACATGTTTTCCGGCACATTCACATGGTTCATAAACCTCGAGGAGTTCGCCAATAACGCGCTGATGCTGCCGGTCTTTGCGTGGGCTCTGGAGAGGCTTGCCCGGAGAAAAGGCATTGCCGATATCGCCATTGCAGGCCTTGCTTGCGGCATGGTGCTCCTGGCGGGCCAGCCGGAGATAGCGCTCTACATCCTTTTCT
>MGPL01000027.1:9999-17568 GCA_001797415.1 Deltaproteobacteria bacterium GWA2_55_10
TTCACGTTCCGCTCCATCTCGAACGATTACAGACAGGCCTTGAAGGATGCGTTGAGGTTCGGCGCTCTCATTGCCGCTGGCCTGCTCATAGCCGGCGCGCTGATACTGCCCTTTCTGGAGCTGGTGGATAACTCGCACCACATTCATCCTCCGGGCGGCAAAATGGGAATAGGCACATTGACCAACGCTGAAATCGGCCTCAGCATAATAGCGCCTACCGCGCACGAGCTGCCGCAGGACCCGCCATATTACGAGCTTTCAACAGCTTTGGCCGGGCCTGCCGGGTTTACCTTCAGGACGCTCCCATTGAACGGCGTATGGGATTACCTCGGAGGATACACCGGGGCAGTCCCGCTTTTCCTGACGCTATCTGGCCTGCTCAGCTTTCAAAGCAGGTGGAAGAAATATATCCGTTTCTTCTCCGGTTTTGGCCTTTTCATAATCCTGAAGAACTTCGGCATACTGCCTTTTATGTGGCTTGGCCTGCTGCCTCTCTTTGACCAGGTGTGGAGCCCGCGGTGGGCGGGGCCGGTCTGGACATTCTCATTCGCAGCCGCGGGCGCGTTTGGCTTTCAGGCATTGGCGGAGCTCAAGGGTAAAGAGCTCAAGAGCTGCAAGCAAAACATCAAGGGTCTGCAACAAACGGTATCCCGATGGCTTAAGCAGAACAGCCTGGCGAGGCTCTTTTCCTATTTAGCCCTTCACGGCTTTTTTATGCTCGCGGCACAGGCCGCTGCTTACAACACTTACAGGGAATGGATGAGGAGCTCCGGGATTCCGTTCACCCCTGAGGCAAAGGCCATCATCAAATCGGCCTACCCGTGGGGAGCTCTCGTATTCGCGGCCATTTACCTGATCTTTTATCTCAAGGACAGAAGGCCGGTTTTAAATACGAGCCAATATCTGGCCGCTTTGCTCATCCATTTTGTCGCGGTGAACCTGATTTTCGTTGAATCTGATTGGGGCGTAAGGTTTGTCCAGGCCCTTTCAGCGCCGTATTGCGGGCTTCTTATCGGGCTTCTTGTATTGATGGCGCATGCCGCTTTATCCTTACGCCGCATGGCTTTATCCTTACGCCGCATGGCTTTATCCTTACGCCGCATGGCTTTATCCTTACGCCGCATGGCTTTATTCACTCACATTGAGAAGCTGAATAGACACGTGGCGGAGCACCTTGGCCGCGATCGTAGCGACTTGCAGGTGCCTTTCTATTCCTCTGCCGGTATTATCGGCGTTTTGGGTTTTTTCGCGCTCAATGCATTTGACGAACACCTGAGCACCTTTCAGAAAGCGGCGGAGATGAGGCCCTATTACATCGCCTCGACCATACTCGGCTCTGGCGCTACCGTGCTTTTTCTCGGCGCTGCATTTCTCATTGCCGCGGCATTCATCAAAAGGCGCAAGGGCATCCTGGCGTTCCTTCCGCTCGCGTTTATCGAGCTCTGGTGGGCAATGCCGAGGGGGTATGACTCTCATGCCCTTCTGATGAAGTGGGTCCCTCTCTCTATCGGTTTCGGCGCGGTGCTCATGCTTATGATTGAAAAAAGGCGCACAGCCCTGGCCGCAGTCCCCCTTTTCATGCTCTCTTTCATGTGGCTCGACGCAAAAAGCGCCCGCGGCCTGCCGGATCGCTACGACCCCTTTACGCCCCCTCCCTTTGTCGAGCTCCTCAAGGAAAAGGCAGGCAACGACAGGGTAATGGGCGCGCACGGCATACTCTTCCCCAATTTCGCGAGTGCAGTCGGACTGCAGGACATAAGGTACATCAACTCATTGTCAACCAGGCTCTTCCATGATTACCGGGCCTCCAAACTCCACCGGCAAGCCGAGGTCGAAGGCACCTCTTCCTCACTCTGGTTCACCGGAAGGCCGGAGTTTATTTCCGAAAAGCAAAACGGAGCCATGATAAAAGCGAGCGTCGAGGAGGATTTCATCTACAACATCAGGCACTATTCCTTCCTGGGCGTAAAATATTTCGTGCTGCCGTCCAATATTGACCTGAACGAACTGCCCGCAAGTAAAAAGAAGGGGCTGCGGTTCCCTCTCGTTTATGACGCGGAGGTTAAGATATTCGAGAACCCGTACGCAATGGCAAGGGCGTTCATAACGCCGATGCCAGCATCAAAAGACGAGAGCGGCCTGGTGGTCGATGAGAATTTTATCAATTCCGGTGAGGCGGTCATCTCCGAATATTCCTTTAACAGAGTGACGGTCAGGGCGACCTCTGCCAATGCGGGGCTTCTTGTGCTAACGGACCTCTATTATCCGGGCTGGACGGCATCGGTCAATGGAAAGGAAAAGCCGATTCATAAAGTGAACAATCTCGCGCGCGGGGTCGAGGTCGATAAAGGCGAGAATACGATTGTATTCACATATCGCCCAAAAAGCTTTACCACAGGCGCCGCAATGTCAATAGCCGGACTTGCAGCAACCACAGCGGCGTTCTGCATCGGCATGGTAGCGGACAAGAGAAGACGGGCGCAGGAAGATACGGAGGATAAGGAGAGGCCGGCGGCGTAGTATTTCAGGGCTTATTCGGGCAGAAAATGAAACCGGGAAGGCGAAAGCCGACCCGGGTTTTTTCGTGTCTGAGATTGTTGGGTTACGCTGCGCTAACCCACAACCTACAAGGCTGCAGCGCGTTAGAAGCGTGCCAACATGTAATTTGGAGTGACTTCAATTTGAGTAAAGAATTCATTAGCGAAGGTAGTTACAGCAGTTAAAGCCCATTTAGAACAACCGGCACCCAAACATTTATCTGGGAAGTATGCATTCCCCGAACCAGACATTAATTGATTTTCGAGAAATTTTGATTGTAACTCATCAAATTGTTGAGGGATATCATCACATGAATTATCCGGTGTAAAATGAACAATTGAATTACGCAATTTAATCACAAGATTGGCTTCTTGATAAGGAGATCTTCCCTTAGATAAAGGAGTCACTTCACAACACTCCATTGCCACAAGGTATTTTTTAAGCGTTGAAATATTCTTTTTTCTTTCTGTGTGCCATTCATTCCATTTTTGTTGGAGACGTTCTATTTTTGGCTTATCCAAATCTTTTAAATAGCTCGGATGTTTGTCTACTGCATCCTTGTATACTTCATTTATGGCAGATTCAAGAAAAGCAACTGAAGAAAGTATCGAAGCATTGACCGTAGAGCGATGACGAATATCAAATCTTGATTGACCAGTGAAATTAGTTTCTATTTTTTCTGCCTCCTCTGCAAATAATTTTGCTCCCCATAAATGATGACTTGAGAAATAATTACGCATTATTATTCTCACGTCATTTATTACTATTTTCCCCTTAGTCGGCATATTTCTCCGTAGTCTTGTACAAGGGTGGGCTCGGCCCACCAAGTTATTTTCCGCCATGTTTGGCGGGCACAGCCCGCCCTGCGCTAACCCAACCTACAAGGCTCTAACTGCCCTGTCCCGGTTATCTCTTCAGCTTTATTCGATATACGATCTCATTCAGAGTTGTCCCCGACGCGCTTTTCCTGACCCTTTTCTCAAGCACAACACCACCGAGCGATTCGGCTATTTTCCGGCTCGGGATGTTGTCGCGGTCAACAGGGTAGGTCATATATGAAAAGACAAGATTCTCTCTGGTCCATTCCGCAAGGCATCGCACGGACTCCATGCCAAACCCGTTCCCATGCTCGCTCTTCCTGACCCAAACCCCAAGCTCCGGCGTCTGATGGTCTTCATTCCCGTGCAGGGCACATACTCCGAGGAACTTCCCGCTGTCAATCCTTACTATAGCGAATACCAGTTCGGTTCCGGCTTCCATGTTCTTCCTGCTTTTTTCGATGAACTCACAAGCATCAGACATGCTGCCAAGCGGCTTCGGCATCATGTAGCGCGTTATCTCTTCGGTAAACTCGCAGAATATATCTCGCGCGTGTTCTGAGGAAATTGGTGAGAGGATTATCCTTTCACCCTTAATCCTCACCGCGAGAAAATCAGTACAGGCGGCCTTTGACTTTAGTATGGTCATAATTAATTTACATCTTACAGTCTCGGTGCGCTGTGCGCACCCATTTTGATTCTCAGTGTTTGAGCGGGCAATTACCGTCCAAAAAAACCGAAGGGCGCTTTAGCGCCCCGGCTTCGACTCTCTTTATTCTAACCCTTCGGCGGAACCACCAGCACCGGACAGGGGGCCTTGCGCAAGACCCTCTCAGTGTTGCTGCCGACGATCAGTCTGTCGAGCGCGCCCTTGCCGTGCGACCCTATCACTATTACGTCGCTCTTGTTCTTCTTCGCGTAGTTTACTATCGCGCTGTGCGGCACGCCTGAGAGCACGTCGGCGGCTACGTTGTCGTATCCCTTGAGGTGCTTTGCCATGAACTTGGCGAGACCAGCCTCGACCTCTCTCAGCATGCCCCTCATGTTGCTCGGCCTCAGAAGGCCGGTGATGTCACTGCTGACGTTCAAGACGTGCATGACCTGAAGGAGCGCACCGTCACGCCTGGCAAGCATGAGGGCGTACTCTGCCGCTTTCTCGGATTGCTCGCTGAAATCAATAGGCAGCAATATCCTCTGGAACTTGTCCTTTATCCTCGCCATCTTCATCCCCTCCGCATTGATGCGCGCTCCGTATTTGGTGGGCTGCGCCCACCGCTTTTTGATTCTAAATTCTTTTGGTGGGCGGAGCCCACTCTGCTCAAAAAAAGCCGGGGCGCTTTCGCGCCCCGGCCTCCTACCTGTTCCTTACTTCCTCAGCTTCGCTATCACGAGCTTGCAGTCCTTCTGGGCCGTTTTCATCAGGGCCTCGGTCTTCTTGTGCACCGTTACGGCGAGCTTCTCAAAGCCGCCCTTTTTCCAGAGCTGCGCGTGCTCCGCGGCCTTCAACTTCTTCTTGGCCTTCTTCTCCAGCTTCGTCACTTCATTGGAGAACTTCTTCCCGATGGCGTGCATCTCCTTGTCGAGCTTGCCCCTGAGCTTTGAGAGCTTGTGGTAGAGCTCTGAGACAGACTTTGATTCCTTCATGAGAATATCGACCGGGTTTTTCATGCTTCCCTCCACTTTATGTTTGATTCAACATAACTCTAACCAAACTTGATTTCAACTGAAAAGGCCCCTCACCTTCATCCTCTCCCCAATCGAGAGAGGAACTGATCAATGAGAGCGGGGCAGGCGCAGCAAGTCTCTCATTGCTTAGGAGCGCAGCGACGCGGCAATCTCAAAGAGCAGATTGCTTCGTCTCCGCCATGCAATGATGAAAAAATCTTTTAACACCCTCACCTTGATCCTCTCCCCTTGGGGGAGAGGAAATAAAACAAGTACCCAATCTCAGATTGCATGCTGATAGCGGAATTGCTTCCCCCTCTCCCCTTCGGGGAGAGGAAATAAAGGCAAGTAAAAGATGAAAGAGTTCGGGATTGTATCTATGAAAAGATGCGCGAGGGGTTTTTTCAGGCTATTCTCAAGGAGCCGATGACGTCAGTTATCCGCGTCTTCTTCCTTGAGACATACTCTGCGATCCCAATGGCGACTCTCACTGACGAATCCGGTTCGATGAAGTTTGCAGTGCCGACCTGGACTGCCGTCGCGCCCGCGATGAGGAATTCGAGCGCGTCGTTCGCGCTCACGATGCCGCCCATGCCGATGATCGGCACCTTCGCCACCTGCGCGGCCTGCCAGACCATGCGCACTGCGATGGGCCTTATTGCCGGGCCGGAAAGCCCGCCAGTGGCGGTGGCGAGCACGGGCTTCCTCCGCTCGGTGTCTATGACCATGCCTGTTATGGTGTTGATGAGGGATATGGCGTCAGAGCCGCCGTCCTCAACGGCCTTGACCATGACCTTTATATCGGTCACATTGGGGGAGAGCTTTGTTATGACGGGCAGGCGCGTGGCGTTGCGCACTGCTGAGACCACCTTGAAGGCCTCCTGCGGGTCTGTGCCGAATACTATGCCGCCCTTTTTCACATTGGGGCAGGAAATGTTTATCTCAAGGGCCGAGACGCCTTTTGCCCCGTCGAGCCTCTTCGCGACCTCGATATAATCTTCTATCGTTTCGCCGAAGATGTTTGCTATTACATGAGTGTCAACGCCCTTTAAGAGCGGCAGCTTCTTTTCGATGAAGTCGTCGACGCCGACGTTCTGCAGGCCGATCGCGTTCAACATGCCGCAGGGCGTCTCGACTATCCTCGGGGCGGGATTGCCCTGCCTAGGATAGAGCGAGAGACCCTTGACCACGATGGCGCCGAGCTTCGAGAGGTCCATGTACGGCATGAACTCGGCTCCGTACCCGAAGGTTCCCGAAGCAGTCATTACCGGGTTCTTGAACCGCAGGCCAGCTATCTTTACCTCGAGCGGATTTGCCTTCTTATCGCTCACAGCACGTCCCAATCTATGTCCTCGCTGTCGAATACCGGGCCGTCCGAGCAGACCATCTTGTATAGCCGGTTCTCTTTTTCGTCTTTATGCGGCTTCGCCTTCACGGCGCAACCCAGGCAGACGCCGATGCCGCAGGCCATCGACCTCTCAAGCGAGACCATGCATTTTGCCCCTGAATTCATGGCTATTCCGGCGGCGGCCTTGAGCATGCCCATGGGGCCGCAGGCGTAGACTATCGCTTCCGGCGTAATCTCCTCTTCGAGAAGGTCTGTGGCAAGCCCCTTCCTGCCGACGCTGCCGTCCTCTGTGGCGGTCTTTATCTTGAGGGCGAATTTGCGGAAGTCCTTGAGAAGGAACGTCTCTTTTCTTGAGCGCGCGCCGAAGATGAGCGTGCCTGACTCAATACTCTCAGCCAGCATGTAGAGCGGCACGATCCCCATGCCGCCGGTGAGCATGATTATCTTGCGACCCTTCTCAGGCTCTGTAAATCCGTTGCCGAGCGGCCCGAGTATTCCGAGTCTCTCGCCCGGTCTTTTGTTCGAGAGTATCTCCGTGCCCTTGCCGACGACGCGGTAAAGGAGCTCAACGCCCCTGCCCTTTATCGCCCTGTAGATGCCGAAAGGCCTTCGCAGCAGCGGGTCAAGCCCGTCTGAGACGCGGAGCATCACGAAGTGCCCGGCAACCACCTTCGCCGCCTTCCACGATAAGCCGAGTTTGTAGTAGCCCGCTGAGAGCCTCTCGTTATAGAGTATTTCGGATTTTATTTCCAACCTTATGCCTTATATTTTCTGTCATTCTGAGCAAAGCGCAGAATCTGCTTCTACTGCGAGATTCTTCGTTCGCTTCGCTCTCTCAGCATGACAACTTTTTTCACGGCAGCTCGCCGTCATTGAGGAGCGGCTTTTGCGACGGAATAATCTCGCAGTCAATGAACCCCTCCCCCCCTTGATGGGAGGGGACTAAGGGGAGGGTGAAATATTTTCACCCCCACCCTGCCCTCCCCCGTCAAGGGGGAGGGATTATATCGAGATTGCTTTGTTCCGCTCGCAATGACTACAAATCGAGGATCATCACTATCGCGTCCTCGTCGCCGTAATAGTTCTTCCTTATGAACGCTTCCCTGAAACCGAACTTCTTGTAAAGCTCCCTCGCTACGTCGTTAGATACCCTGACCTCGAGGAATACCTCGTAGACCATCTTGCGCTTCATTATCTGGA
>MGPL01000027.1:17625-18859 GCA_001797415.1 Deltaproteobacteria bacterium GWA2_55_10
GCTTCGGGAAGGAGACGGTCTCGATGGCCATGACCTCGTCGAGGTCTTCGGCGTCCATCGGCTGGACCAAGTGGCCGGAGAGGATATTGTCCCTGGAACGCAAGGCGGCCTGCCCGCTTACTTCTCGTTGGTGGCGAAGAGTATGTGCCAGAAGTCCAGCTTCTTGAGCATGTATTTCTGTCGCACGTTGAGGCCCGATCGGTTGATGAACTCATTGAGGCACAAATCCGACCTCCAGCCTATCTTCTTGCACACCGGGTTTATGAGCTTCTCGACTATCTCGACCACCTTGTTGCTCGACTTGAAGTGGTTGACAATGACGACCTGGCCGCCCTTCTTGCAGACCCTCCTCACCTCTGACATGAGCCTGTACGGGTCCGGCACGACGGTGACGACGTGCGAGATGAAGACCTTGTCAAAGCTGTCGTCCTTGAAGCTCATGCGCATGGCGTCCATGCTCATGACCTTTATGTGGTTGAGGCGGTGGCTCCTTATCTTGTCCTTTGCCTTGCGGAGCATTGCCGTCGAGAGGTCTATGCCGACGACCTTGCAGTTATGCGGGAACTCCGAAAGCGATAGCCCCGTGCCAACGCCCACATCGAGCACCCTGTCGCCGGGCTTGATGTCCATGTAGGTGATGGCGTGCTTGATCCTCGGGTAGAAGAACCGCTTGAAAAGGGCGTCGTAGATGTTCGAGTAACCGGCGTATATCTTTTTTATGCTCTCCAGCTCCAATGGCATCCCCATCTTTATAACCGTTTAGTATAGAACAGGACGTCGTCGCCCGGTTTATAAAAATCCCTTATCCTCGCCTCCTCTGAATAACCGCTTTCCATGTAGAGCCTCCTCGCGGCCTCGTAGGCCGGGAGGCCTGAAGTCTCTGCCACGATTATCTTCGCGCCGCCGTCCCTCAGGAGCCCCTCGACCTCCTTGAGGAGCAGCCTGCCGATCCCGGAGCGTCTTCTGTCCGGGTCGACCAGGATCCAGTAGAGGTCGTAGGTGGCCAGCGTGAGCGGCCTCTTCCCGTAGCACGCGTAGCCAGCCTGGCTGCCCTCTGGGCCGAGCGCGGTTATGAAGGAGTAATCCGTCTGCCCCGCGTCCTTGAGATAGATATCAAGGAGCTCTACCGCGCAGTCCTTCTCCTCGCCCGTGAGGTTCTCTGATGCCTTTATGAACTTCAGGAGCGCTTCCCTGTCAGCCCCCGTTGTCTTCCTTATGTTTATGCCTGCACGGT
>MGPL01000028.1:0-3053 GCA_001797415.1 Deltaproteobacteria bacterium GWA2_55_10
CCGCAAGGCTTTCCTCCCTTCGATTTCATACATTAACGGGTAGCACAGGGAGAGGGTGAGGTCAAGGGAGGAAAAAGAGGGAAGAGTTTTAAAGGAAAATCAGAAATTATAAGATACTGATATGGTCCCGACATGGGCCTCGTAGCTTGGGCCGAGCAAGCCTCCGAGAGTGACGAGCCTGTTCCCCCAGCGGTTGTCCACGGAGGAATCCCTCAGAAGGAATTCGCTTCCGACCTGCTCGACCCATCCGCCGCTCGGAGAGAGCATCCAGTCCTTTATCTTGTACCTGTCATACAAATAACCAAGGCAGACAGTCATGTTCGTGAAGGCCCTGTACTCCAGCTTGGCGTTTATTACATGATGCCTGTGGCTCACCTTTTCGGGGCTGGAAAAGGCGTAATAATATGTATTACTGTCGAGAGGCTTATCAGAGCCGAAACCAGAATAGTCGATTTCGACGGTCCCGTAAGAGTATGTATAGTCGGTCGAGAGGGTGAGCTTTTCGGGTATTATGGGGTAGAACGCCGCTATGCCGACCGTGTCTGTCCTGTCCTGGGTCACGGCCATCCATTGCTGTCCTGCCTCGTCCCAGTCAAAACCGGATGAAATCCTCGCGTTCTCGTTGAAGGACATGCCCCGCTGGGTCTGCTCAACCATCTCCCTGGAGTAAAATACGCTCAGCTTGAGCCCTGATCCGTGAAAATAAGAGGCATCCGCCGAATAAACGTCCCTTCTTTCCTTAAGGAGGCCGAGTTGGTCTCCTGGCGTTACGCCTGAGGCTGCGGCAAAGGCAGTGCCAGCCAAGGGCTCAGCGGATGAAACACCGGAGTCAAAGTCGTCTTCCCTGAAATTGTAGGCAGCGGAGATGGAAAGGTCCTGAACAGGTGACATTGAGGCGGAAATATCGAGCTGGTTCCTTTTCCTGTCGGCCACGTCGAACTTTCTCAGGTCCGGGTGGTTGCCGAAGGCTGAAAGGGGCCTGTCGTTTCCGCTTTCAGCGGCGTTTGAAAGATGATAGCTCGCATCCGTTACATCTCCGTTGTACACGCCGGAATCCCTCTCTCCGTAAAGGTACTTGAGCTTCAGGGAAACTACCTCTGCGAGTCTTGTCGAGAGAGAGGCCTTGAGCATGTCTTCGCCCGTGTCGGCCTCCCTGAAATCCCTGCCAGTATCCTCTCTTTCATAGCCTGCCCCTAATCTGGAGCCCCTGAAAAGATAATACGCGTCAATGCCGTAGTTCTGCTTTGTATAGGCATAGGCAAGGTTTCTGCGCTGGTTTATCGAGCTGACGCCGCCTGTGTCAGAGGCCGCGTCCTGGGTGGCATAGTACCATTCGTCCGTCTTCGTATCATTGTTCATGGCGTAATAGCTGTAAAAGGTATGAAGGGCAAGCCTGCTTAACGGGTTGATGGAGTAGTTAAGCCTTAGATAGGTCGCGTTCATCTTTGCGTCAGCCGTCGTCCTGGGGAGCTTGCTTAAGGAGCTCCAGTCCGCTCCGAGGTCGTTCGTGCTGTACGGCAGCAGGTCTTCATTCTGGTCAAACCTGCTGTAGGAAATGGTCGCGTCGAGCCTGCTGTCCATCGGCAGGTTCAGGCCAGTTGAAAGGGTGACGTTCTGGTAGATATTGTCGGGATACAGGGCGGTCCTGCCAAGGGTGGAAAACACCCGGTCAGTCGCTCCGTCCTCCACGGTCGTGGAGGTCCCGGAGGTGGGGTCGTAGAAGATGTTCTCCCAGGTGAGCGAGTCAACCTCGTTCTCAAAGGCCGAGAGGAGATAGGAGAACTGGATCTGGTACTGTTTTTCCGCGTACTCTGTTGCGAACCTCAGCTCGCGAGTGACATAGTCGATTGGCTCCGGTATCTGGGTGTTCATCGCCCTCGGCGGCCTGTCTCCCATCGGCGCCGAGGTGATCTCAAAACCCTCCTTGTTCTCGATGCTCGCCTGCAGATTGAAAGAGAGCTCAGGGGTGGCTTTCAGAGATGCCTCGGCCCGCGCCTTTTCCCTCCGGGTGCCCAGTTCAATGGCGCGGAGCGTGGAGTCAAGATAATCCGCTACAACGGTATCCTTTGCCGCAGATGCACCGGCAGCGCTCATGTCGACCCCGGCGGTCGTGGGCGCGGCAAAGAGGCCGCTGCCCTGGTAATCGTACGGGGTCCGGGCCTTTGTGCTGATGAGATGAGGGATCTCATCCCATTCCAATTCGAATGACCATCCCCGGCCTGCGGCCTTAAGGAGCGCGTTCTGGTCATCGCGCAGGAGGTTCGTGCCTCTGAGATCTATGGACCTGCCGCTTGAACGGTCATAAAGATCGAGATTGAGCCTGTAAAGGTACGCCCCGTCCCGGATATCCCTGTACTCGTTGAACTTGCTTGAGTCACCGCCCTGCAGGTGCTGGTATCCTGCCTCAAGACCGGCTGTTCTCTCCACGCCACCGGCCGCATTTTCAGCGCCCCAGCACAAGGATACCTGGAAAAAGACCGCAGCAAACCCGAGACCCAGAATCCTCTTCATCTCTCTCCTTACCTGGTGAACTTGACGCCCGAGGGGTGGTTTGAGCCGTGAACCCTCGTGTGGCAATTTATGCAGCCCTTTCCATAAGTAGCGCTGACCCTGTTATACCTGGGGACGTTCACGTGTCCGCCGTACTGGTGGCACTGGGTGCACAAGAAAGGCCCCTTTGATTTGAGAAGCCCCGGATTATTAGAGCCGTGGGGGTCGTGGCAGGTGGCGCAGTTCTCTCTTACGGGGGCATGCTCCCAAAGGAACGGCCCCCTCTTTTCAGTATGGCACGCATAGCAGGTCTCGTTCACGGTAGGCGTCTTGAGCATGCGCGGCCCGAAAGAGCCGTGAGGATTATGGCAGCTTGCGCAGCTCATCTTGCCCTCCCGAAGAGGCATGTGAGAGGATTTGAGCGCCTGGCCCTTCTTGTCCTGATGACAGCTGAAGCACAGGTCCATGCCGGCCTGTTGTCCCGGGGCGTGCACCTTATGGCAGCTGAAGCAGTTGACCCCCGCAAGCCTGTGGGCGCTGCCCTTCCAGTAAACGGTCGCGCC
>MGPL01000028.1:3271-4169 GCA_001797415.1 Deltaproteobacteria bacterium GWA2_55_10
GGCATTGCCTGTCGCTCTCGAGCGGCCATGCAGAGCTGGGGACGCAGACTATGAAAAATGCCGTTATTAAAAGTATTTTTCGCATTATGATTATTATATCGCATGGCGATAACGAAACTTGAGTCCAATTTTAAGGGGAGACCGGGGCCGCCTGACCGGACTGGACTCGCGGCCTTCAAAAAAGTTATAATCTCTCCATGCCGACAGGCGTAAAGGAAAACCAGCCGTTCTCGGCCATATGCGTTGAGCGCTGCGGGGGTATCTGCTGCGACCCCTGGTGGGGCATCATTTCATTTCCGATGGTCAAAGAGGGCGGGCTTGGGAGCATATCAGGATTCAGGGCAGAGGTCCTGAAGAACATCAAGGCCAGGGTGCAGAGGATAACCGAGGCCTACAGGACAACCGAGAGTCCGGCAAGGCCGCTCTTCGGCCTGCCCGAGAAATACAATGTGATAGTGAAGGATGTAAGGGCGTCACGCTCTGCCCTTACCATAAACCTTATAGCCATGTTCGCCTTCAGGTGCCGCTTCCTTTCAGCTGACAAGGCCTGCTCCATCCACCCCACCGTCCTTGGCCGCGAAATAAGGCCGCTACATTGCGGCTGGCTCGGCGACGCGAAAGCAGCGCCCGGTCAGCAAGGCTTCTGCAGGATAATATATGCGGCAGGCTCCGGAGAGGAAGAGGCGCTAAAGGCGATAGAGGCTGAGAGGCTTACATCCGCGAAGAGCCTGGCCGAAGGCGTGGACACCCCTGAAGAGGCCGCGGGCCGCGTGACTGAAGCTGTAAAGTCGTGGTGCGAGGCAAACGCGCCGGACCTTCTGCCGCAAGAGAAGCCTTCAGCGCCGGGCAGAAACGACCCGTGCTGGTGCGGGAGCAATGCGAAGTTCAAGAAGTGCCA
>MGPL01000028.1:4246-7800 GCA_001797415.1 Deltaproteobacteria bacterium GWA2_55_10
GACGCGCGAGCCGGGGCAGAAGGAGAGAGGCCGAAGGCCGGCGACGGGCGAAATGCGTCGAGGGGCGGAAAGATTCGAGCCGCCCAAAAAAGCCCGGCAGGGCGTTAAAAGGTTCTATGCAGGGAGTTATTTGTTTCTGAGATTCTTTTCATTCAAAATAAAAAAGCCTGGACTCCTTAATGAGCCCAGGCTTTTGATTTTAAAGAGCGGCGCTATTTTCCCGCGAACAGCTCATGTCTGCCGCTGCCCGAATCGAGCCTTGCAAGGTCCTCCTTGTCGCCAGCCTTCATGAAATCGACCCATTCCAGCCCCCTGTTCTGACGGAAAGTGAACTTCCCCCTGTCATCGGGGCTGTAGCCGTAATCCTTCTCAACAATGAATTTTGTCTCGCCCTCGCAGGCAAAGAACCAGGGGTCCTTGCTGTTGCCGGATGAGAAGAGATGTCTGAACGCCTCCTCAGGAGAGGCCTCTACGAGGCGCACGAACCGCCCCGCCCTCTTTGAGATGACCGTGAAAGCCTTCCCGTTCCCTTTTTTGCAGAGGGCGTACATGTACTGGTACATATCAATGCCCGCCAGCGCCCCTTCCATTTCGCCGTCAGGGGGAGTCTCTATCTCTTCGTAGGGGGGGACTGAAGGCGTCCTGTAAGCTATGGGCTCGGCAGCCCCGCTTTTTATGAGATAGCTCCCGTCTCTTCCTGCTACCTCGGCTGAAAAGGCATCCCCGCACTTGAGGACATTGTCGACTGACGCGAGAGAGGCCTCCTTTGAGCGGCATAATTCACCTAAGGCCGCAAGCGCCTCTTTGCTCCCGCTCGCAGTGAACAAAGTCGTATGTTCGTCGACTGAATAGAGTGTCTCCACCGCTGTCTCTTCAAGAAGCCTCTGCCTGAGGCTCAGTTCCCCGGCATTCGCGCCCGATACCTCTGAGACGGCCAGGGCCAGCAACGGCAAAAGCAGCTTTACGGCTTTGTGCATAATACCCTCCCTCAACGTTCCATTTCGGTTGACGGTCGAGAAACTTGACTTCCAGCGTTCTTAAGAGAATGTTTATAACAGGAGAGCGCCAGGTCTAATGTAACCGAAGTCACATGAAATAATGATTAGAGCGGGGAAAGAGAGAGAAGTCAATTGTCCGTGATCCGTTCAATAATTCCGGACTGAAGAAAGAAGGTATTCATGCTGAAAAGTGCGGTAAATCAAGCCCTTGCAGGCCGCGAGATAATGCGGTCGAGTTCTTCTATGAAGAGGTCTGTCCTGCTGCGCTCGCCGTCTCTCCTGCCGGGCTCCGAGAGGTCCCTGAAAACAACGTAGGCGATGAGCCTGCCTTCCAGGGTAGAGGTGAATGCGCTGAGGCTCACGGGCATGCTGTTTCCTTTGAAGTCGCGCACGGGAAGCCTTAAGTCCGAGGCATGGCCCTTTTCCAGAACATCCGTGAAGATGCGCGCGCATTCATCGGCAAGCTCAGGCGGATGCAGCTCTGTAAAATGAAGGCCGGTAATCTCGTTTACGGGCCTCTTCAAGAGCGCTGAAGCCGGCCTGTTTGCCGAGAGTATCCTGCCGTTCGCGCAGTCCGCGACAAGGACCGCGTCGCTCATCAGGTTGAGCAGCTTCACGTGAGCGGCCTCGACATCCCTGGCCAAGCATTCGGCTCTTTCAGAGGCGTCCATCTCGTTCAGGAGCAGCTCGTTCGCCTCGATGAGCTCCTCGGTACGCACCTTGAGGAGCTCATCGAGACAGGCCTTCTCCTTTAACAGCTCCGTCGGCGCGCTCTCTTCAAAGGTCAACGGCTCTCCGGACGCAAGGACGCCGGTGATGTTGTTTGACGCGCCGAAGCATGGCCGGAGGCGGAGCCGCAGGACGGCGCCGCTGGCAAGGACCCTCGCCTTTATTGAAACGGCAGCGCCGTTGAGGGCCATATCGGCGGCTTCCCTGACCTTCCCCCTGTCCTCTTCGGTGAACAACTCCGGCAGCTTAATCCCCAGGATGCTCGACGCAGGGGAGAGGAGCGTGACCGCCGCCCTGTTAGCGTAGATTATATTGAGGTCCGCATCGCCGTAGAGGGCCAGCTCGGAGATCTCGTACAGCAGGAGCCTGTAGATGGATGCCTCGTTCCGCAGTCGCTGATTTTCCGCGATTACGGCGTCAGAGCCCCCCAGCTCCTGCCTGAGTTTGAGGAATTCCCTCAATATGCGCTCGTGTCCGCGCCCGCTCCTCTCCATCCAAGGCTCCTTCCGCCGCAATAGAAAATTGTCCCGGAGATTTGCAGGATTTTAAATAAATGATTGCAATTTGTAAAGTTCTTTTAAGAGCCGCTGAATAGACAAAATCAGCGGTGAGAGATAAGGTCCAGGATGTGAATTGCAGGAAAGGGAGCTATGCCAATTTGATTATGGCCAGCGCCAGAGCCGCGGCCGCGACAGCCCCGAGCGCATAGAGCGCCGTAGTGAGCTTCCGGATAGAGCTCTGCGCCTCTTCCAGCCTGGCCTCAAGCTCCAGTACCCTGTGTTCAATTGAGATAAGGCGCGCGGCTTCATGATCCGGCATGCTATCGCCTGCCCGGCCGTGCTTGACCGTTTCGCGGGCCTCCTTGATCATCTTGCGCGAAGAGACGAGTAGCCTTGCGACGCCTATGGCCGCAGTCAATAGCTTCAAAGACATTGAATCTCCTTCCTCCCGGATTGAATTAAAAATATTCTATCACAGCATGGGGCTCAAACAAAATTCAACGGCGCTGAGGCATAGGCCCTTTTGACATTCCCGCGTGAATATAGTATTTGTAACTGTCGGAAAATACGCGTAAAAATGGCGCACGTTTACCCATGGGAAAAGGTCTTTTCAAGAACGAAAACCTCCTGGCTTTCGCGTTATATGCCGCGGTCATCATAGTCATTTATTTTCCAGTCGTCTTCCTGAACAAGAGTCTTCAGCCGCCGTTGTATTCGCCATACGGAGTAACGCAGAACTGGCCATACGGCTTTGAAGGCCGGGTGGCTGAGAATACCTTTGATATCGACCTTGCCACCCCGGCCTATTACGAGTGGCCGATCAACAGGCTTGTCGGCGATATCTACAAGGACGGTGAACTGCCTCTCTGGAACCCGTATCAGGGGGCTGGCACGCCGCTTGCCGCACAGTACAGCACACGCGCCTTTTTCCCGTACCAGATCGCCGAAGATATAAGCCCCGTATGGACGTGGGATTTCTTCCTCCTGGGAAGGCTTCTCATAGCAGGCTTTTTTACCTTCCTGTTTCTCAGGTCAGCCGGCCTTTCCTGCATTCCTGCCTTTGGCGGCGGGCTCTTCTATATGCTCTCCGGCGCGTTTACGTGGTTCATAAACCTGGAGCAGTTCACGAACGTCGGCATGATGGTACCTGTCTACATGCACTCGCTTGAGAGGCTCGCCTCGAGGCACAGGTTGCGGGAGATGGCCTTCGCCGGTATCTCGACCGGGCTCTTGCTCCTCGCAGGACAGCCTGAGACGGCATTTTTTGCAGCCCTGCTCGGCGGCGCCTATTATCTCTTCCGTCTCATACAAATACGGTCCCTCAGGC
>MGPL01000029.1:0-7998 GCA_001797415.1 Deltaproteobacteria bacterium GWA2_55_10
ACCATCGGCTTTGCAATAAGGTTCGTCCTCACCGGCATCGAGTTCGCAGGGCAGGTAGCGGGTTTCCAGATGGGCATTGGCATGGCGAGCGCCTACGACCCCATCCACAGCGCGCAGATAACCGTTCTCGGCAAGTTCCTGAGCATCCTGACGCTCCTCATATTCCTCACCGTTAACGGACACCTCATGATCATCATGGCATTGAAGAAGAGCTTCGATGTGATACCGCCATACGGCTTTACGCTCTCCGACGGCCTCATGGAGAGTTTCATCGCCTTTTCCCGCGAAATATTCATCCTTGCCTTCAAGTTCTCGGCCCCCGTGGTCGCGATACTTATTTTCGTGAACGTGGCGCTCGGCATAATGGCCAGGACGGTGCCCCAGATAAACATGTTCGTAATAGGCTTCGCAGTGACCATAACGGTCGGTTTTCTCATGATAGGCCTCTCCATGCCGTTCTTCGAGACAGCGGTCGAGACAGCGTTCGAGCGCATGTGGCAGGGCGTAGATAACCTTATGAGGGTCATGTAAATGGCTGAGGAAAAGGGCCAGGAACGCACAGAACAAGCTACATCGCGAAGGCGCGAGCAGGCCCGCCAGGAAGGCAACTTTGCCACCTCCCGCGAGGTGAGCACGCTATTCATGGTGGCCGCGGGCATCGTGGTCCTGTACTTCTCGTCTACATGGATGTACTCAGGCATGGCGGAGGTCATGAAGAAGTATTTCCACGTGATGAAGGGAGATCTCACCGTAGTGGGCGTGGACGTGATATTCAGGGACCTCACGTGGAGCTTTTTGATGATAATCGCGCCTGCGCTCGTGATACCGGCCTTCGGAGCGCTCTCGTACATCCTGCAGAACGGATTGAACTTCACGGCTAAGCCCCTGAGCCCGGATTTCAACAAGATAAACCCGCTATCCGGCATAAAGAAGCTCTTTTCGATTAACGCGGTTGCCGAGCTTGTGAAATCAATACTCAAGGTCTCGGTCCTTACATACGTCGTCTACGGCTGCGTGAAACAGGAATGGCAGAACATGCCGTTTCTCATAGAGATGGACGCCGCGGCCTCCACGCTCTACGTCGCCGGGGTCACCTTCAAGATAATGATAAGGACGGTCTGGGTCATCGCCGTCATAGCTGTCATAGACTACGGCTTCCAGAGGTGGAACTTCGAGAAGGGCCTCAGGATGAGCAAGGAAGAGATAAAAGAAGAGATGAAGGAGACAGAGGGAGACCCCCTCATCAAGGCCAGGATAAGGTCCATGCAGAGGGACATGGCAAGGAAGAGGATGATGCAGGAGGTCCCCAAGGCAGATGTCGTCCTCACCAACCCGACGCACCTTGCGGTCGCCATCAGGTACGACAGGTCCAAGGCCAACGCGCCCATAGTCGTTGCCAAGGGCGCGGGCCTCATAGCTGAGAAGATAAGGGAAATAGCGAGAAAGAACAATGTGCCGGTGCTTGAGAACAAGCCCCTGGCAAGGAGCCTGTACAAGGGCGTCAAGGTAGGCGCGGAGATACCATCGGCCCTCTACAAGGCAGTCGCAGAGGTCCTGGCATACGTCTACAGGCTCAAAAACAGGTCGAGGAGATAGGTAAAAGGAAATGGCAGGCCTCATAAACATATCGGAGTGGAAGAAGAGAGCTGATCTCATGCTGCCCGTGGGTATCGTGGGAATACTGTTCGTAATGATACTCCCGGTGCCGCCGCTGGCATTGGACCTCTTCCTTACGTTCAACGTGACTACGGCAATCATCATCCTGCTCGTGGCGGTCTATGTCAAAAAGCCGCTGGATTTTTCCACCTTCCCGGTGCTGCTCCTCGTCACCACCCTTTTCAGGCTCGCCCTTAACGTGGCGTCCACAAGGCTGATACTCCTCCACGGCGCCGAGGGGCCGGAGGCTGCCGGCCAGGTCATAAAGTCGTTCGGCAACTTCGTCATAGGCGGCAACTATGCCGTCGGCTTCATAGTATTCGCGATACTCGTCATCATAAACTTCGTCGTCATCACAAAGGGCGCGGGCCGCATAGCCGAAGTCGCGGCCAGGTTCACCCTGGACGCAATGCCCGGCAAGCAGATGGCCATTGACGCAGACTTGAACGCGGGACTCATAGGAGATGAAGAAGCGAGGCGCAGGAGAAAGGAAGTCGCGCTCGAGGCGGATTTCTACGGAGCGATGGACGGCGCCAGCAAATTCGTCAGGGGAGACGCCGTAGCGGGCATCCTCATAACTGTAATAAACATCGTGGGCGGACTCATAATAGGCGTCCTTCAGCAGGGCCTGCCCGTAGGCGAGGCAGCCAGAGTATATACCCTCCTTACGGTCGGCGACGGCCTGGTGGCCCAGATACCGGCGCTAATCATATCGACCGCTGCCGGTATCGTCGTATCCAACGTAAATTCAGAGGAGGGCTTGAGCGACTCCATCGGCAGGCAGTTCCTCATGTCGCCGAGACCCCTCATAATAGCTTCAGCCATACTCTTTGTCTTCGGCCTCATCCCCGGACTGCCGCACATAGCCTTCCTGACGCTTTCAATAGTGACCGGCGGCATTGGCTATATCGTCTATAAGACCGCCGAGGACAGGAAGGCCCAGGAGACCGAGAAGGAGAAGGCCGCGGCAAAGCCCGCTGCAAAGAAAGAGACCGTGGACGAAGTGCCGCTCATCGACACCCTGAGCCTCGAGGTGGGCTACAGGCTCATCCCGCTCGTGGATTCGTCCGAGGGCGGAGAGCTCCTCGAGAGGGTCAAGGCCATCCGCAGGCAGTTCGCCGAGGATATGGGCATCATGGTGCCTGCCGTACATATCAAGGACAATCTCCAGCTCAAGCCTTCCGAGTACGTATTCTTCGTGAAGGGCGTCGAGGTCGCAAGGGGCGAGCTCCTTGCCGGCCATTCGCTCGCCATAGACCCGGGCAACGCAGAGCCCGGTCTCGAAGGCGTGCAGACCGTAGACCCGGCCTTCGGCCTGCCCTCAATATGGGTCTCTGACACGCAGATAGAAAAGGCGCAGCTCATGGGCTACACGGTCGTCAACCACTCGGCCATAATCGCCACTCACGTAACCGAGGTCATCAGGAGCCACGCAAACGAGATACTCGGCAGGCAGGAGGTCCAGAGCCTCATAGACAGGGTGGCTAAGACCCATCCCAAGGTCGTCGAAGAGCTTGTGCCCTCGCTCCTGAACCTCGGCGGGGTGCAGAAGGTCCTCCAGAACCTCCTTAAAGAGAGGATATCCGTAAGGGACCTGCAGACCATACTCGAGGTGCTTGCCGACTACGCGCCGATTACCAAGGACACCGACCTCCTCACCGAATACGTGAGGATGGGGCTCGCGAGGCAGATAACCAGGAGCCACATATCGAATGAGGCGACCATACAGGCGATATCTTTGAGCCACGAGATAGAGGAGGCGATAGTGAAATCGGTCCATGAGACGCCGCAGGGCTCGTTCCTCACCATCGAGCCGGGGCTGGCGCAGAAGATCCTCGCGCGCGTAAAGGAAGGTCTCGAAGAGGCGATGTCCAGGGGGCACCAGCCTGTACTTATAGTCTCACACCAGACGCGCAGGTTCGTAAGGAAGCTTACCGAAAGGGTATTCCCGGCAGTGGCAATCCTTTCGCATAACGAAATATCGAGCAATGCAAGAGTCCAGACATTAAAGGTGGTGAGGTTATAAGATGCGGATTAAAAGGTTTACAGGCCCTTCCGTAAAAGACGCGATGAAGGACATAAAGGCTGAGTTCGGGGCTAACGCGCTGATACTGAGCACAAAGAAGGTCGGAGTGGGAGTACACGAAGTGGTCGCTGCCGTCGATTACGACCTCTCGGCCCCGGTCGACCTCTCGCTCAGTACCGCGCCCAGGGCATTAGCGAGCCCTGCGCAAAGGGCGGCCGCCGATGCAGGGACACTGAGGCTCCCCGAGGAGCTCTCAGAGCTCAGGCGTGAGCTCAGGGAATTGAAGGAACTCAAGAATCTGTGCATGAACATGGTGACATCCGCGGACGGTCCGCTCTCTGACGTCTTCACGAGGCTGGAGGAGAACCTTGTCTCTCACGGGATCGACAGGCGGCTTGCCAAAAAGATACTGATGAACACCCTTAGCGGCGTGACCAGGGAAAAGGCGACCGATGTCGTATTCCTGAAGAACTGCATAAAGAAGAAGGTCTACGACAAGATAGCCGTCTCCGACCCGCTCGCTTCAAAAGGCGTCGTCGCTTTTGTAGGCTCATCAGGCGTGGGCAAGACGACAACCATAGCCAAGCTCGCGGCATTGAACGCCCTCAGGAAAAAGAAGCGCACTGCCCTCATCACCACAGACACCTACAGGATTGGCGCTGTCGAGCAGCTCAAGATCTACGGTAGGCTCATGGGCGTGCCCGTTGAGGTCGCGAAGGATACGAACGAGCTGCGCGGATTCATAAAGGCGCACAACGACAAGGACCTGGTGCTTATCGATACGGCCGGGAGGAACCAGAACGACATCCGGGGAATGAACGAGCTCAAGGCCTTTGCCGACGCAGTCCCGGGGATCAAGTTCAACCTGGTGCTCAATTCGCAGTCGAGGGACGAGGCCCTGTATTCCTCGGTCAAGGGCTTCAGCGCCCTGCCGCTCGATTCGCTGAGCTTCACCAGGCTCGACGAGGGCAGTTCGCACGGGCCGATATTGAACGCGATGGTGCTCGCGAAGAAACCGATAGCCTACCTTTCGACCGGAAGCCGCGTCCCTGAGGACATCGAGGCCGCCTCCCGCGAAAGGCTCATGCAATACATAATGCCGAATTAAGGAGAACTATTAAATGGATCAGGCAGTTACGCTCAGGAGCTTTATGGAAGATGAATCGCCGGCAATATCCGGCACAAGGGTCATAGCGGTAAGCAGCGGCAAAGGCGGCGTGGGCAAGACCAACACGGTAGCCAACCTCGCGATAGCGTTCGCCAGGATGGGAAAGAGGGTACTTCTCCTCGACGCTGACCTCGGATTGGGCAACCTCGACGTGCTTCTCGGACTGGCGCCAAGGTTCAACATGGGGCACCTGCTCCGCGGCGAGAAGGGCATACAAGAGGTGCTGGTCGACGGGCCGGAGGGCATAAAGATACTCCCGGCAAGCTCGGGCGTGCAGGAGCTTACCGCTCTTTCCACTGAAGAGAGGCTCTGCATGGCATCTCATCTCGAGGAGCTCGAATCGCTCTTCGACATCATGATTATCGACACTGGCGCGGGCATATCGGATAACGTCCTTTTCTTCAACGTCTCGGCGCAGGAGATAATGGTCGTCGTCACCCCTGAGCCGACCGCGATAACCGACGCCTACGCGCTCATGAAGGTGCTCCTCAACAAGCACGGCGAGAGGAGGTTCAAGCTCCTCGTCAACGAGGTGAAGAGCAGAAAAGAGGGGCAGGACGTATACAGGAAGATAAGCCTTGCGGCCGAAAGATTCCTCAACATATCGGTCGAGTACATCGGGTGCGTTCTCCTTGACGAGAACATCCAGAAGTCGGTCATAAGGCAGAAAGCGGTGATAGAGCTCTATCCGGAATCCAAGGCAAGCCAATGTTATCAGGAGATTGCGAGGGAGATATGCGAGCTGCCGGTACAGGACGGGCTCAAAGGCGGAATGCAGTTTTTCTGGAGGCAGTTCCTGGCGAGAAGTATCTGAAAGAATTGACTGAGAGGATGAGGCCAATGCAGACCATTGTAAAGCTGGACAGAGACAGGTTCCTCGAGGAGAACATACACCTGGTAAAGATAATAGCCTACCAGGTGGCGGTAAACCTGCCGCCGCACATCGACGTCAACGACCTCATAAGCGCGGGCACGATAGGGCTACTGGAGTCCATCGACAGGTTTGATACGGGCAAGGGAGTGCAGTTCAACACCTACGCATCCATCAGGATAAGGGGCGCGATCATGGACGAGCTCCGGAGCATGGACTGGATGACCAGGTCCATGAGGGACAAGTCCAACCAGCTCGAGAAGGCCTACGGCGAGATAGAAAGGCGAACAGGCAGGCCTGCCGAGAGCGAGGAGGTCGCAAAGTTCCTCGACATATCGGCGGACGAGCTCAATAGCATCCTCTCCCAGGTCAGCGCCGTAAGCGTCATGAACCTCGAAGACCTCGGCATGAGCCACGACGAGGGCATGGACATCCTTGAGTGCATAAAGGACCCCGAGGGCGCGGATCCCATGACCGTGGTCCAGTTCAACGAAATAAAGAAGAAGGTGGCCGAGGCCGTCGAGTCTCTCCCTGAGAAGGAAAAGCTTATAATATCGCTCTATTATTATGACGAGCTTACCCTGAAGGAGATAGGAAAGGTGTTGGAGATCACCGAGTCCAGGGTCTGCCAGCTCCACAGCCAGACCATGCACAGGCTCAAGGCAAGGCTGAAAAAGATGTTGTAGGTACGATTGTGACAAAAAAATTTAAGAATCTGGGCTTTTTACCCGATAAAAAGGAAGGGTGGATATGGAAAAAGCTGATTCCGTAAGAGAAATGCTTGCTTCCGCGGACCCGTACCTTAGAAGGGACGCTTGTGTTGCCATTGCCGACGGCAGGATGATGGAGTTCGTGCCATCGCTCGTGGGCTTTCTGCGCGACCAGGACCCCGGGGTAAGGGAGGCATCCATTCACGCGCTTACTTCCATCGGGGGAGAGGACGTGGCGGCGGCGGTTGTCCCCCTTTTGAGCGAAGAGAGCGCATCGCTCAGGAACATGGGCGTGGAGATCCTCGAGCTCCTGGGGCCGCAGGCCTTCGATTCTCTGACGAAGCTCCTTACGTACAGCGACGACGACGTGGTGAAGTTCGCCGTTGATATTATTTCAAATACGAGAGAGGAGCGCGCGCTTGGGCGCCTCCATCCGCTGATTGAGCATAATAACCCGAACGTCAGGGCATCCATTGCCGTATGCCTCGGCAGGCTGAAATCCGCAGAATCGGTCCCTTCTCTATTGAAGGCCCTTGACGATACGGAAGAATGGGTGAGGTTTTCGGCTATCGAGGGTCTCGGCCTCATGCAGGACAGAAGGGCGCTTGAGCCCCTTATCAGGATGACCGAGACCGACTCGGGTCTTATAAAAGAGGCCGCTATAGACGCGGTCGCGAAGCTGGCGTCTGTACAGGACGCGGAAGCGGTCTTGATGAAGCTCGAGCCGATGGTAAGGAAGGGCAAGAGCTACAGCACAGGCGCGATTGTGGCGCTCCTTGAGAAGGTCTTTTCGGCTGAGTCGGAGTTCAGGCCTACTACAGAGTTCAAAAAAACGTATTTCAGCTTTCTGTCAAAGGCGTTTGACGACGAGGACAGGGCCGGCCAGATAAAAGCGCTTAAGGGGCTCGCGCTCCTGAGGCTGCCTGACGGCATCGAGCAGGTCTTCGCATTCATAGAGGGCCAGAACGAGATAGACGAGGACACCGAAGGTTTCCTTGTAGACGTCGTTGTCTGCCTGGCCGGACGCAGGCTCCTGCCTGCGATAAAGGAGAAGGTCGAGCAGGGAGGGAAAAGCCTCAAGGTGCTTGTGAAGGCTCTTGGAGAGATGAAGTCGACGGCCGCCGTGCCGATCCTCAAGGACCTCGTAAACAGGGTCTCGAAGAATGAGCTGAGGGAGGTTGTCTCGGCGCTCGAGGCCATAGGCTCTGCCGGGTCGATAGAGGTCCTCTATCAGTTCCTGGTGAGCTCTGACGGACATACGAGAAAGATCGCTGCGCGGGCGCTGGCTTCGCTTGCCGGGGCTTCTTCCTTAAAGGTCCTCTTCGACGCTATCCGCAAGGAGTCTTACAGGGACGTGATGGAGGAGATGACCGACTGTATTGCGCTCATAGCTTCGGAATCCGTCAGAAAGGGTTTCACCCGGCTGCTCGAGGACGGGAACGCCGATCTCCGTGAGATGGGGGCGAGGGGGTTAGGGCTCGTCGGCGACGAAGAAGCGCTCGCGTCGCTCAAGAAGGCGGCAAAGGACCCCAGCCCGAATGTCAGGAAGGCCGCCTACAAGTCGATG
>MGPL01000029.1:8018-15731 GCA_001797415.1 Deltaproteobacteria bacterium GWA2_55_10
TGCCATAGACGAGATAGTGAAGGGCCTTACCGACGAGAGCGACGACGTGAAGCTCTCCGTCCTCAAGGGTCTTGGCGGCTGGAGCGGCGAACAGATAAAGAGCGCCCTTGTAGCCGCGCTCAAGGACAGGAATATCTGGGTAAGGTACCACTCGGTGCTGCTCCTCGGAGAGCTCGGAGAGCACGACATCGAGGGCATGTTGATAGAAAAGCTCGTAAAGGACGAGGCTCCTGTGAAGGCCGCCGCGGCGAGGGCGCTTGAGAGGCTCGGCGCCACCGCCGCGCTCGATACCCTGATGCAGTTCATAAACCATCCGGACCCCAGCGTAAGGGGCGCCGTAGAGAGCGCGATAGAAACTCTTAGATGCTGACTCTGGGTATAAATAGGCCGGGTCTTTCCAACGAGACCTTTCTGCTCCTGAGGGATATCATCTATAAAAGGTGCGGGATATTCTTTCCTGAGACGAAGAAGTACCTTTTGGAGACGAGGCTCTCAAGAAGGCTCGAAGAGAGAAACCTGAAGACGTTCGAGGACTACTACTACTTCCTGACTTACGACGGGGAGAAGGACAGGGAGCTGCAATCGCTTCTCAATACCATAGTCACGAACGAGACCAGCTTTTTCAGAGACGGCCCGCAGCTCGATGCCTTCAGGAAGGGCGTTGTGGCAAAGGTGGTCGAGGAGAAGTCCCGGGGCGCATCGAGGTCAATTAAGCTCTGGAGCGCGGCATGCTCCACGGGCGAGGAGCCGTTGACGTTGGCGATGATACTCCTCGAGGAGGGCTTGCACCTGAAGGGCTGGAACATGGAGATACTCGCGAGCGACATAAGCGACAACGTCTTGAGGGCGGCCGCGGCCGGGGTCTACGAGAAGTACGCGCTCAGGAACACGCCGGAGCAGTACCTCAGAAAGTACTTCAACGGCCAGGGTGAGAGCTACACGGTCAGCAGGAAGGCCCAGGACCTCGTCCGTTTCAGGAAGATAAACCTCATGGAATCGCTTGAGACCAGGATGATAAGGGGCATGGACGTGGTCTTCTGCCGGAACGTCCTCATATACTTCGACGACGCGTCCAAGAAAAAGGCCATAGGGCACATATACGACAGCATGGAGAAGGGCGGGTACCTGTTCGTGGGCTTCTCCGAGTCGCTGCACAATATTACGAGGCTTTTCAGGCCGGTCAGCATAGAGCGTTCGGTCGTTTATCAAAAAATCTAAGCCGAGGGCGGGATGTATGGAAAAAAAGATTCTGGTGGTCGATGACTGCGACACGACAAGGAAGCTGCTGTCGTACATCATCAAGGAGAAGGGGTACAAGATCATAAGCGCGTGCAACGGAATAGAGGCGCTCGAGATCATGGCGACAAGCCCCATAGACCTCATAGTAACCGACCTCAACATGCCCCAGATGGACGGTTACGAGCTCTCAAAGAGCATCCGTGGGCAGGACGCCTACAAGGAAATACCGATAATAATGATAACCACCGAGGCAGGGGAGGCCGACAGGAAGATGGGCATGGAGGCCGGCGTTACGACCTACCTGGCAAAGCCCATATCGCCCCATCGGCTGCTGTACGAGATAGAGAAACTCATCTGACGACAATAATTTACAGTTAGGAGGGATAAGATGCTTGATCAGAACATGAAGATCCTCGTAGTGGACGATTTCTCCACCATGAGGAGGATAATAAAGAACATCCTGAGAGAGATCGGGTACAACAACGTCGATGAGGCCGACGACGGCACCACGGCCCTCGAGAAGCTCAGGGCCGGCAAGTTCGACTTCGTCGTCACCGACTGGAACATGCCGAACATGCCGGGGATAGAGCTCCTTAAGGCCATAAGGTCGGATGCCGAGCTCAAGGACACGCCTGTGCTCATGGTCACCGCCGAGGCCGCCAAGGAGAACGTGGTAACGGCTGTCCAGGCAGGGGTCAACAACTACATAGTCAAGCCCTTTACCGCCGCGGCCCTGAAGGAGAGGATAGACCTCATCCTTCAGAAGGTAAACCAGTAATCGATAGTTAAAATTTTGTTTTTACAGGGGGTATTCCGATGAGCCGTAAGGACTGGAACGTAGTGATGACGAAGATCAAGGATGAGCTCTCAGGCCTGGCCAAGTTCATTGACAGAACGAGGCAGGGGCTCGATTCCATTGAAACGACCGTAAAGATGGGGACCGAAAAGTTCCCGGAAGCTTCATGCCAGCTCTCAGACGTTACAGGCGATCTCGAGAACGCGGCCAACAAGATAATGAATACCGTCGAGGAGCATTTGTCCGACCAGGAAAGGACAGGGGCTCTGATCAAGGCCCTTGAGGAATGGTCCGCCAACCCTTCGGCCGACCCAGGCAAGGGAGCGGAGCTCGCGAAAGAGCTCGCGGCTATAAACGCCAAGGGTAAGGAGAGCATGATGGAGCTCTTCGCCCTCATGTCCTTCCAGGACCTTACCGGCCAGAAGCTCAAGAAGGTGATAGGCTCCCTTGATGTCGTCGAGAAAAAGCTCGTCGAGATAGCCCTGAGCTTCGGGATAGACGAGGCCGGCCTGAACGCCTCGTCAGAGCCCAGGAAGGCCGGGAATGTGGTTATAAACCAGGATGTCGTCGACAAGCTCCTCAAGGAGCTCGGGGCTTAAAGGAGGATTGCCGTGTCCTTTCCAATGGATGAGATGGATGACATTATAAACGACTTCATCACGGAGGCGACCGAAGGGCTCGATCTTCTCGACCAGAAGTTCATAGAGCTGGAGAAATCCCCCGGCGATACCGCGCTCCTGAATGAGATATTCAGGTCCATCCATACCATAAAGGGGGCGGCCGGATTCCTCGGGTTTCAGCAGATGGTGGACGTCACCCATGTGACCGAGGACGTCCTCAACAAGCTCCGCAAGGGCGAGATGCAGGTCAAGCCCGTCATAATGGACGCCATACTGCAGTCCGTCGACCTCATCAAGATCATACTGGGCAACATCCGCGAAAAGAACGGCAGGGAGGAGAACACGGCCCCCGTAATCGCTCTCCTTAATGACATATCGACCGGCAAGGCCGCCGCGGCAGAGCCGGTTAATCAGACGGCGCCTGCGGCACCGAAGAAAGCGGCGGAAGAGGAGTCAAGGCCGAAGGCGGAAGAGTCCGCAGGCGCAAAGGACCAGTCCATAAGGGTCGACATAGACAGGCTGGACAGCGTCTTGAACCTCTCCGGAGAGCTGGTCCTTTCAAGGAACAGGCTCATGAGGCTGGGCTCCAGGCTCTCCGAGAGCGGCATAAGCCAGGACCTTCATAGTCACATGAACGAAGCAATAGCCCAGCTCGACCTCGTTACGGCCGACCTGCAGCTGGCGGTAATGAAAATAAGGATGCAGCCCATCGCGAAGGTCTTCAATAAATTCCCCAGGATGGTGCGCGACCTTGCGAGGCAGACCGGCAAGGAAGTGGAGCTTGTCTTGAGCGGCGAAGAGACCGAGATGGACAAGACCGTAATCGAAGAGATAGGCGATCCTCTGGTGCATCTCATCAGGAACTCGGTCGACCACGGCATGGAGATGCCTGACGAGAGGGAGGCTGCCGGAAAGCCCAGGTGCGGACGCATAGGGCTGTCGGCCTACCAGGAGGGCAGGAATATTATTGTATGCGTATCAGACGACGGCAAGGGCATAGATGCCGCAAGGGTCAAGAAATCGGCTGTTGAAAAAGGGCTTATCAGCCAGGAAGAGGCTGAAAAACTATCTGAAAAGGACGCGTTCAACATTATATTCATCCCGGGCTTCTCTACCGCAAGCAAAGTGAGCAATATCTCTGGACGCGGCGTTGGCATGGACGTGGTCAAGACCAACATAGCCAGGATAAACGGCACGATATCGGTAGACTCGGAGCTTGGCAAAGGCACCCGCATAACATTCAGGCTGCCTTTGACGCTGGCCATCATCCAGGCCCTCACGGTCGAGGCAGGAAGAGAGGTCTACGGCATACCGCTCTCGAACGTCATAGAGAACATCAGGGTCACAGCCGATGAAATAAGGACGATAGAAGGCAAAGAGGTAATAAACATCAGGGACAGGGTATTCCCCGTTGTCCGCCTCGGAAGCCTTGTTTCCGGCTGCTCTGAGGCAGCCCAGTCCGAATGGAAGTATATCGTTGTCATAGGCATCGGCGAAAAGCAGTTCGGGATACTCGTGGACAGGCTGCACGGACAGGAAGAGATCGTCATGAAATCGATGGGCGAGTACCTGAAGGGCACTGAAGGCATTGCCGGCGCGTGCATAACCGGGGACGGAAACGTCATACTGATACTCGACATGGCCGGACTGCTTGCGCCAGCCGTGGGCGGATACGTACATTGACGGCGGGGATAGATTGAAGACAAGGGTTCTCATAATAGACGACTCAGCCTTCATGAGAAGGGTGATAAGGCAGATGCTCGAGACGGACCCGGACATACAGGTCATCGGGACCGCGCGCGACGGGGCCGAAGGCGTCGAGATGGCGATGCAGCTCAAGCCGGACGTCATCACCATGGACCTTGAGATGCCCAGGATGGACGGGCTGGAAGCGACCGAGCGCATAATGGAGCGCATGCCGACGCCTATTATAATGGTGAGCTCGCTTACGAAGGAAGGGGCAAAATCCACTTTTACGGCGCTCGATAAGGGCGCGGCGGACTATATATCCAAAAACCTCGTCACCTCGGCGCTCGACCTCATGAAGATTCAGGACGAGCTCATAGGCAAGATAAAGGTGCTGGCGAGGAAAAAAGGCCAGTTCCTCTCTTTAAGGCCCGCGCAGGCCCCTGTGCAGGCGTCACCTGCCGTACAGGCCCCGGCTGTTGCCCCTAAAAAGAGAAGCTACGGGACTCTCAAGGTCGCGTTCGTATCCATAGGGGCCTCGACAGGCGGCCCCAGGGCAGTGCAGGCAATACTCTCGCACCTGCCCGCAGGGATGGATGTCGGCATACTCGTCTCGATACATATGCCCAGGGCCTTTACCGGTCCGTTTGCCGAGAGGCTCAATGAACTCTGCAAGCTCGACGTGAAAGAGGCTGAAAACGGCGAGGCAATAAAGCCGGGACAGGTCTTCGTATGCCCCGGCGGGCTGCAGACCAGGGTCAGGAGAAGGAACCTGACCGACTATTCCCTGAGCATAGATGAAGAGCCCAGGGAAGCGCTCTACAGGCCCTGCATCGACGTTAGCATGACCTCGGTCGCCGAGAACTATCCCGGAAGGTCGCTCGGAGTGATACTCACCGGAATGGGGCACGACGGCAGGGAGGGCATGAGGCTCATCAGGGAAAAGGGCGGAAAGACGCTCGCACAGAACGAAGAGACCTGCACGGTCTTCGGGATGCCGAAGTCCGTGATAGACGCGGGGCTGGCGGACAAGATAGTGCCGCTGGACCTGATAGCAGCAGAAATAGTGAATATGATCTGACCGGAGAATTCTTTTCATGGATATATTGACGATAGTAGGAACCATCCTGGGCTTTGGCGCTATCCTCGGGGGACAGATACTCGAGGGCGGCTCCATGGGATCGATAATGCAGTTCACGGCCGCCATCATCGTATTCGGCGGCACGATAGGCGCGGTGCTGGTGAACTACCCCATGCACACCGTAATACTGTGCATGAAGAATATGAAGCTCGTTATCCTCAGCAACGAGGGAGACCCGTACAAGACCATAAAGCTCTTGTCCGACCTGGCCGCCGTGGCCAGGAAGGACGGACTTCTGGCGCTTGAGACGAGCATAAAGAAGGTCCAGGACCCGTTCCTGAAGAAGGGCCTTCAGCTCGTGGTAGACGGCACCGAGCCCAAGCTCACCAGGGAGATCCTCGAGATAGAGATAGGGCATGACGAGGAGTACAACCTTACCTCCGCGAAGGTATTGGATTCCGCCGGAGGCTACGCCCCTACCATAGGCATTCTCGGAGCGGTGCTCGGGCTTATCCATGTCATGGAAAACCTTGCAGACCCGCAGAAGCTCGGCGCTGGAATAGCGGTCGCCTTTGTCGCTACGGTCTATGGCGTAGGCTCTGCCAACCTCTTGTACCTGCCCCTTGCCGGAAAGATGAAGATAAAGATAAGGGAGAAGGTAATCAGGCAGGAGATGATGGTCGAGGGCCTTATCGCCCTGTCAGAGGGAGAGAACCCCCGCAGGGTAGAGGAGAAGCTCGTGGGCTTCCTGAGGGAATCCCAGAGGAAGAAATAATGCTCTACGGGGCCTGTTAAGGACGGAGAAGAGATGGCAAGGAAGAAGAGGCACGAAGAGCACGAGAACCACGAGCGCTGGCTGGTGTCCTACGCGGACTTCATAACGCTCCTGTTCGCCTTTTTCGTCAGCATGTACGCCATCTCGTCGGTGAACGAGGGCAAGTTCAGGATATTGAGCGAATCGCTTGCGATCGCCTTCAATCCGACCATGTACACCTCGACCAAGATGCAGGAAGGGCCGAGGTTCGTGAAGGAGCAGCGCTCCCACATGTCAGACGAATTCAAGGACATGTTCACGAACAACTACCAGAAGATACAGACCGCGCTGCAGGACCTTGAAAAAGACAAGAAGCTCACGATAATACAGGACGGGCAGAAGATCACCATAAGAATATCCGAGGGCACCCTGTTCGAGCCTGGAAGCGACAAGCTTCTATCGGAGGCCCTGCCGGTAATAGACGAGGTGGCGAGAGTGCTCGTCGGCCTGCCGAACAGCATAAGGATAGAAGGGCATACGGACAATGTGCCCATATCCACCGAGCGCTTCCCCTCGAACTGGGACCTTTCGACCGCAAGGTCATTGAAGATCCTCAAGTACCTGATAGACGCCCACGCCTGTGACCCGCGAAAGCTCTCGGCCCTCGGCTTCGGCGAGTTCCGTCCCATAGACACCAATGACACGCCCTCAGGAAGGATAAAGAACAGGAGGGTCGATATAATGGTGCTGGACCCGAACATGGCGTCGATAAGATAGGCAAGCCGATAGTTTCTCAAGTTTTCGGCTGGAAGCGCCGAAGTAATGAAAAGCAGATAAAAGCGTCAGGAGGTTTTGCCGATGGACCCGAAAAAAGAGCTCGATCCCAGGGAAGTGCTTCAGCTTGTCACATTCAGGCTTGGCAACGAGGAGTTCTCTCTCGATATCCTGCGCGTGCAGGAGATAATCAGGCAGATGGAGATAACCAGGGTCCCGAAGGCCCCTGATTTCGTCGAAGGGGTCATAAACCTTCGCGGCAAGGTCATCCCGGTGCTCGATCTGCGCAAGAGGTTCGGCCTCGGCGCTGACTCGAGCACGAACGAGACCCGCATAATCGTCGTCGAGGTTGGAAGCAGGACAGTAGGGCTTAAAGTCGACGCAGTCTCCGAAGTCCTGAGGCTTCCGGCTGACAGGGTAGAGCCGCCGCCGGCCATGGTCACCGGAGTGGACTCGGAGTACATAAAGGGGGTCGGCAAGCTCGAAGGAAGGCTGCTTATACTGCTCGATGTCGAAAAGGTTCTTACCAGGAGCGAAAGAGAATCTCTCGGCGAAGTGGCTTGACATGGGAATATATTCACGCATAAAACTTAACTCGGTAAAATCGAGGTTCCTGGGAAGCTACGTCGTCCTTATAGCGCTGTTCTTCATCCAGGTCCCGATAATCTATTTCCTGATCAGCGGCATGAGCAGGAATCTGGCTCAGGTAGAGAGCGCGGGAGAGCTAAGGAAGAGGGCCGTCGAGATAAACTATATCCTCAAC
>MGPL01000029.1:15748-17200 GCA_001797415.1 Deltaproteobacteria bacterium GWA2_55_10
CTCGACGCGGTGGAAGGGAAATGGAGCTCGATGAAAAAGGCTCTTGACGGGGCCATGGAGAGCGGCGATGAACTCAGCGCCATTATGGTGGAGCTTGAGGACACTACCTTCCCGATGATAGAAGAGGTCAATTCAGGCGTGGGGAGCGCTGACCTGGCAGGGACTCTTAAAGCGAAGACCGCGAGCCTCTCCTATCTTATGGAGCGCTACGCGAGGAGCAATTACGATAAAGAGGACCTGCTGGAGAGGATCTCCGCCGTCGTAAAGGACACCGACGCCGCGATGGAGAGGCTCGGCGGCTCAAAGGAGATCCATGAGCTGTGGGATAAGAGAAAGGATCTCGTGTCAAAGGGCATCGAGAACAAGGACCTGTTCGCGACGAAGATGAGCGAGCTGGCCGATGTCTATACGCCCGATGTTGTCAAGGCTTGCGACGAGCTGTCAAGGGAGATATCGAACGGGGCAAGGAGCGGAGCTGTAAAAGGCATTGCCAGCATGGCCGTTATGCTCGTACTTTCCATCGGGCTTGGCGTCTTTTTCATGTGGGTCTCCAACGAGCACCTCTTGAAGCCCCTTGTCAGGATAAACGACGCGGTAAAGAGCCTGTCGGCGGGCGACCTCACGAGAAGGGCTGCCGTAAGCACAAGGTTCCTCGGCAAGGATATGGATGACGAGATAGTATCGCTGGGCAAGAGCGTGGACGGTATGGCAGATAACGTCTCTGAGGTAATCGGCAGGATAGCCGAATCCTCGACGCTGCTGGCCTCCGCGTCGGAAGAGCTGTCTGCTTCCGCCACACAGATATCAGCCGGCGCGGGCAGGCAATCCTCGCAGACGGCCCAGGTCGCTACTGCTATGGAGGAGATGAACGCGACCGTCATGGAGGTCGCCAGGAACTCCCAGCAGGTAGCCGAATCGGCAAGGGATGCCCAGAACATAGCGCTAGACGGGGGCAATGTCGTCGAGCAGGCTATAAGGGCCATGCAGGATGTTTCCGAGTCGACTTCAGTGACGGCCCGGACCATAAAGGCCCTCGGCAAGAACTCGGAGGAGATAGGCACGATAGTCTCCGTCATAAACGACATAGCTGACCAGACCAACCTGCTTGCGCTCAACGCGGCTATAGAGGCTGCAAGGGCAGGAGAGCAGGGCAGGGGCTTCGCGGTAGTCGCCGACGAGGTCAGGAAGCTCGCTGAAAGGACGACCAGGGCCACCCGGGAGATAAGCGAGATGATCAACACGATACAGGCCGGTACCGGAAAGGCGGTAGAGGCCATGTCAGAGGGCATCAACAAGGTCGACAACGGCGTAAGGCTCGCGAACAGGGCCGGAGACGCGTTGAAGCAGATAGTCACCGGCGTAGAAAACGTGACCGGGCGAATAACCCACATAGCTACATCGGCGGAAGAGCAGAGCACGACAGCCGACGATATCGCGCGGAACATGGAGTCC
>MGPL01000029.1:17228-23305 GCA_001797415.1 Deltaproteobacteria bacterium GWA2_55_10
CGGCCACAGGCGAGGTCACAAATGCAACGGAGGAGATGGCGCGTCTTGCCGCCGAGCTCCAGGAGATAGTGGCCAGGTTCCGGCTTGCCGGCAGGCAAACCGGCGAAGGCGAAAAACAGCGCGCCTTGAGCGCGCATCTGGAGAAATCCGGCCTTAAGGCCGCGGGCTGCATGGCCTGATATCCCGGAAATGAGGAGGAGAGGGGAATGAACGCTGCAATCAATACCGCTAAGAGCCTCGAGGAGATAATAAGCAAGTCGCTTGAGCTGCCGGTGCTGCCGGCGACCACGCAGAAGGTCCTCGCGATGATGTCCGACCCGGACGTTTCGATAGAGAAGATAAAGAGGCTCATCGGCGCCGACCCCGGGCTTACGACCAAGATATTGAAGATAGCAAACTCGGCCTTTTACGGCAGCTACAGGAACATAGAGAACCTGACGCAGGCCATCCTGAGGCTCGGGCTGAACGCCGTCAGGAACATAGTGGTCGCGACCTCGATGAAGAACGTCTACAAGAGGTTCGGGCTCACCGAGAAGCTCATCTGGCAGCAGATGATAGGCTCGGCCCTTGCCGCTAACGTCATAGCGAAGCAGGCCAGGAACTCTGACCCTGAAGACGCCTTCATAGGCGGGTTGCTGCACGACGTCGGCAAGGTGGTACTCAACAACGAGTGCCCGGACAAGTTCGCGCTCGTAATGCAGCGGGTATATAACGACTCGGTCCCGTTTGAAGAGGCTGAAAAGGAGGTCTTCGAGTTCTCGCAAAGGGAGGTCGGGGCCTTCATAGTCAAGAAATGGGGCTTCCCGGAGAAGCTCGAGACCCTGATTCGTTCTTTCGACGACCACAGCGCCCTGGCTTCGGAAAAGCAGGTAGCCAACCTGGCCTACGCCATTTCGCTTGCCGACAAGATGTGCCAAAAGTTTGGCATGGGATGGAGGAAACCTGGCGGTGACGACGTCAAATACGGCAAGCTGCCCGAACTCCTCGGCATGCAAGAAGGCCAGGTAGGTCAGATGGAAGAGAACGTAAAGCTTTCATTCTCCCAGGGCACTGATTTCCACTGAGCTGATTTTATTATAGTTTTTGACCTGCCAGGGGCCGGAAGGCCCCTTTTTTCATTTCCGGGTACTCCTCTCCCAAAAGAATCACAGCAAAGAATTCATGCCGAGGCACGGCTTTTGCAAACTTAAAGATTCGGAAGCCTTCTCAGGCTTGCAGAATACACAACCGCGAGGTCCAACATGTTCATCTGGGCTGTGATACTCCTGGCAGTAAACGTAGCGTTCATGTCCGGGATACTCTATATCCTCCTTTTCAGGAGAGGGGGCATGAACCGGGCCCCGGACTCATCTATGGGCGACGCGCTCCTGGCTGACCTCAAAAAAGAGCTCAACGAAGTCCGCGCCGCGGCCTCACAGCTCGGATCCGACTTTGAGAGGTACGGCAGGAAGCTTTCCGGCAGGACCTCCGAGATAGAGGAGATGATAAGGAAGGTCCAGGCCGCAGGCAGGGAAGAGGACATCCAGAGGCTCTCTGAGGACGTATATTCAAAGGCCCTCCGTATGCACAGGTCGGGCGTTCCGGCGTCTGATGTTGCAAAGAGCCTGGGTCTGCTCAACGGTGAGGCGGAGCTGCTCTTCTCGCTTAAACGGATGTAAGGGAAAAAAATTCCCCTTTGGGAAAAATAATCCGGCCGGAAGAGTATATAAAGCCGGGCCTTTTATCGAAAACGCTTTTATATCGGGCTTGGCATGGCTGTTGCAGTTATAGCCTGTTGTCTTAAAGGAGATTGAAATGGACAAGGGAATCTTCGTAGCTCTCTCAGGCGCTGTCCTCCAGGAAAGAAGGATGGAGGCGCTGACAGACAACCTGGCCAATGTCAACACATCGGGCTTCAAGGGGCAGAGGCCCCTTTTCGAGGACTCGATGACAGATGCGTACAAGGTGCGCACATTCGGCAAGCTCGACGACATTGTCACGGACATAAGCCAGGGCCCGCTTCAGAGGACCGAGAGGAAGCTTGACGTGGCCATCAAGGGCGAAGGCTTTTTTGCCGTGGAAACCCCTTCTGGAATCAGGTACACGAGGGACGGGAGCTTCACGCTCGATAAGGACGGGAACCTTATAACAAGGGACGGCAACGCCGTGCTGGGGGAGAACGGCAGGATAAAGCTTCCGGGAACGGATGTAAAGATAGACGCCGCGGGCGGCATCAACATAAACGGCATAGAAGCCGGCAGGCTCAAGCTCGTGGACTTCACCAACCCCGGCGCCTTGAGGCGCGAAGGATCCTATTTTGCGGCCCCAAATGGCGCAGGCGAGGTACCGGCTAACCCGAACACACAGGTCGAGCAGGGCTATATAGAAGCCTCGAACGTCAACGCCGTCCGCGCCATGACCACAATGATAGAGGCCATGAGGTCTTACGAGACCCATACCAAGCTCATACAGAGCATAGACGACATGACCAGAAAGGCCGTCGAAGAGGTCGGCAGGACAGCTTAACCAAAGGAGGGTTTAAAGATGATAAGGGCTTTGTGGACAGCCTCCACCGGCATGGAGGCCCAGCAGATGAACATAGACATAATCGCCCATAACCTGGCGAACGTGAACACGACCGGCTTCAAGAAGAGCAGGGCCGACTACCAGGACCTCCTCTACCAGGAGATAAAGTCAGCGGGCGCGTCCTCGTCCCCTTCGACGATGGTTCCCACGGGCATACAGATAGGGCAGGGCGTAAGGACGGTCTCGACTGAAAAGGTATTCACTCAGGGCAACTTCAAGCAGAGCGGCAACCCGCTCGATATCGCGATCGAGGGCGACGGCTTCTTCCAGATATCCAGGCCCGACGGCTCAACGGGATATACCAGGACAGGTGAGTTCAAGGTGGACAGCGAAGGCCGCCTTGTCACCTCCGACGGATATCTCCTCGAGCCCCAGATAACCATACCGTCCGACGCGCTCGCCATTACCATCAGCGCAGACGGCATTGTATCGGTCACCCAGCCGGGCATATCAGTGCCGACGCAGGTCGGCAACATGGAGCTTGCGAGGTTCATAAACTCCTCGGGCCTTCAGCCAATCGGGAAGAACCTCTACACCGAGACAGCCGCTTCGGGCGTGGCCACAGTGGCAGCCCCGGGCACGGACGGACTGGGCACGCTGGCGCAGGGCTTCCTCGAAATGTCGAACGTAAGCGTGGTCGAAGAGATGGTGAACATGATAGCGGCGCAGAGGGCCTACGAGATAAACTCCAAGTCCATCCAGACTACCGACGAGATGCTTCAGACCGCGAACGGGATGAAGAGGTAACCGATGACGCGCCTGCGACACATGATATCAGCTCTCATTTTACTCCTTGCGCCCGTATGCGGCTACGCCGGTCAGGACGTGAGGGGCTTTGTCAGGGACGAGCTCGCCAAGGGCCTGCCCTGGGACGGCTCGTCCGTCGAGATAGACGAGATCGAGATACCCGGGCTCGAAGTCTCCGTTGGATACGATTCGATGAGGCTTGAGATGCCCAAGAGGATATCCTCCCCCGGAAAGGTCTCGTACGCTCTCGACGTCAGCTCCAAAGGGAAGGGTACAAAGACCGTCTGGGGCACTGCGAAGATAAGGGTATACAGGGACGCGGTCGTAGCGTTGAAGCCGCTCAAGGGAAGGATGCTGATACAGGCGGAAGACATCAAGGTGGCAAGGGTTGAGCTTGCCGAGGGCGCTGACGCATTCTCGTCAATAGACGAGCTCTCAGGCATGGTCGCTGAAAGGCCTATAAACGCAGGTTCAGTAGTAAAGAAGAGCTTCGTAAAACCCCAGGTCCTGGTAAAAAGGGGCGAGCGCGTGACCTTGAAAGTTCAGGGAGAGAAGATAACAATACGGTCGAGCGGCATTGCCGCGGCTGAGGGCCCGATGGGCGGCACTGTCGCGGTAAGGACCAGGGCAGGCAAAGAGGTGCTCGGCACTGTTGCCGGGCCAGGCGAGATCGTTATTAATTTTTAAGGACCATTATGAAGAGAGCTATCCTGATATTCGCAATCGCTTTTGCCGCAGGGTGCGCCGCACCCGGGATAAAGAAGATCGATACGGCATCCATACCCGTAAAGGTCGGATCTGTGCCTGTCACTACCGGGTCCATCTGGCCTGGCGAGACATCCCGGAACGCCCTCTTTCAGGACCTGAGGGCCAAGAACGTCGGCGACATAGTTACTGTCCAGGTATCCGAGAAGACGAGCGCCATAAAAGAAGCTACCACCTCGACCGCGCGCTCTTCCAGCAACGACATAGCTATAACCAAGTTTTTGGGGATGCCCCTTAACTTCGGGATGAAGGATTTCCTCAACCAGGGCCAGCCCTTCAGCCCGGAGATAGCATCGAGCTATGACGCGGACTTCGACGGCTCAGGCACCACCAAGAGGAGCGGCGAGCTCCGCGCGATCATATCCACGAGGATAACCGAGGTCCTGCCCAACGGCAACCTTGTCCTCGAAGGCAGGAAGGACACCATAGTAAATAACGAGCAGCAGTACATCATATTGAGCGGCATAGCGAGGCCCGAGGACATAAACGAGGCGAACATCCTGCCCTCGGCGCTTCTATCGGATGCCCGCATTGAGTATTCGGGCAAGGGCGTCATAGCCGACGAGCAGTCTCCGGGCTGGCTCAGGAGGATACTGGACAATGTCTGGCCTTTTTAGGATTTTAATCCTGTTAGTATTCGTCCTTTTGACCGCAACCGAATCGGGCGCGGCGAGGATAAAGGACATCGCCTTCATAGAGGGCGTCAGGCCCAACCAGCTCGTTGGCTGGGGGCTCGTGGTCGGCTTGAACGGCACCGGAGACAAGTCCAGCGCCGTCTATACCACCCAGTCGATCGCCAACATGCTCAACAAGATGGGGCTCAAGTTCGACCCGAACTCCATCAAGGTAAAGAATACCGCAGCCGTTCTCGTAACGGCGGAGCTTCAGGCCTTCTCAAAGCCCGGCGCTGAGATAGATGTCGTTGTCTCATCTCTCGGAGACGCCACAAGCCTGCAGGGAGGCACGCTCATAGCGACCCCTCTGAGGGGACATGACGGAAATGTATATGCCGTTGCCCAGGGGCCGCTCGCGCTTGCGGGCTTCACCGCCGGAAGCGATACGGCAAGGGTGACGAAGAACCACCAGACCGCCGCCAAGATACCAGGAGGCGCGATAATCGAAAAAGAGGTGCCCCTCGATCTTGCCAACAAACAGGAGCTCTACCTTTCTTTGAGGAACCCTGATTTTACGACGGCCGAGAGGGTAGCAAGGGCCGTAAACGACTATCTCGGCATACGCGGAGTGGCCTCTGCAGTCGACCCCGGCAAGATAAAGCTCACGGTGCCACGGCAGTTCAGCAACCCTGTCGTCTTCATATCGAAGGTCGAGGGCATCGAAGTAGCCCCGGACTCAGTCACGAAAGTCATCGTTAACGAGAGGACCGGGACCGTCGTAATGGGCGAGAACGTAAAGATATCGACCGTCGCCGTTTCACACGGGGACATATCGATAGAGATAAAGACGCAGTACGCCATATCCCAGCCCCCGGCCTTTTCAAAGAAGGGCGAGACGGTCGTCGTGCCGTACGACAACCTTGAGGTCGAGGAGCAGAAGTCCCGCCTCATCGTCCTTCCCGAGAGCGTAACGCTCGGGGACGTTGTGAGGGCTCTGAACCTCATAGGCGTGACGCCCCGCGACCTCGTGGCCATACTCCAGGCCATAAAGGCGGCGGGCGCGCTGCAGGCAGAGCTTGAAGTGATCTGATGAAAAAAAGGAGCAGGTTATGGGCGCAAAAGGATTGACTGACGAGCTGGCGATCCAGAAATCAATCGAGATACCCAAGGAATGCAAGCGCTACATCTCTCACCACGTGAGGAACGGGCTTGTATCCATAATGGGCGCGGCCATGAGGATAAAAGAGGAGCCGGGCGCGCTCGACGAGCTCGAGTGCTGCATAAGGCATATAGCCCACGACCTCGAGAAGGTCGGGCTTTAAGGAATCCATGAATCCAATAAGTGCGGCAAATATGACCGGGGCGGGCGGACTTGAGTCCCTGACG
>MGPL01000029.1:23313-33760 GCA_001797415.1 Deltaproteobacteria bacterium GWA2_55_10
CCTCTCTTCTCGACGAAGAGCTTTCGAAGGACATGGCCAAGGCAGGCGGCATAGGCCTCTCCGCGATGCTCCTCCGTGAGCTTTCATCCGATGATGCGCCCCAGGCTCTCAGGACTGAACTTCCGCCCAGGGTCCCTGCAATAGAGAAGAGGGAGGCAACGGCTCCAGAGCCCAGGGCAGCGCTGGGTGTGCAGGCGCCAACTGATGAGCCGTTCACCTATCCGGTAAGGGATTTCAACAGGGTAAGCTCCAGGTTCGGCCACAGGATCGACCCGATTACGGGCGTACAGAGGTTCCACCACGGAATCGATATAGCCGCAAGCCAGGGTACCCCCGTCTATCCCGCTGCCCCCGGAAGGGTCATCTTCAGCGGCGAGAAGGGCGGCTACGGGAACATGGTCGAGGTACTGCATGAAAACGGATATGTGACAAGGTACGGCCATAACCAGAAAAACCTTGTAAAAGAAGGAGATAGGGTCGATATCTCAAGTCCAGTAGCATACGTTGGCTCAACGGGCCGGTCGACCGGGCCGCACCTGCACTTCGAGGTGCTGAAATCCGGGACCGCCGTAAATCCTGACACCCTCTACGGTTAGAGGTGTAAAAAAAGGAAATTGTCCGGATATTTGACGCAAAAGGCCTTGCCGCCCTAAAGTTTTGAAAAAATGCCGCCGATATTCAAGTTAAGAGACCGGCATATCCGGCACTTTAGGAGGCATTCATGAAAATAGGCGGTAAAAAGCCCGGCAGCGTAGGAACCGACAATTTCGTCAAAAAGGCGAATGAGGGCGGCGGCAATGTAAAAAAGAACGATTCCGCTGCCGGTAAAAGCGGCGGAGACAGCGTAGATATCTCCTCCAAGGGAAGGGAACTCAACAGGGCAAAGGGCCTGCTGGATTCGGTCCCGGACATAAGGGTGGAGAAGGTAGTAAAGCTCAAGAATGACATCGATCTCGGTATATACGAAGTAGACGCAGGCAAAGTCGCGGAAAAGATGATAGAGCGCGCGGTAAGAGACGCCCTTCAATCAAAAAAGTAGGAAAGAATGGAAATAGACAGGCTCATAGGACACCTTAACGGAGAGATAAGGCTCTGCAAAGAGCTTGTCTCGCTGCTCCAGAAGGAAACCGAGGCGATAGTCTCGAGGGATTACAGGGCGCTCTATGAGATAGTGGGGCAGAAGGAGCACCTTGTCACGAGGGTAAACGCCCTCTCGGAAGCCAGGGCTGGCTTTATCCGCGCCGCGCTTTCCTTTCTCGGAGCGCCTGCTGAACAGGAGCCGAGCCTCGCAGCGGTAATAGAAAAGGCCGGAAGTCCGGCAAAGCAGGATATTGAGAATTGCCGGAGCACCCTCCAGACGCTCGCGTCGAGCGTAAAAGAGCTCAACAGCCTCAATGCACGGGTAATAGAGAACTCCCTCGAAAACGTGAAAAAGACGCTCGGCTTCCTGGGGAACTTCCTCCAGCCCAGCGTCTACAAGCCGGGCGGCAAACTTGACGAGTTCGCTCTCAAGGGCTCGCGTCTCAGTAAGGGGGCTTGAGCATGTCCAGCCTGAACGCGGTATTCGACATAGCGAAATCAGCCCTCATGGCCACGCAGAAGGCCATGAACGTCACCTCCCATAATATTTCAAACGCCAACACCGACGGATATACCAGGCAAAGGGCCGAATTGACGGCAAAGGAGCCTGTCATATACGGCGGGCTCTACTTCGGCACCGGCGTCGATGCGTCGAATATCCAGCGCGTCTACGATTCGTTCAATACCATACAGCTCCGCACCTCTGTTTCCCTGTTGTCAAGGCACGAGACTGCCGGGGGGCACCTCTCCGGCCTCGAAGCCGTGATGAACGGGCTCGACGGCTCTTCTTTGAGCACAAGACTCGACGCCCTCTTTAATTCCTTTGAGGAAGTCGCGACAAACCCGTCGTCTTATGGAGAGAGGTCCGCGCTCCTGGCGAACGCGAACGCCCTTGCCGATTCAATCAACACCATAGATTCGGGCATAAGGCTCAATATCGCCAATATCAACGGCACGATTGAGGGCAAGGTCGACGAGGTAAACAGCCTGGCTCTGCGCATAGCGGAACTCAACGGGCAGATAGCGGGCACAGAGCTCGCCGGAATAGCCGCCAACGACTTGAGGGACAAGCGGGACATCCTGCTTGAAGACCTCGCGAATATAGTAGATATCTCCGTCACCGAGAACGGCAATGGCCAGGCAGACGTCTTCCTCGGCGGCTCGTTCATAGTCGCCGGGACCAGGACATCAGGGATGTCCCTCGCGGCAGACCCAAGGGAGCCCGAGTCCTACAATATCATCTTAAACGGCGCTACCATCAACAGCAGGATATCCGGCGGAAGCCTCAAGGGAGACCTCGAAGGCCTCGCCTATTATCAAGGCGTCCATGACAAGGTAAACCTCCTTTCAGCCTCTCTGGTAAAGGAAGTGAACCAGCAGCATGCGGCGGGCTTCGGCCTTGACGGCTCTTCCAGCACTGATTTCTTCGCCCCGCTTTCGGTCTATACCCGCGGGAGCGTCTCAAATTCAGGCGGGGCCATTGTATCGAGCGCCTTTGTGGATGATCTCAGCCAGGTAACGCTCGACGATTACGAGATAAGGTTCGCGGGCCCCGGTTCGTACACGGTAGTAAATACTTCCACCAACATGGTGGTTACAGGCGGCGCGTATACCTCGGGCAATCCGATAACCTTTGACGGCTTGAACGTGACCATCCAGAACAGCCCTCTCGCGCCCGCCGCAGGGGACAGGTTCACGGTAAGCGTAATGGAGAACGCGGCAAGGGACTTCTCCGTGGCCATAACGGACGCCAACAAGGTCGCGGCGTCGTCTACCGCCGCCGGCGTTCCCGGAGATAATGCCAACGCGACTGCCCTCGCAGACCTGAGGGACGCTCTCACGGTCGAAGGCGCGACCTTCGGCAGCTTCTTCCAGCGGGTAGTAACCGACCTCGGCACAGAGGTAAACAATGTAAAGCTCAATGCCCGGGCCCAGAAGGCGTACTCCGACGAGATAAGGGCCGCGAGGGAATCCGTCTCCGGCGTCTCGCTGGAGGAAGAGGCCATAAACCTGGTAAAGCTCCAGAGGGCCTTCGAGGCCGCGGCAAAGGTCATGCAGACAGCCGACCAGATGCTCGAGACACTTCTTAACATAAGGTAGGAGGCTATATGAGGGTCACACAGAAGCTCTCATACGACACATACATAACGAACATGATGCGGCAGCAGGATGAGATCTACCGCCTGCACAAGCAGTTATCGAGCCAGAAGAAGGTGAGCGCGCCCTCCGACGACCCGGTGAACGCGCACAACCTCCTTACGTCCAGGACGCTCCTTTCCCGGTTCGAGCAGTTCGACAGGAACATCGGGTACGGCAAGAGCCATCTCGGAATGGCAGAGCAGGCCCTGGACAGCGCAAAGGACGTCATCATAAGGCTGCAGGAGCTGGCCGTCACGGCAGCGAGCGGCACTTCCACGGCAGACACGAGGAACAATATAAAAACAGAGGTGGACAACCTCTTCGATCAGCTTGTGAGCATCGGCAACACCAATTACGACGGCAGGTACATATTCTCGGGCTTTGAGAGCGGCACGCCGGCATTCGACCAGACGGGCGCTTTTCAGGGCGACGCCAACGTCCAGAGCATAAGGGTTAACCTCTCGAGCTCGGTCGCGATAGGCGCCAACGGCGGAGAGGTCTTCAGCGGCGCTAACGGCGGCATAGACATAATGGCGGCGGTGGCCGCTTTCTCTACCGCGCTCGGCGCGAACGACGGCTCCGGGATACAATCTGCCCTCGGCAGCCTCGAGACATCTTTCAACCAGGTCTCGAACGCCGTATCTGACATCGGCGGCAGGGTTTCCAGGCTCAATTCCGCGGCCGGCGACATATCGGTCTATTCGCTTGAATTAAAGTCCACGATCTCCGGCATAGAGGACGTTGACATGGCCGAGCTCGTGACAGACCTCAAGGCAGGCGAGGTCGCGATGGAGGCCGCACTGGCTTCAGCCGGAAGGGTCTTCAGGCTCAATATATTCGATTACCTCTAAACCAAGCGGTATATTATGGACTTCGCCGAAAACATAAGGGAGCAGCATACAGGGCTCTTGAAGGCCATCGAGGCGCTGTCCAGGCCGTCCTCTTCGAGGATGGAGGCCGCGCCCGTAGTGAGGTCGCTCTCAAGGCTTTCAGGCATGCTTTCCATACACCTCGAGATGGAAGCAATGTCTATCTATCCGACCCTCGCCATGAACAAAGACCCGTTGGTGAGGGAGGCGGCGGAAAACTTCCTGCAAGGCATGCAGCGGACCATGATAGCCTTCGGCGACTATAGACAGAGATGGGCAAGGCCTGAGACAATAGAGGCTGACGCCATAAGGTTCATGCAGGAGACAAGGAATATCTTTTACTCGATATCGAAGATGATAGAGAGGGAGGACAGGGAGCTTTATTCCCTTCTGAATAAGGTAGCATAACAGATCGACAGCCAGGGAGGGCGAAGATGCTTGTACTGACAAGGAAGTCGGGGGACAGTATCCGGATCGGCGACGACATAAAGATAATCGTCGTGGAAGTCAAAGAGAACCATGTGAAGCTCGGCATAGAGGCGCCTCAGAGCTGTCCTGTGCACAGGGAAGAGATATACCTGAAGATACGGGAGGAGAACCAGAGGGCTGCCGGTCTGCCGAGCGATCTCGCGGACACATTGAAAGGATTGAAGAAGAGATGAACACTGCGACCGTCAAGAATATCGCTCCATCGACCGGTTTTGATACGACCCGTTTCGGCCGCCTCGAGGTCACGGAGGACCGGGTCATAAGTTTCGTGCAGGGCATGCCCGGTTTCGAGAGGCTAAAGAGGTTCATCCTCATCGACCACGATCAGGAGGGCGTCTTCAAGTGGCTTCAGGCCGTCGACGACCCGGCGGTCGCTTTTCTCCTTACGGACCCGACCTCATTCAAGCCCGGGTATACCGTACCCATCAGAAAGGGCGAGATAGAGGGGCTTGGGGCCGAAAATGCCGATAGCCTCATCACGCTTGTAATGGTCTGCGTGTCGCAAGGCGCGAAGCAGCTGAGCCTCAACCTCAAGGGGCCTGTCGTCTTCAACGCCGACAACATGAGGGCCGTCCAGTGCGTGATCGACAGGGACGATTATCCGTCTAACTTTCCTGTGAAGATATGACAGGCATGAAATAAGTCAATCTGCTGCGTTGGCCTCAACGCGGCAGAAGCGACGTACAAAAAGAGTACGACTCGTTCGTCGCTCTTCGATTTTAACTGGGGTCTTGCATATGGAGCTTTTTGAGCAGCCTGAAAATCGGAGTTTCACTATCTGCTAAAGGTTTAATTTACCCGGCAATAAATTCCCAGACTGACAGTGCTGGTCGGAATTTTTGTCAGATTATTGACTCGCCAGCTTTCTGACCTGTTCAAAAACCCGTCCAACCGTCCGGTGCAAATCATAACTACTTGAATTAATTGAGTTTTATTGCCACTGCGAATTGGCTTTGCGGTGGCACGCTTGTTGCATTCTCTCTTTGCAAAACCTGCAAGGAGCTGTTCAATGGACCTCAACGGAAGGACAATACTCATCACCGGCGGCACTGGCTCACTCGGCAAAAAGCTCACAAGGAAGATACTTGCGAGGTACAGGCCCAAGAGGCTCGTGATACTGAGCAGGGACGAGCTCAAGCAGTCCGAGATGATGCAGACCTTCCACGACCCGTGCCTGCGTTTCTTCATAGGCGACGTAAGGGATAAGGAGAGGCTCTACAGGGCCTTCGACGGCGTCGACTATGTAGTCCATGCGGCAGCCCTTAAACAGGTGCCAGCCGCCGAATACAACCCGTTCGAGGCCATAAAGACCAACGTGCTCGGCGCGCAGAACGTCATAGACGTATGCGTGGACTTAGGGATAAAGAAGGTCGTGGCGCTCTCAACAGATAAGGCCGCTAATCCCATCAACCTTTACGGCGCGACCAAGCTCTGCTCGGATAAGCTCTTCATCGCAGGCAACTCCTACGCCGGAAGCAAGCCCACGAGGTTCTCGGTCGTCCGTTACGGCAACGTCGTAGGCAGCCGCGGCAGCGTCATCCCTCTCTTCCTCAAGATGAAGGATACAGGCACGCTTCCCCTTACCGACACCCGCATGACCCGCTTCTGGATAACTCTGGACGAAGGGGCCGATTTCGTCCTCGCATCATTGGAGAGGATGAAGGGCGGGGAGATATTCGTCCCCAAGATACCGAGCGCCAAGATGACGGACGTCGCCAGGGCCATTGCGCCCAACGCGCAGATAAAGGTCATAGGCATAAGGGCCGGAGAGAAGCTGCACGAGACCCTGATATCGGAGGACGACGGCAGGCTCACCCTCGAATACGACACGCACTTCGTCATCCAGCCGCAGTTCACCTGGTGGGGCGAGGAGAGGAAGAACGGCGGAAAGCCGGTTACGGAAGGATTTGTGTATTCAAGCGACAGGAACGACTGCGTCCTCGGCGTGCACGAGATTAAGAATATTGTCCAGGAGTTCACCAATGGCGAAGAAGGCCATATTCTACGGGCAGCAAACAATTGACGAGACCGACATAGCGGCCGTAGTGGACGCTATACGTTCCGGGATGCTCACGCAGGGACCGCTCGTCGAGGCTTTTGAGAAGGCATTGGCCGATTACACCGGCGCAAAGTACGCTCTCGTCTGCTCGAACGGCACTGCCGCGCTCCATCTCGCCTGCAAGGCCATCGGCCTGGGCGAGGGGGACAAGGCGCTGACTTCGCCTATTACTTTTTTAGCTTCAGCCAATGCCGCCCTTTACGTCGGGGCTATCCCCGAGTTTGCCGACATCGACTCCGATACATTTAATATCGACCCGAATGAGATAGAAAAGAAAATCAAGTATAACAGGGCGATAAAGGCACTCATACCGGTGCACTTCGCCGGGATGCCCTGTGAAATGGAGAGGATCCGGGCGATAGCAAAGAGCCGCGGCCTCATGGTGATAGAAGACGCCTGCCACGCCCTCGGCGCCGAGTGGACAGACTCTGAAGGCAGAGTCAACAGGGTAGGCTCATGCAGCCATTCAGACCTTACAATATTGAGCTTCCACCCGGTAAAGTCGATTACGACTGCCGAGGGCGGCGCGATAACGACAAATAATATGGACCTTTACGAGAGGCTCAAGACGCTCCGCAGCCACGGCGTCGTGAAGGATGCTTCAAGATTTAAGAACGCTTCTCAAGGCCCCTGGTACCACGAGATGCAGGACCTGGGCTTCAATTATCGCCTCTCTGACATCCAGTGCGCGCTTGGCATAAGCCAGATAAAGAAGCTCGACTGCTTTATAGAGAGAAGGGCCCGGATAGCCGCGCTTTACGGCAGGCTCTTCTCAAAGTACCCCTTCATAAAGACACCCATCGACTTCGAGAACGCAAAGAGCGCATGGCACCTCTACCCGATAGGGATAGACTTCGACGGGCTCGGCATAAGGAAGGAAGAGCTCTTCGGGCTCATGTCAGAGATAGGCATAAACCTGCAGGTCCATTACATCCCCGTTCACATGCAGCCCTATTACAGGGGGCTTGGCTTCAAGGCTGGCAGGTTCCCCAAGGCCGAGAAATTTTACAAAGAGGAAGTGAGCCTTCCGATATATCCGCTCCTTACAGATGAAGAGGCCGGGACAGTGGCGGAGGCGTTGGTATCGACCATAGCGTGCCTATGCTCGCCCGCGCAAAGGGCCCAGGCCGTTTAGGCGGAGGTGGAGTGATGATGCCGGTATATGTATGCAAGGATTGCAAGAGGGAGTTCGGAGGCTGGGGCGCAAAGCACAAGATGAGCTCCGGTAAAGGGCTTTCGTGCCCGGAGTGCAACGGCGCCCTCGTTGACAGGAAAGAGATTGAAGTCAGGACCGGACAGAAAAAGACCGCGCGCACAAAGGCCGCATAAAAAGCTTCAGAATACGTATCAAGGAGTTTGCCTGATGAGGAGCACGATAGAGATAGGCGGCAGGCGCGTAGGCGCCGGATATCCCGTATACGTCATCGCCGAGATAGGCTCTAATCACGACTCTGACCTCGAGAGGGCCAAGGAGCTCATTGCCGCTGCGAAGGACGCGGGGGCTGACGCGGTGAAGTTCCAGTCGTTTACGGCAGAGGGGCTCATAAACCCGTTGAGGCCCGATGATAACGGCAACTGGGTCGACCACCCCGCATTCCCGATACTCCAGAAGCTCACCGTTCCCGAGGAATGGCACGCGGTACTGAAGAAACACTGCGCGAGCCTTGGCGTGACATTCCTGTCAGCGCCGTTCGAACCGGGCAGGGCCGAGCTTTTGAATTCGCTGAATATCGACGCGTTCAAGCTCGCCTCAGGCGAGCTTACTAACGAGCCTCTCTTAAAGCAGGTCGCCGCCTACGGCAAGCCGATAATATTATCGACCGGCGCGGCGTATCTCGATGAGGTGAAAAGGGCCGTTGACATTATCATCGGCGAAAAGAACTACCAGCTCGCGCTCCTGCACTGCGCCTCTCTCTATCCGCCTTCATACAGCGATGTGAACATAAGGGCGATGGCAACGCTCGCGAGGGAGTTCGGCTGCCCGGTCGGGTTTTCTGACCATACGCCCGGAAGCGAGGCGCCTGTCGCGGCAGTGGCCCTTGGCGCGTCGATAATCGAAAAGCACATCACTTTAGACAGAAAGCTCAAGGGCCCGGACCATCCGTACGCGATGGAGGTCGACGAGTTCAGGGCAATGGTCAATGCCATAAGGAATGTCGAGCTGGCCCTCGGAACCGGGATAAAAGAGCCCTCGAAGAACGAGATGGCTGAGCGTGTAGGCGCGAGGCGCGCGATCTATACAAAAGTCGATATCCCCAGGGGCGAGGTCATAACCTCGGACATGGTAAAGCTCGTGCGCCACGCGTACGGCATGGAACCAAGAGAATTGAGCGGGATCATCGGGAGGGTGGCCCATAGGGACCTCATAAAAGACATGCCCCTAAGGAGTGAAGATATATGCGAGTGAAGACAGGCTTGAGCCCGGTAGTAGCCGTCGTCCAGTCGAGGATGGGGTCAACGAGACTCCCCGGAAAGGTCATGAAGCCCATCGGTGGCAGGCCGATCCTCTGGCATGTCGTCAACAGGCTCAAGGCCGCGAGCATGATAGACGACATCATCGTCGCGACGACAGAGGAGCCTTCCGACGACATTATACAGGAATGGTGCCGCCTCAACGGGACCGGATGCTACAGGGGCTCTATGGACGACGTGCTCGACAGGTACTTCTATGCGGCGCGGAACGCAAAGGCGAAAACAGTCGTGAGGATAACATCTGATTGCCCGCTGGTCGACCCGGCGCTTGTCGACAGGGCCATACGGAAGTTCAGCGAAGGCGGCTTCGATTATGTAAGCCTGGACCCGAGCTTCCCGGACGGACTGGACGCTGAGGTCTTCTCCTTCGACGCGCTTGAAAAAGCGTATATGGCGGCATCCCTCTCGTCCGAGAGGGAGCATGTAACTCCGTACATCTGGAAGCGTACTCAGCTCTTCAGGGTCTGCAAGATAATGAGCGAGACCGACCGTTCCAACATGCGCTGGACAGTCGACGACGAGAGGGACTTGAGGCTCGTAACCGCCATCTACGACGGGATAAACGCTGGCGAGAGGGTCTTCCACATGGAAGAGATATTGCAGTTCCTGGAGAAAAACACGGCGCTCCTCGAGTTGAACGCGGATATCAAGAGGAACGAGGGCTACGCCAAGTCATTGAAGGAAGACAAGTTGGTCCAGCAGGCTGGATAAAAATTATTGAGAGGTGCCGCATGAACCTTGCTGAAAAGACAGAATCCGGAAAAAGTCTTTTTCCCTCATCCGAAATATTGTGGGAAAAGGCGATGAAGCTCATACCGGCCGGCACGCAGACCCTTAGCAAGGGGCCTGACCAGTTCGTGCGCGGCGTCACCCCGAAGTATCTCAAAAGCGGAAAAGGCTCACATGTCTGGGACGTAGACGGCAACGAATACATAGACTACCCGCTGGCCCTCGGGCCCATACTCCTGGGCTACGACTACTCGCCTGTGAGCGAGGCTGTCATACACCAGGTGAGGGAGGGCACGACATTTACGCTCATGCACCCGCTCGAAGTCGAGGTCGCGGAGCTTCTTACGTCGATAATACCCTCAGCCGAGATGGTCAGGTTCGGCAAGAACGGCGCGGATGTGACGAGCGCCGCAGTAAAGGTGGCCAGGGCCAGCACGGGCAGGGACCACATTGCCTACTGCGGCTATCACGGCTGCCAGGACTGGTACGCGGTCACCACGCCGAGGAACAAGGGGATCCCCAAGCCCCTCCTCGAATACATGCACCCTTTCGAATACAACAGAATAGAAAGCCTTGAGAGGCTCTTTAGCGAGCACCCGGGCAAGATAGG
>MGPL01000029.1:33839-52898 GCA_001797415.1 Deltaproteobacteria bacterium GWA2_55_10
GAGCTGGCGAACAGGAACGGCGCGCTCTTCGTGCTCGACGAGATAGTCACGGGCTTCAGGTACTCGATAGGCGGCGCCCAGAAGTACTACGGCGTCACGCCGGACCTCTCATGCTTCGGCAAGGGCATGGCGAACGGCTTTGCCATATCGACGATAGTCGGAAAGAGCGAGTTCATGAAGGAGTTGAACGAGGTCTTCTTCTCGATGACGTACTCCGGCGACACGATAGGCCTTGCCGCCGCGAAGGCGACCATAAACGAGCTCCTCGCGAAGCCTGTTATCAAGCACATCTGGGATATGGGAGAGGTACTGCACAGGGAGATAAACACATTCGCTTCCAGCCTGGGCGTTGACTTCAGGATATTCGGCAAGCCTTGCAGGGGCGGCATCTCGGCCAAGAACGCAACTGGCGAGGACGACCTGCTTTTGAAGAGCCTCTTCCTGCAGGAGACCGTAAAAAGAGGAGTCCTTTACGGCGGCCCGGTATTCATAAGCTACTCGCATTCGGAAGAGGACATAAGGAAGACAATACAGGCTTCATGCGAGGCCCTTACCGTACTGAAAAAGGCCGTAGAGAGCGGCAACCCGGCAAGCTTTCTCGAGGGAGAGCCCGTAGGCGTCGTGTTCAGGCAGAGAAATTAAGGAGAGACTGAGAAGATGATAGCTGACACCAGAGTGCTCGTAGTGGGCTGCGGATCGATCGGAAGGCGGCATATAAACAACCTCAAGTCATTGGGGGTAACGAACTTCATACTTTGCGATACCAGCGAAGAGTCGCTTAAAAAGGCGGCGCAGGGCATAGAGAAGCCGATACTTACGACGAAGTTCAGCCAGGCGCTTGCCCAGATGCCGCAGGCTGCCGTTATCTGCACTCCGTCGTCACTGCATCTTGAGATGGCTATGGAGCTTGCGAAGAACGGGGTTCATCTGTTGATAGAGAAACCGCTCTCACATACGCTCGAAGGCGTTGTCGAGCTTGAAAGGCTCGTGGATGAGAAGAAGATAGTCGCGATGATGGCCATGTGCTACAGGTTCCATCCTGTATTCGTGCACCTCAAGAGCCTCCTGGCCTCAGAGGTCATCGGCAAGGTACATCATGTCAATTACTACGGCGGCCATTATCTGCCCGACTGGCACCCGCATGCCGACTACAGGACCGAGTACGCGGCAAAGAAAAAGCTTGGCGGCGGCGTGGTGCTCACGAGCATACACGGCCTCGACAACCTCAGGTGGCTCTTCGGAGAGGCCGAGGAGGCATACGCCTTCGTAGACAAGGTGAGCGACCTCGAGATGGACGTCGAGGACCTTGCGATGGGCATCTTCAGGTTCAGGAACGGCGTATACGCGAACTGGCAGACCGATTTCCTGCAGAGGGCTAACCAGCACAGGATTATCATAGCCGGGTCCAGGGGGACCATAAAGGCCGACCTTATAGACGGCATTGTCGAGACATATTCGACGGAACTCGGCAAGTGGTACACGGGCAGGCTGACCTACCAGGTGAACGACATGTACGTGGCCGAGATGAAGCACTTCATGGACTGCATCGAAAGAAGGATAGTGCCCTGCGCCGATATCAAAGAGGGGCATAAGACGCTAAAGCTCGCGTTGCAGGTAAAAGATTCAAGGAATTTGCTGGAAGAGCGGGAAGGCGTATGCAAAACAGCGTAACGTTCTGGACAGAAGGCGGCCCCTCCGTAGGCATGGGCCATGTCATGAGGTGCATCAACATAGCGCACGCGCTCGATGAGCAGGAGCTGTTGCTCCATTTCCTCGTGAATAACGAGAGGCCCGTAATAGACAGGCTCAATTCCGAGGCTATCTTTCATATAACCTATCCCATAACAGGCAGGCACCCCAGCCGCCTCGCCGGCGACGTCGTTATCATCGACACGAAAAAGGACGTAAGCAGCCAGGTGCATACATTGAAGGACGACGGGCGGAAGGTGATACTCATCGATAACACCTCGACTGACGAGGCGGACGCTGTCATCATGCCAACACCCATCTACAAGGGCGCTCCGAAGGGCGGTCTCATCGCGGGAAGCGAGTACATAATAATAGGCGAGCGCTTCAGGAACGCGAGGGAGCGCGAGATGCCTGGATTTTCGCTCCCGTTAAAGGTGCTTGTCACTATGGGCGGCTCAGACCCGAACAATCTCACGGGCGTGATATTGAAGGAATTGAAGGACATTGACGGGATAGAGGTCACGGCCGTAATAGGCCCTGCCTTCAGCACGAAAAGCACATTTGAGAACCTCAAGTCCGGGTGGGACAAGTGCAGCTTTGTCCATAACCCGCAGGACATGGCCTCGCTCATGAAGAATTCCCATGTGGCGTTCACAGCAATGGGCACCACGATATTCGAGCTTGCGTACATGGGCGTGCCTTCCATCGTCATCGGCAACTATGAGAGCGATCGGGAGGACCTGGCCTCTATACAGGATTTAGGCATATCGAAGGGCCTCGGGTTTCACAGGGACATACCGCCCGGACAGATATGCGCGGCTATCACGGCGTTCAGGGATGACGCCGCACTCTGGCAGGAGACCGCCATGAAGGCGAGGGCGCTCACGGACGGCAGGGGGGCCTTGAGGATCGCTAATCTTATTACATCGATGCTCTGCAGCGAGAAAACGGCAAGGGTGGTGTAGATGGTGCACAACGGAAACGTAATCGGGAACGCGAACGGCTTCTGTATAAAGGACTGCACTGAGTGCGGCTTTATCCACATGGACCCGATACCGTCGGCTGATGAACTGGACAGGGTCTACAGCGAAGAATATTATACGGACGAAAAGCCCCGGTTTATCGAAAGGGTAATAGAGGACCTCAAATGGTGGAATTCCGTCTACGACGACAGATATGCCTTCCTTGAATCAAGACTTTCCGCCAGCAGGCGCGCTATTCTCGACATCGGCTGCGGCCCCGGCTACTTTCTCAAGAAGGGAATTGATAGGGGCTGGAAGTGCTTTGGCGTAGAGCCGTCAAGGCAGGCGGCAAGGCACGCCGCGGGACTTGGAATAGATGTAAAGAACGCGTTCTTCAACGAGGAAACCGCTTCATCCCTCGGAAGGTTCGACGCGGTCCATCTCTCAGAAGTGCTCGAGCATGTGCCTGACCCTGCGGAGGTCTTGAAGAGAGCCTCCGGCCTTTTGAATAAGGGCGGGGTCATCTGCTGCGTCGTCCCGAACGATTACAGCCCGGTCCAGAAGGTCTTGAAGGACAAGCTCAATTTCAGCCCTTACTGGCTTGCCCCTCCGCACCATATAAACTACTTCAGCTTTTCAACGCTAAAAGGTCTCATGGAAAGGTCGGGCTTCCAGGTCATTCATTCTACCGCTATGTTCCCGATAGATTTCTTTCTCCTCATGGGAGACAACTACATCGGCGATGACAAGCTCGGCAGGGCGAGCCACGCAAGGAGAAAGAGCCTGGACCTGATGCTCGATGAACCTCTTCTCAAGGCCTTCAAGAAAGAGCTCTACGAATTGATGGCCCGTCATGGCATTGGCCGCGAGATGGTCGTCTACGGGGTGAAGGAATGAATTTCGACAATTGCAGGATATGCGGCAGCTATGAGGCCAGGCCCACGGCCCTTGTAAGGGGGAGCCAGTATGTAAGGTGTCCTCTGTGCGGCGTCGAGAGGATGGCCAAATACCCGGACACTGAAGAGATAGCCGCTTTCTACGATTCAGGATACATGAGCCAAAGGGATGAGAACCCCTCCATACATATCCATTTCTCACAGGAGTACAGGGAATCTTATTTCTCCGAGAAAGACCTTACCTTTTCCGACCTGAAGCTCTCACATAAAGACCTCATTGGCAGACGCATACTCGATGTCGGCTGCGCAAACGGCCAGTTCATCGAATACCTCAAGAGGCGCGCCGTAGAAGGCGCCGAGGGAATAGACGTCTCGACAGAGATGGTCGGCATGGCCCGGAAGAACGGGCACGACTGCCAGGTAAAAGAGCTTTTAGAAATGAATGGCGAGTACGACCTCCTCTTCTTCTGGGATGTAATAGAGCATATGACGAACCCCAGGGAAGCGGTGCGGAAGGCAAAGACCCTTCTCAGGCAAGACGGCGAGTTGATATTGCAGACGCCCTGCACCGGGATGATATCAGAGCTCTTCGCCGAACACTGGCTCTACTACATGCCCATCGAGCACATACACCTCTTTTCTCAGGAATCGCTCTTCAGGCTTCTGGCCGATGAAGGCTTCTCGATAGTGAACTGGGTCAGGTTCGGCAGCTGCAACCCGGGGGACGGGACGATACCTGCGGTGAACAAGAAGGCGATGGACACGATTGCCAAGCGCCTCGGAATAGGCGACACCATAGCCGTGCGGGCAAGGAGGGTTGAGAACTGATGGAACTCTTCAGCCTCAAAGGTAAGACTGCGCTCGTTGTAGGCGGCGGCAGCGGCCTCGGCCAGGCAATAGCTATCGGCCTTTCAAAGGCGGGCGCGGCCGTGTCGGTATCAGGCAGGGACATATCAAAGCTCGATGAGACCGTAAAGGAGATAACCCGCTCAGGCGGCGTATCGTCCGCAACCGAGATGGACGTTCTGGATAACGGCTCAGTAAACGCGGCTACAAGGAAAGTAGTCGAAAGATCCGGAAGCATAGACATACTGGTCTATTCAGCCGGGGTGCACCTCAAAAAACCCACTCTCGAAGTAACTGACGAAGAGTGGAGCAGGGTAATTGAGACCAACCTTACAGGCGCTTTCAGGGTCTGCAGGTCGGTCGGGGCGCAGATGGTTAAGCAGGGCCGCGGCAAGATAATTAACATAGCTTCGCTCGGCTCCTTCGCCGCTCTCAAGGACGCCGCAGCCTATACCTCGTCCAAGGCCGGGATTGTGCTCCTTACCAAGAACCTCGCGGTGGAGCTTGCGCCGCATAATATCCAGGTAAACGCGATTGCGCCGGGCGTCTTCAAGACCGCCCTTAATGAAAAAGTCCTGGTCGGCGAGAGGCTCGAACGGATACTCGGCAATACGCCCATGAAGCGTCTCGGCAGGGCCGAGGAGTTAGCTGGCACTGCCGTTTATCTCTCTTCAGCCGCATCTGATTTCGTGACGGGCGCGGTAATTCCAGTCGACGGAGGGTTCCTCGCGTGGGGAATTTAAAGAAGAGGTCCATCATCATCCTCGGCGCGGGTGTGATGCAGATACCGATGATCAAGAAGGCCGGCGAGATGGGCCTTTTTGTCATTGCCACGGACAAAAAACCTGAGGCAGAGGGGTTTGCTTACGCAGATCTTTCTGTCGCTCTCGATATCAAAGACGCCAGGGCGCACGTGGAATGGGCCCTGGCTAACAGGGATGAGCACAACATCTGCGGCGTCGTCGCGGGCGCTGACGTTGCCATAACAGCGGCCGCCATTTCGAACGCCCTGGGCCTGCCGGGTATTCCGGTCGAGACCGCCGAGCGTTCCAATAACAAATGGCTGATGAAGCAGAGGTGGCTTGCCGACGGTATCGCCACCCCTTACGCCGAAGAGGTGGTAACCCTCTCCGAGGCGAAGAAGGCTGCGGCAAAGGTAGGCTATCCATGCATGGTAAAGGCCATAGACAACGCTGCGTCGAGGGGTTCCAGGAGGATAGATTCCGAGAATGAGCTCGAAGCAGCCCTCATCGACGCCAAGGCGCATTCGACCACAGGGACGGCCCTTATAGAGGAGTTTGTCGAGGGCGACGAGCAGAGCGTCGAGCTGATAGTCCACAAGGGCGTCCATTACAGGTTCGGCATAGTCGACAGGCACTTCGGTTTCCAGCCCTTCCCCATAGAGGTCGGACACACAAACCCTACAGGGCTTTCGATGAAGGCCCAGGAGGGGTTTTATAATCTCGTTATCAGCGCGGCAAGATCTTTAGATATAGAGTTCGGCCCGTACAAGGCCGATACCATAATGACAAAGAAGGGGCCGATGATCCTCGAGCTTCCTGCAAGGCTCTCCGGCGGCTTCCATTCGCAGTACACGACCCCGCTCGCAACAGGACTCGAGCCGCAGAAGATGGCAATCGCTCTCGCGGCCGGTCTTCCGGTCAGGAAAGAATACTTTACCCAGTCCCGGAGCAGGGTGACCGTATGCAAGGCCATATTCCCGGAGCCCGGCACAATAAGAACAATCGAGGGCGTCGAAGAGGCAAAGACGCTCCCTGGCGTGAACGAGATATTCATGATGGTAAGAGCCGGAGACCTCATCGGGCCCTACAGGAACTGCGGACACCGGGTCTGCTACATAATCGCCAGCGGTACTGATTACGAAGGTGCTGAGGCCAATTGGCAGAGGGCGGCCTCCACTATAATGATAGAGACGGTCGCGAGGCAATATGCCTGATCCGATAAAGACAAAAGCTCAAAGGGGCAGGGGGCTCAACAGGGTATTTACCGATGAGCTTGGAGAGCTTGGCCTTGACCTTCTTGTGCTCGCTGAAAATGATTCGTTCGAGCTTGAGACCATTGGGTTCGAAATTGCGATAGTGCCTTTGAAAGGCGACTGTCTGGTAACAATCGACGGACAGGAATACCGGCTTTCCAGAAAGGACGTCTTCTGGTCTCCGGCCTCGGCGGTATGCCTGCCGAGGGACGCAAAGGCATTGATAACCGCCTCAGCCCATACCGAGCTTGCACTGTGCAAGGCAAGGACTGATGTGAAAGGGATGCCCTTCTTCGTCTCATCTGAAGAGATAAGGGAGAAGACAGTGGGCAGGGATATATGGGAGAGGAAGGTAGTCGACATAATCGGATCTGAGGAGAAGGCAACGAAACTCGTCATCGGCGAGACCTTCAACAGGCCCGGCTGCTGGTCGAGCTTTCCGCCCCATAAGCACGATACCGCCATCCCCGGCGAAGAGGTGAGGATGGAGGAGATATACCTTTTTAGGCTCAACCCGGCAGAAGGCTTCGGCACGCAGACCATATACGGCGAGCAGGGGAGCATGAGCTTCAGGATCGAGGACTACGACGCTGTCACCATCCCGTGGGGCTACCACCCGGTATCAGCGATGCCCGGTCATGAGCTCTATTATCTCTGGTTCCTTGCAGGAGACGGCAGGGTCTTGAAGCCGAACACAGACCCCAATTACAAGTGGCTGGAGGTTAGATAGATGCTCCGCCTTTACACGCTCTTCCACTGCAACCTGGCCTTCTCGTCCATACCGAGGGAGCATTTCCCGATCGTGGTCAAAAGGTGCTATGAGCCGCTGCTTGCGCTCGCGGAGAAGGGCTATCCCATAGCGATAGAGATGACCGCGTGGACCCTCAAGGAAGTCAACGCCATAGACCCCATGTTCCTTGAAAGGCTCCGCCAGCTCTGGGACGATGGCAAGTGCGAGTTTATAGGATCAGGCTTCTCACAGGCCATATTCCCGCTCATACCGGCTGACGTCAACAGGTGGAACCTGGAGATCGGCAACAAGTACTATCAGGACCTCCTCGGCAGAAGGCCAAGGGTCGCATTGGTCAACGAGCAGACCTTCTCCAGAGGCATAGTGGACCTCTATAAAGTGGCCGGGTACGAGGCCGTGATAATGGACTGGAATAACTCATTCCAGCACAACAGGTACCCCAGGGAATACAAGTATTACCCTCAGAAGGCGGCAGGCATTTCGACAGACATAGATGTTATATGGAGCCACTCGATAGCATTCCAGAAATTCCAGAGGTGCGTGCACGGCGAGATAACAGAGGCCGAGTACCTTGACTTCCTCTTTTCGCACTCATCCGATGATGAGAGAGGCTTTGTCATCTACACCAACGACGCCGAGGTCTTCGGTTACAGGCCCGGAGGCGAGGCTACGGCAGTGGACGAGCACGCCCGCATTGAATCTCTGCTTAAAAAAATTGCGAATGATAAGAGGGCGCGCCTTACAACGCCCGGAGGCATGCTCAAGGCCTTTAAGGGACATCCCGGCGCCGGAAACATCATACAGCTTGAGTCCGCTGAAACGCCGGTCGTATGCAAGAAGCAGGATAAGTACAATCCGCTCCGCTGGGCCGCCGCGGGAAGGGACAGCATACACATCAATACCGAATGCCACAGGGTATATGACAACCTGAAGGCCCTCATAAGGCAGGGCGCGCTGGAACCGGAGACCATAGAGGACTTCAAGGAAGTGCTCTGCGACCTCTGGGGAAGCGACTTCAGGACCAACACGATTGACGAGAAGTACGCGTATTTCCAGAACAGGCTCGGCTGGATAAAGACCGAGACCGAAAGGCTCCTCGGCGGGCATCAGCAGAGGATGCCTATGCTTGCCTGGGTATATGGGGGCGCCGTCACCGCGCCGATCCATACAGGCTCAGAATCAGAAATTCCGGAGAATGCCGCAAGGGGAGAGGCTGCGCAGATAACCTCATCCGAGAACGTCCTCAGGATAGAGACGCCGTCCGTAATAGCAGAGTTCATAGCGAACAAGGGATATGCCGTCAAGTCGCTCGCGTTCCCCGGCGTCTCAAATGAACCGCTCATCGGCACGCTGCCGCACGGGTACTACGAGGACATAAGCCTCGGCGCGGACTACTTCAGCGGACACCTGATCCATATCTCGCGCGAGGGCAGACAGACAACCGACCTTAAGCTCTCCCAGGTGGAGATAGATGAAGACCGCGAGCGCGTAATAGTATCGGTCAAGAGCCACCTCGATATAGGCATGCTCTGGAAGAGGTATTCCATCTCAAAGAGCGCGCCTGAGGTCTCGGTCACTTACAGGCTCAAGGTCAACGGGTTGCAGGCATCATCCTTGAGGGCAGGCATATTTACGCTCATCCCGACCGGCTTTGAGCGCGACAGCCTCTGGTTCGAGACCACGAATGGAGGAGCAGGCCCGGAGAGGTTCCATCTCAAGGGACACAGCCTCTGCCATGAGGAGACCGTAAGCCAGAGCGTATCGGCGACCTCCTGCCTCGGCGCGACCGAAGGATGGTTGAGGATAGGCGACAGCTCAAAGACCATCGAGATATCGACCGACAAATCGAAGCTCTACTCCGTGCCGATGCTCAAATACAGGGAGCTAAACAGCGAGGAGTCGTTCTTCCTGAGGGTATATCATTCGCTCGGCGAGTTCGACGACACTGCATGGTGGGTCTGGAGGGGCTACAACGAAGTCGAGTACACAATCAGGGCAAAGAGGACCCAATGATGGACATCCTGAAAAGAAATCTTGAAGAGATAGGGAAGAAGGACAGGGCGCTCGCCGAGCGCATATCGAACTTCAACGGGGAGTGCGTGGAGCTTGCGCCGGCTAAGACAGGCGCTTTGACGTTCAGGTTCCAGGGACGCCTCTTTCACAGTGCATACGACCCGGCAAAAGAGGCCCAGGCCCAGGCAAAGGAGATAATCTCTCGCAAGCCCGATTTCGTGCTCCTCTTCGGTCTCGGCTGCGGGCACCTTGCAGCTGCCCTCATTCAAAACGGCGTCAAGAACGTGCTCGCGTACGAGCCATCCATAGAGATACTCAAAGGCGTGCTCACTCGTGCCGACCTCAGTACCCTATTACAAGTTGTAGAGCTTTTTGACGATATCGCCCGTTTCATCTCGAGGGTCAGGGACATAGACGCGTTCGAGAACATCCTCTGCTACAGCACCGACCCGTACAAGGGCGCGTTTCCCAGGGAGGTCGTTGATTTCCTGAACAGGGTCAACAACGCCCATATCACGAGCAAGGTCTGCGTGCAGACTGACATCGAATCAAGGGAGGTATGGGTCGACAACTACTTCGACAATATCGATCAGATGGTCGGCTGCCCTCCGGTAGACGTCCTGAGCGGCCGTTTCAAGGGCATGCCCATCATCATCGCGGGCGCAGGCCCGTCGCTCAAGAAAAACGCCCATCTGCTGAAAGAGGTCAAGGGAAAGGCTGTTATCATGGCCGCTATCACGGCCTACAAGCCGCTCCTTTCATACGGAGTCATACCGGACTTTATCATCGCCGCCGAGAAGGTCGATCTGCCTGAGTATTTCACATACGATGAATGTGACCTCAAGACAAGGCTCATATTGGGAGAGGTCGCGCACCCGGGCATGTTCGGAAGGGAAGTAAAGGAGAAGTTCGTCTTCTTCAACCCCTCTCACGCGCTCAGCACCGAGCACGCGAAGTACTGGGGCTCTGATTATTTCCCGGCCGTAGGCGGCAGCGTCACTACCGCGGCCCTCGATATCGCCGTTAAGATGGGCGGAGGCCCGATAATTTTCGTCGGCCAGGACCTGTGCTTCGGAGAGAACGAGACCCATGTGCCTGGCGGAGTATATGTAAGCCAGGACATAAAGATAGATAGGGACAAGGGCGTGGTCTCGATAGAAGAAGATTATGTCACGCTTAAAGAGAGGGCAAAGAGCTCTCACAAGCTCCAGTGGATCAAGGGCCTGGACGGAAGGCCTGTGCCGAGCAAGTTCGATTGGGTGACCTTCCACCAGTGGTTCGAGGATTACATGGCTGACCTCAACAAAAAGGGCGGCCCCAGGGTCCTGAACGCGACCGAGGGCGGAGCCTACATAGAAGGCATGGAGCACGTTACCCTCAAGGATGCCATAAACACTTATATTAATACGGTTTTTTCCGTCGATGAGCTTGTTGCGAGCGCCGTCGCAGAAAGAACCGAGCCTGATACCGAGGGACTGGCGAAATCCCTGGAGTCCATGCAAAAGGGGCTCAAGGAAATGCGGAAAACAGCCGATTCAATATTAAGGGAAATAGAGCTTGTGAAGAGGTCGGTCTCAGGCAGTACGGCCAGCCCTGACGCGCTGAAGGCCGTTGGAAGGATCAAGAGGCTCGAGGACAAGCTCTTCAGGGAGGCTGAGGCCTCACCGTTCATATGGGAGACGCTCACTGCAGCGACATGCGAGCTCAAGACTTATTTGAAGTCAAGCGAGGATAAGGCCGAGGCCGTCCTGGAAGAGGAGCTCAAGGCCACCTCGTCATCTTATGAAAAAGTCTCGGAGATGTGCGGCAGATACGCGCAGGTCGCCTTCAGGGCCGCGGGCCGTTTAAGAGGGGCCTCAGGCAAGGCCAGCCCGAAACTTGCCGCTCAGTAAATAAAAAAATCGAGGAGAAAACAATGGTGCCTCATGTTTATCTGGACGGAATAATGCTCGATTTCGAGGACAGGGGTAACGGCTCGACAATAGGCGAGCTCATTGAGGCCGTTGAGAACGACCTCACCGGCGCAAGGAGGTTCGTGATGGAGCTCTGGGTAGACGGCGAGAGGCTTCCCGAGTGGAGGGGCTCGACCGTCCTCAAGAGGCCCCTGGCCGTTTATAACGATTTCAAGCTCAAGACCGCCTCCATGGAAGAGATCGCGCTCGAAGGCCTTGACCTCCTTCAGGAGTACATCAGGGTCACGAGGGAGAACATACCTGTTTGCGTGAGCGACTTGAGAATTGGCGGCGCGAGAGCCGACGCTTCCTTCTCTGCGATATTCGACGGGCTGGTCGAGATAGTGAAGACCATGGACGCGCTCGCGAGGGGAGGGGAGAAGTACAGCATGGACCTCTTCAAGGAGAACCCTGCCATCTTCTACAACGCCATCCTCCGCTGCCTCGAGGGGATGAGGCAGGCCAGGGAGGGCGGCGACACCGTCATGCTGGCAGACCTTCTCGAATACGAGCTACTGCCATTCGTCGAAGAGATGGAGGAGAGGCTTTTCCATTTCAACGCGTAAATTTTTGCCCTCAAGTTTTAAATCCGGGCTCCGATAATATCATTAAGAGGGGATTCGGACAGACGGGCCGGGAAGGGAGGAAGAAGCAAAAAGGCCAGAGCTGAGACCCAGACGCACCAAACAAAAAAAACGGCAAGGATGCCGGAACAAACACACTAAGGAGGGTTTTACAAATGGCACTTACCATCAATACCAACGTATCAGCTCTTATCGCTCAGCAGAATCTTTCGGTCTCCAACTCACAGCTTACCGTAAGCGTCCAGAGGCTTTCTTCAGGCTACAGGGTCAACAGCGCGGCGGACGACGCAGCAGGCCTCGGCAGGGCCGATCAGTTGAGGAGCCAGTCCAGGATGATCCAGGCCTCCATCAGGAACATCAACGACGGCGTAAGCGCCCTTGAGATCAGCGACAAGGCCGCGGAGCAGATAACCAACCTCGTCACCAGGATGGGCGAACTTTCGGCCAGCGCAGCGCAGGGCACGTTGGACTCCAACAGCAGGTCCTATTACTCAGATGAGTACGACAAGCTCATAAGCGAGATAGACAGGATCGCCAACACCACTGAGTTCGGCGGCTACAAGCTCATCAATGGCGACACCGCCACCCTGACCATGTACATAGGTTTCAAGAACTCGGCCAACGACCAGCTCGGCATCAGCCTCAACGTGCTCACGACCGGCGCAAGCGGCCTGTCCTTGAGCTCCGGCGTAATCTCCACCCAGGCCGGCGCTCTCGCGGCCCTCGATTCGGTCAGCGCGGCGCTCAAGAAGATAAACGACGCAAGAGCCATCTACGGCGCGTCCACCAACAGGCTGTCTGCAGCCCTTTCGAACCTGCAGGTAACCTACACCAATTTCCAGGCAGCGGAGTCCAGGATCAGGGACGCGGACTTCGCCTTCGAGACCGCGCAGTACACCAGGAACCAGATAATGGTCCAGGCAGGCACCTCGGTCCTCGCCCAGGCGAACCAGGCGCCCCAGAACGTGCTGTCGCTCCTCAGGTAATAACCGTTTCAGCAGGCCTCAGACTGGCGGGGAGGTTCGGCCTCCCCGCCTCCTTTGAGGAGGAAATATGAGCATTGATTTCAGGATAAGCATCCAGCGCGGCGCGGCCGTTCAGAGCGACTTTAACTGGCAGCATAAGAAGGCTCAGGCCGTTACCGCAGCCCCGGAGAAGGCCGAGCAAGCGGCCGAGACGGAGATGGTTTCGTCTTCCCAGGAAATGGAAAGGGCCGCGACGGACGTAGAGATAATTTTAAAAAGGATCAATACCGAGCTCAGGTTCGAGGTGGACGGTACGCTCAAGGAAGTGCTCGTCAAGATAGTGGACCCCGATACCGGCGAGGTGATAAGGCACATACCTTCCGAAGAGGTAGTAGCCTTGAGGAAGAAGATGAAGGAGCTCGTAGGGATACTCTACGGCCCCAAATAAGCATGGCCCGCAAGGGAGGCTTTGATGATAAGCGCAAGTTCAGGCGTAGTGAGCAACATAGATTATTCCACGCTCATAAGCCAGCTCGTAGGCATAAAAAGAGAGTCCATCACGCAGCTTGAGACGGAGAAGTCCGTACTCAAGACCGCCAAGTCCGCCTATTCCAACCTGAGCACCAGGATAAAGGAACTCATCACGGCATCGGATGCCCTGAAGACCGGCTCTGCCTTCAGCGTCTTCAAGACAAACACGAGCGACAACCCCTATTTCAAGGCGTCTGCCAACGCGACGGCGGCAGCCGGTTCGTACGAGATAACCGTAAACAGCCTTGCCAAGGCGCACAGGATGGCGGCTGACGGGGTAGCGTCCGACACGACCGTAGTCGGTACGGCTGCGGGCTCGTTCAGCTTCCAGGTAGGCGCCGGCGAGATAAAGAGCGTGACCGTCGATACGACGACGACGCTCGCGGGCCTCCGCGATTCCATAAACGCGCTAAAGGCCGGCGTGACCGCGCATATCGCCAACGACGCGCCCGGTTCATACAGGCTCGTGCTCACGAGCGGCACCACGGGAACCGGCGGCACTGTAAACGTCACCCAGAACGATACGAGCCTGGTCTTCTCCACTACCTTGCAGGCGGCGCAGGACGCGTCCGTCACAATGGACGGGATGACCTATACCAGGCAGACGAACAGCATCGGCGACATGATCGGCGGGGTAACCCTGGACCTTGAGTCCGCGGACACGCTGAAGACCTCTACCCTTACCGTCAGCAGGGACACCGAATCGATCGAGAAGAAGGTAAAGGCCTTCATAGACGGATACAACGCCGTAGTTACGCATATCAAGTTGAACAACAGGTACGACTCGGAGACCAAAAAGGGCGGACCCTTCTTCGGCGACAGCGTCGCGAGGAGCATCTGGGATGACCTCCGCAGGGTGATGAGCTCCGCGGTGAGCGGCCTTCCGGATACCATGAACAGGCTTATGCACGCGGGCATAAAGGTCGGCGACGACGGCCTTTATTCGCTCGATTCGTCCAAGTTCTCGAGCGCGCTTTCGACGAACTATGACGACGTCGTCAACCTCTTCACAAAGGGGACTACGGTATCCGGCTTCGGAGAGCTGGTACACGCCGCCGCGAGCAGTATCGACGACATGGTCGACGGCAGGATAAAAGGCCGCCAGGACGGCATAGACAAGAACATCAAGCGGCTCGACGAGGATATCAGGAAGAAAGAGGCCCAGCTTGTCACCTACGAGGACCAGATCAGGGCCCAGTTTACAGGGCTCGAGACCATGATAGCGTCTCTGAATCACCAGAGCGCTGCGCTTATGAGCTTATACGGGGGGTAGTGAGTGAACGGATTATCCAGGTACCAGAATACGCAGGTCCTTACCGCAGACAAGGTGAGGCTGGTCATAATGCTCTATGACGGGATACTGCGCTTCAACAAGCTCGCCCAGAAGGCCATAGCCGAGGCTGACATAAAGAGCAGAGGAGTGAACCTCAACAGGTCGCTCGAGATAGTCGGAGAGCTTGCTAACTCGCTCAACATGGAAGAGGGCGGAGAGATAGCGGCAAACCTGGCGAGGCTCTACGATTTCTGCTCCATGAGCCTTACGGAAGCAAACATGACGAACGACACCAGCAGGATAGAGGCCGTGAACAAGGTCGTCTCGGAGCTCAAGAGCGGCTGGGAAGCGATATCGATCGAGGGGCTCAAGCAGCCTTCCGAGCAGGCAGCGCCCGACGCCTCAAGGAGCATAAGCTGTGGCGCATAGCCCGGAAGCGTGCAGGGAAAAGCTTAATAGACTCCATGAGATATCTGTCCTACAGGGGCGTCTTATAAGGGAAAAGAGGATTGAAGAGCTGCTTGCCTGCCAGGCTGAGAGGGAAGCGCTTTTTTCGACCATCGACCTTGCAGGCTCTTCTCCCGACCCCTCGCTCAGGGAACTTGCAGAAAAGATTACTGAAAGCGACAGACGCCTTATGGACCAGACCAGGGCCGTTATGGAAGGCATGTCGTCGAAGCTCAATCACCTCAAGGCTGGCCAGAACGCGCTCAGGGCTTACGGCTCGCCGTCTGAGAAGCGCACGATAGGCTGAGAGCGCTTTTCAGCATTTCCTCCCTTACTTTTTTCAAACAATCCCGGCAAAATAGCCAAAAAAACTCAAGTTCGGCCTTGTCTCCGACGATAAGGAGATGTCAGTAAATCCGGGGAGGGGGGCTTCCCATGTTCAAAGTCGAACGGACCGCCGCAGCGCAGGGATTCCAGAGTATAGAGAGGCCGAAGGCAAAGGAGCCTGATACCGAGGCGCGAAAGACCGATACGGTGCATATCTCCGAAGAGGGTAAAAGAAAGCATGTCTTCGGCCACATAATGGCGTCAATATCCGAGACGGGCAAAAAGGAATAGAGGCATCGGCCGGAATTTGAACGGTCCGGGATATGAAGATGGCAGACGAAAAGATCAAGATACTCATAACGGACGACGACCTCGATCTCAGGGAGCTCCTTACCGAAGCGGTAAAGAGCTGGGGATACGAGGTCTCTATCGCGAAGAACGGCGACGAGGCCCTCCGTAAACTGAGGATGGACCGCTTCCACATGGTCATAACCGACCTCATGATGCCGGGCATGGACGGGCTCGCGCTCCTGCAGAAGATAAGGGAGCTCGACAAGGACATACTCGTCATCATCATAACGGGCTATGCCACCATAGAGACGGCCGTTCGCGCGATCGAGAACGGGGCATACGATTACATCGCCAAACCTTTCAGGCTCGACGAGCTTATGATAGTCATCAAGAACGCCTGCGAGAGGCTCAGGCTCATGATCCAGAACAGGGCCCTTCTCGACGAGTTGAGGAGCGCCTACGGAGAGATAGCAGTCCTCAAGAAGGCCCTCAACGGAGGACTTCCGCCCGCGGACGCTGAGGACAGAGAGCCTGACGACGGCGCGGAGGCGATGAAAGAGGGGGTAAACCCGCTCCGGCACCAGGAGTACCTGAAGGAAGCTGACAGGTTCTCCAGAAAACCCCTCCAGAAGACATAACAGGAGAGCATATTTGCAGTCAGCAGCGACTGTTTTGCCAATAGAGCAGTTGAGAATACTGCTTGTCGACGACGACGATAACGTCAGGGACGCCCTTGCCGAGATACTCTCGAGAAGGGGCTGGAAAGTCACCGGACGCGGCAGCGCCGAGGACGCCATTGACACGCTCAGGCACGAGCACTTCGATGTGGTGCTCGCGGACATAAACATGCCTGGCATGACCGGCATGGATTTCCTCCACCTCGCGAAGGAATCGGCGCCCGACGTCCCTGTTATAATGATAACCGGATACCCGTCCATCGACCTCGCGGTAGAGGCCATAAAGTTCGGGGCAGTGGACTTTCTGCCGAAGCCTTTCAAGGCCGAGGAGCTTGAGATAATGGTAAGGAAGGCTGCCCGGAGCGCCAGTCCGTCATCCAGGCCCGGAGACAAGACGAGGGCCATAGGGACGCTTCCGGAGCTTGCAAGGAGGAGGCTCGAGGACAAGATAAAGGAGCTCTCGATACTCCATACGATAAGCGAGTCCCTGGACGATGTTTCGGAGAAAGAGGACATCTTCCGCAAGACGATGGACATAGCCCAGATAATCACCGACTCGGAGCGGGCCTTTGTGCTCGTGGCCGAGCAGGAAAAAGGCGAGCTTGTGGTAAGGGGCGCTTCGGGCTACGAAGGCGCTGACGTCGTAGGCACGAATTTCAGCCTCAAGTCAGAGCCCTTCAAACAGGTGCTCTCGAATAAGTGCTACACATATCTGATGATCGAGCCGGGCACGCTCGGCCCGCTTATCCAGGGCCCCGGCTCCACGCCGGTGCTGCTCGCGCCGCTCAATATAAACAGGGAGGTCGTCGTAATACTCGGGCTTGCCGGCAAGCCGGGAGCCGCCGAGATAACGAACGACGCGCTGACGCTTCTGCTTAACCTTACGGCAAAGGCGGCCTTGAAGCTCGAGAACATCGCTCTCTCCGAGAACATATTCCTGAGCATCATAGGCGCCTTGAATTCACTCCTCAACGCGCTCGACGCGAGGGACACCTACACGAAGGACCATTCGCACAGGGTCACGCAGTACGCCGTGCAGATAGCGCGCGCCATGCACTGCCCGCAGGACGTTCTCGATTCCATCAGTTTTGCAGGGCCGCTCCACGACATCGGCAAGATCGGCGTAAGGGACGAGATACTCCTCAAGAAGGGCAACTTCACCCTGGAAGAACGCGAGATAATGAAGAGCCACGTCGTGAGGGGCGAGGAGATACTGAGGCCCTTGAACCTTCTCAACTCGGAAAGGTCAGTAGTGCTCTATCATCACGAGAGATGGGACGGCCAGGGCTACCCGAGGGGCCTGGCCGGTTGTGAGATACCGCTGGTCGCCAGAATATTCAGCGTAGCCGATACCTTTGACGCCATGACTTCGACGAGGCCGTACAGGCAGGCGCTGGGGCTTGACGTGGCCAGGGAAGAGATTGTAAGATGCAGGGGGTCGCAGTTCGACCCCGAAGTGGTCGACGCCTTTCTTGACAGCGATATAATGAAAGGATAGGGTTTATGGAAGAGAACTCTCAGGAACTCAGGCGCGAATACGTAAGGACCAACGACGTGATACCGGTCTATTACGAGGCCGACAAGGGCGACGGCGAGGAGTCCAGGTCCGTTATGGACTGGGAGCTCCTGTTCGACGATATAGAGCCGAAGCCCGAAGAGAACCCGAAGCTCTATGAGCTTCTTTTCGACATAAACCAGAAGCTCAACATACTCATCAACCATGTCTCTGAGAAGAACGGCTTCAATATACCCGAAGCGAGGGAAGTCAATATCAGCGGCGGCGGCCTCCGTTTCCTTTCGAACGACAAGTTCGAGTCAGGCGACAGGCTGGTGTTGAAGACCTTCCTGCCTACCTATGCCCATGTCATAAGGCTCAGGTGCGAGGTAGTAAGGTGCGAGCCGGGCGGCAAGGGCTATGAAGTCGCGGTCAAGTACACGGACCTCGACGAGACCACCAGGGATAAGATCATAAAGTACATATTCGCCCGGCAGAGAAAGCTCCTGAGGACGGAGAAGAAACCTTGAAAAACTGAAGCAAAGGCCCGGGCATGATAAGCCCGGGCCTTTTTGTTTTCGGCAAAAGCAATTGTCTTGTCTTGGGCGCATCCAGCCTTTATAATCATTTCTGATATGGATATTATCCGGCGAATCAAAGAAACTATACGCAGGCACGGGCTTTTGTCCAGGGGAGATACAGTCGTTGCGGCGGTCTCTGGCGGAGCGGATTCCATCGTTATGCTCCACGCCCTTGCCTCGCTTCAGAAGGAGTATTCCCTCAAGATCATAGTGGCGCACCTCGACCACGGCCTCAGAGGCGCTGAGTCGAGGAGGGACTTTCTATTCGTGAAGGGCCGGGCAACAGCCCTGGGACTTCCTTTCGAGGGCAGGAAGCTCGGAAAGGGCGAGCTGAAAGGGCGTGGCCGTTCGACCCAGGAGGCGGCGAGGGATGTGCGCTACGAGTTCCTCGATAGCGTGGCTGAAAAGCACGGGGCCAAACGCATAGCCCTGGGCCACACCCGAGACGACCAGGCTGAGACCGTCATCATGCGCCTTATCAAAGGATCATCGCTCTCCGGCCTCACAGGGATCCCGCCCAAGAGGGGCAGGTATGTGAGGCCCCTTATATATGTGAGCAGGGCCGGGATCGAAGCGTACGCAAAGGCCCACGGCCTCGATTTTGTCATTGACTCGACCAACCTCGAGAAAAAATACCTGAGGAACCGGATAAGGCTCGATCTCATACCGGCGCTGAAGGAGTTCAATCCGAACATAATAGAGACGATAGCCCGGACGGCGGCTGTGCTCTCAGGGGACGACGATTTCCTCGAAGCCGCTTCTCAGAGGGCTTTTGATTCGTCC
>MGPL01000029.1:52920-65908 GCA_001797415.1 Deltaproteobacteria bacterium GWA2_55_10
GGGCGGAGCTGGATAGAAAGAAGCTCTCCCGCATGCACCCGGCAGTCCTTTCCAGGGTCTTTCTCAGGGCGGCCCGCGCCCTCGGCAGGGATGTTGATATGTCTTGCGCCCACGTTGATGCATTCAGCGCGCTTGTAAAGGGAGCCAGGCCCAACGCGTCTCAGACCCTCCCCGGCGGGCTCAAGGCCCGGAGGATATACGACAGGGTCGTCATAACAGGCGAACGCCCAAAAAAAACGCCTGCTTTCGAGTCGGCCATAAAGGTACCGGGCAGGACCGTAATCGAGGGCATAGGCGAGTTCGAGGCAAGAACGGTAAAGCCTCCTTCAAGGTTCGCTGCCGACAAGAATGTCGCCTGGTTCGATTATGAGGAAATAAAAAGGCCTGGCCCGATTGTTGCCAGGCACTTCAAACCGGGCGACAGGATGAGGCCGTTCGGAATGGAGGGCACAAGGAAGCTCAAGGATATCTTCATAGACGAAAAGATACCTGTTGACGAAAGAAAGCGCACGCCTGTCGTCCTATCCGGCGATGTCGTCATCTGGGCAGCCGGTATAAGGCATTCGGCCGAGTTCAGGGTCGGGAAGAAGACGGCAAGTGCGTTAAGGCTTGAGTTTAAAAGGTTCTGAGCTGATAGATTGCGTAATCTGCCCAATGCGTATTGTAACTGTTTTTCTTTGCCAACTTTCTTTTTTAAAAAGAAAGTTGGGGATTTTGGTTGTGATTTCCTTTGATTTTTGATAAATTAAGAAAATTTACTACCTTCGATCGCGGGGTTAAAAATGCTCAAGCCTTATAAGGGTATATGGCCCAAAATACATGAGACCGCCTTCATGGAAGACAGCGCCCGGATAATCGGGGACGTCGAGATAGGCGCTCACTCGAGCATTTGGTTCAACGCGGTCGTGCGCGGAGACGTCCACTATATCCGAATCGGCAGCAGGACCAATGTCCAGGACAACTGCACCCTCCACGTCACGAAAGATACTTACCCCCTGATAATCGGCAATGACATAACGATAGGCCACGGCGTCATCCTCCACGGCTGCACCATAAAGGACAGGTGCCTCATAGGCATGGGCGCCATAATCCTCGACAACGCCGAAGTCGGCGAGGACTGCATAATAGGCGCAGGGGCGCTTGTGACTGAAGGCGCGAAGATACCGCCGGGCTCCCTTGTGCTCGGCATGCCAGGCAAGGTGAAAAGGGAACTGACGCCTGATGAGAAGGCCAGGATATTGAAATCGGCAGAGAACTATATCGAATACTCCGGCAATTACGCCCAGCCCAGGGGCGTTTAGCTTAAATCTGAAATTCCCCGTTCGGGAAGGAGTTAATGTTTCAGGACCTCTCTTTTTTAACGCTTCTCCAGAAGGGCGGCATTACGGTCGTAGTGCTCGCGCTCCTCTCCGTGATATCCATCGCGATAACGCTCGAGCGCGCCTGGGCCTTCAAAAGGTTCGGGCAGGGGCTCGGCGAGCTCTTCCCGGCCCTTAAAAGGGCCGCAAAGGAGAGCGGCATATCTGCCGTTTACCAGATGTGCAGGGCGAGCGCATCCCCCCTTGCACCGGTATTGCTATCCGGCTTTGAGAAGGCCGGCAAGGGCAAGGTTGAGGTGGAGGCCGCGATGGAGCTTGCCGGAAGGAGAGAGCTCTCAAGGCTTGAAAGGTATTTGGGCGCGCTCGGCTCGATAGGCTCAACAGCCCCGTTCATTGGCCTTTTCGGCACGGTGCTCGGCATAATACGGGCGTTCAGGGACCTGGCCATAGCGGACGGCGCGTCCCCGGCTGCGGTTGCCGACGGCATAGCGGAGGCGCTCGTCGCCACGGCGGCAGGGCTTTTCGTGGCCATACCGGCGGTCATTGCCTACAACTTTTTTGTAAGGTCTGCCTCTTGGAAGGCCCTTGAGCTCGAATCATGCGCTTCAGAGTTCGCGGCGGAGATAGGCTCTCATGGCCTGGAAACTAAAAAGCAGTAACGAGAGGCTACTCTCAGAGATAAACATCACGCCTCTTACCGACGTGATGCTGGTCCTGCTCGTGATATTCATGGTCACGACCCCGCTCATAATGAGCGATTCGTTCAAGGTGAAGCTCCCGAAGGCTGTAAGCTCTGACGCTGAGCCTGGCAGGGGCGCGATAGTCACCGTGAGCGAAAGAGGCGAGGTGGCCTTTAATGGGAAGATAATACCCCTGAACGCCCTTGAAGAAGCTCTGAGGACCGGGTTTCAGCAGGGCATGGACAGGACAGTCATAGTACGGGCTGACGGCGGCACAAGACACAGCGTCGTCGTAAAGGTGCTCGACATTTCCCGGCTCGCAGGCGCGCAAAAGCTCTCCATAGCGGCAGAGCACGAAAAGGGCCGCTAACATCATGATGAGATACGCATCCATCGACGTCGGCACGAATACATTGAGGCTCCTTATCGCGGAGCAGCAGGGCAGGGACTTAAAATCCGTACTCTACAAAAGGCGGATAACCAGGCTCGGCGGCGGCTACACTGAAGAGGGCGGCATAAGCAATGATGCCGCTCAAAGGACGTTCGCCGCGCTCGAAGACTTCAGGAGGGAAATCGACAACGCGGGCGCGACGGTAATAATGGCCTTTGCCACAAGTGTGGTCAGAAGGGCATGCAACCGCGAATGGTTCAGGGACGAGGTCAGGAAAAGGACCGGTATGGAGATAACGATAATTACCGGAAATGAAGAGGCTAACCTCTCGCTGCTCGGCGTGCTCTCCGTAATCGACGACAGGTCCGGCAAAAAGCTCGTGATGGACGTTGGCGGAGGCAGCACGGAGTTCATAGCCACCGTGGACGGCATTGCGGCAGGCGCGTGGTCGATGGAGCTCGGTGTCGTGCACCTGACCGAGAAGTACCTGAAGAGCGACCCGCCCTCTGACGGCGAGCTCGCGCAAATAGGTGACGAGGTCAGGGGCGTACTTGACGACCTGAAATCAAGGATGAGGCAAGACGGAGTCGACCCGGAAGATTTTTCCGCGGACGGTACGGCATTCGTCGGCACGGCGGGAACGATAACTACGCTTGCGGCCATAGACCAGGACCTCGAGGAGTACGACAGGGCCAGGATCAATAATTATACGCTCAGGAAAGAGGGCATAGCAGCGATATTCAGGCGCATCGCCCGTATGAAACTGAGCGAGCGCGAAGAGGTATTGAAACTCGAGAAGGGCAGGGAAGACCTCATAATACCGGGCACTGCCATAACCCTTCTCGCGATGGAATCATTCGGCTTCAATGAAGCAAAGGTGAGCGACGCCGGGCTCCTCGAAGGGATAATCCTGGACAGGCTCAAACCCGAAGTCGTCGCCCTCAGATATTAACAGGCTGCTGAAAAAGGCTCATCTGCTTTGTTGGCCTCAAAGCGAGTCATTGCGACGTACGTGAAGAGTACGCCTTGTTCCTCGCTCCCCGATTTAACCGGGGCCTCGCATGTGGAGCTTTTTGAGCAGCCTGAACAAAAGCGGAGTTTTTTAGCACGCTGTTAAAAAAGAAGGAACCGCAATAACGATATCAGCCATGCTTAATAAGGGAGGTTTTAATATATGGAGACTATTAAAGTAAGGACAGCGCTTACCTTTGACGACGTGCTCCTTGAGCCGGCGTTTTCGCAGGCGCTCCCGAGGGACGTCGACATCTCGACGAGGCTTACCAACGAGATACGCCTCAACATTCCTCTGATGAGCGCGGCAATGGACACGGTCACCGAATCGCGGATGGCCATAGCCATCGCGCTCGAAGGCGGCATAGGCATCATACACAAGAACCTCTCCGTGGAAGAGCAGGCCGCCATGGTGGACAAGGTAAAGAAATACGAGTCCGTCGTCATCACTAAGCCCATGACGCTCGGGCCTGACCAGAAGGTGTCCGACGCGCTTGAGATAATGAGAAAGGAGAACATCTCGGGCTTTCCCATCGTAAAGGACGGGGTGCTCGTCGGCATACTTACCAACAGGGACTTGCGCTTCGAGACGGACCCGACGAAGAAAATTTCCCAGATAATGACGAAGGATGTCATCACCGCGCCCTACGGCACGTCGATTGAAAAGGCCAAGGAGATACTCCATAAGCACAGGATAGAAAAGCTGCCTGTAGTAGACGCGAAGAAGAGGCTCAAGGGCCTCATCACCGTCACGGACATCGTGAAGAGGGAGAAGTTCCCGAACTCCTGCAAGGACTCTCAGGGGAGGCTCAGGGTGGGCGCAGCGGTCGGCGTATCCTTTGACAGGGAGGCGCGCATAGACGCGCTCCTCAAATCAGGCGTGGATGTGATAGTAATCGACACGGCCCACGGCCATTCAAAGGGCGTGCTCGATGCAGTGCGCTCGACAAAGAGGAGCTTCAACTGCCAGCTCATAGCCGGAAACGTCGCCACTGCCGAGGCTGCCGAGGCGCTTATTAAAGCGGGTGTCGACGGCATCAAAGTCGGCGTAGGCCCAGGCTCGATATGCACTACAAGGATAGTCACAGGCATAGGCGTGCCGCAGATAACCGCCGTTTCTGATGTCGTCAAGGTGGCGAGGAAGAAGAACATCCCTGTCATATCGGACGGAGGAATAAAATACTCCGGCGACCTTACAAAGGCTGTCGCGTGCGGAGCTGACTGCGTGATGATAGGCGGCCTCTTCGCAGGTACGGACGAGAGCCCGGGCGAGACCATACTCTACCAGGGCAGGACTTTCAAGCTCTACAGGGGCATGGGTTCAATCGAGGCCATGAAGAAAGGCAGCAAGGACAGGTACTTCCAGGAAGACGTCGAGAGCGAATTGAAGCTCGTGCCAGAAGGCATAGAGGGCAGGGTGCCGCACAAGGGGCCGATTGCCGCGACTATCTTCCAGCTCATCGGCGGCCTCAGGGCGGGCATGGGCTACTGCGGGGCCAAGACCATACCGGAGCTTCACAAGAAGGCCAGGTTCGTGAAAATAACCCCTTCGGGTCTGCGCGAGAGCCACGTCCATGACGTGACCATCACCAAAGAGGCGCCAAACTACAAGCAGGAGGTTTAAGCCGCGTCACTGCGGTCATTCGTATGGATATACACTCCGAGAAGATACTGATACTGGATTTCGGCTCACAGTACACGCAGCTCATCGCCAGAAGGGTGAGGGAGGCAAAGGTCTACTGCGAGATACACCCCTACAATTGCGCTCCTGAGTTCATACGCAAGTTCAACCCGAAGGGCGTGATCCTCTCCGGCGGGCCGTCGAGTGTTTTTGACAAGGGTGCGCCGTCACTGCCGAAGTCCTTTTTCAATGAGATAAAGGTCCCGATACTGGGGATATGCTACGGAATGCAGCTTACCGCGAAGCTCTGCGGCGGCAAGGTCGAGAGGTCCAAGAAAAGAGAGTACGGCGCGGCTGACCTGAAGGCTAAGAAAGACGTCATATTCGACGGGCTCGGCAAGGGCGCTGTCCGGGTATGGATGAGCCACGGCGACAAGGTCAACGAACTTCCCCCCGGCTTCAGCACTATCGGCACAAGCGAGAATTCCAGCATCTGCGCCATGCGCAACAGGAGCGGCAGCATCTACGGAGTGCAGTTCCACCCCGAGGTGGTCCATACGCCCAAAGGCGACAAGATACTCCGCAACTTCGTGATGAAGGTCTGCGGCTGCAGGCCTGTCTGGACCATGAAGTCGTTCATAGATACCGCAGTCGAGGATATACGCCGGAAGGTCGGCAATGCCAGGGTGGTATGCGGCATAAGCGGAGGAGTCGATTCCGCGGTAGCGGCCCTCCTCGTCCACAGGGCCATCGGGAGCCGCCTTACCTGCATATTCGTCGATAACGGCGTGCTTCGCAAAGGCGAGGCTACAAAGGTCGAGAGCACCCTCAAGAAGAGCTTCAATATGAACATAAAGAGGGTAGACGCCTCCGCGAGGTTCTTAAAGAAGCTCAACGGGGTCGAAGACCCTGAGAAGAAGAGGAAGATAATCGGCGGCGAGTTCGTGAGGGTATTTGAAGAAGAGGCAGGGAGGCTCAAAGAGGTCAGGTTCCTTGCCCAGGGCACGCTATACCCGGACGTCATCGAAAGCGTTTCGTTCAAGGGGCCGTCGGCCACTATAAAGAGCCACCATAACGTGGGAGGCCTGCTTAAGAAGATGAAGCTCGGGCTCGTGGAGCCTCTCCGTGAGCTTTTCAAGGACGAGGTGAGATCACTCGGCAGGGAGCTCGGCATGCCGGAGGAAATAGTCAACAGGCACCCGTTCCCCGGCCCAGGCCTTGCCATAAGGATAATCGGAGAGGTCACGGCCAAGAGGTGCGAGATACTCAGAGAGGCTGACGCCATAGTGCTCGAAGAGATAAAGGCGGCGGGCCTCTATGGAAAGCTCTGGCAGTCCTTCGCGGTGCTACTGCCCATCAAGACCGTCGGAGTCATGGGGGATGAGAGGACCTACGAGAACACGGTGGCCCTGCGCGCCGTCGACAGCGTTGACGGCATGACTGCAGACTGGGTGAGGCTGCCGTACGATGTAATGGACCGCATTTCCCGCAGGATAATAAACGAGGTCCGCGGCGTCAACAGGGTAGTCTACGACATAAGCTCAAAACCGCCTTCAACTATAGAATGGGAGTAGACATGGTAGAGGACCTCAAGGGCAAAGAGACCTGGCGCGTTTTCCGCATTATGAGCGAGTTCATCGAGGGCTTTGACGAGCTCTCGGACATAGGCCCGGCAGTATCCATATTCGGCTCCGCGCGCATAGACAGCAACAAGAAGTATTACAAGCAGTGCGTCGAGGTCGCTGGGATGCTCTCAAAGAACGGGTACGCGGTAATAACGGGGGGCGGCCCGGGCCTGATGGAAGCGGCGAACAAGGGCGCGATGCAGAGCAACGGCCTCTCCATAGGTCTCAACATCACCCTGCCCAGGGAGCAGAAGCCGAACAAGTATCAGACCCGGCAGTTGAGCTTCAAGTACTTCTTCGCCAGAAAGGTCATGTTCGTAAAGTACGCCATAGGCTACGTCTGTATGCCCGGCGGCTTCGGCACGCTCGATGAGCTCTTCGAGGCGCTCACCCTCATCCAGACGCACAAGATATACCCGTTCCCCATCATACTCTTCGGCAAGGAATACTGGGAGCCCCTCATGCATTTCATCAGGGGCACCATGTTAAAGCATAAGACCATCGACCCCGAGGACCTCGACTACATCGACATAACCGACGACCCCAAAGAGGTGCTTGCCATCATCAACAGGCACATGGACAGGAAGATGAAGCTCATCAAGAGCGCAAGGCCCAGGGATAAGGAAGAGGGCCTCACGAAGATAAAGAACAGGAAGGTAGTACCGTAAACGACCTGCTGAAAGGAGCGCCTATGTCAGGATGCGATCACAATCACGGCAGCCACGGCCACGACCACGGCCATGAAGAGGAACTGAGGGAAGTCACCGTCACGCTCGAAGAGGAGCAGATAGAGGCCCTTGAAGAGATGGCGGCCGAGTACAGGACCCAGCTCGGTCAGAAGGACTGGGACCTCAGCGCTATGCTGAGGGTCGCGGTAGGGCACTTCCTTACAGAGATGGGAAAGATGACCTGACGCAAGACTGCAATCCGCTTTCAATCTTTTCATTTCCGATCTGACAGGATGTTGAAAAAGTCCGTCCTGGACTTTTTCAAACACGACTTGGCCGAAGTGAATTCGTCCAAGTCTTACAAATTTCTCGACTTTTCAAGTCTCGCAATTTGGCAATCCATCCATGGATTGCCTTAGCAGGGTGTTGAAAAACACCCTGCTAATATCCAGGTGAACTCGGCATAATGCCCATTCCCTTGACCATTCCCGAACCATTGATATACTGATTTTGAATCCTAACAGGCATGAAATAAGTCCATCTGCTGCGTTGGCTTCAGAAGCTCGTCATTGCGACGTACATGAAGAGTACGCCTCATTCCTCGCTCCCCGATTTAACCGGGGCCTTGCATATGGAGCTTTTTGAGCAGCCTGAACAAAGTCGGAGTTTTTCAGCAACCTGCTAAATACATTCCAGGAGTAGCCGGATGAGACCATTGTGCCGTGTGCTGCTTTTCTTTGTCCTGCTCGCGCTTCCGAGCTGCGTCTTCATTACTCTGCCGGGCGTCGAGCCGCTCGCAGAGAAGACCGTTGGCGGAAAGGGCGACGACAAAATCCTGCTTATCGATATTTCCGGCATAATAAAGGACGGCGATACAGGCTCGGTGCTGGGGATGAAATCAAAGCCGAACCTCACGGCAAGGATAAGGGAAGAGCTTGACTTGGCGGCTGCCGACAAAAAGGTGAAGGCAGTGGTGCTCCGCATCGACACGCCCGGGGGCTCTGTCACGACGAGCGACGTCATCGCCCACGAGATAGAGAGGTTCAAGGCGAAAAAGAAGGCGCCTGTCGTAGCCCAGCTCATGGACCTGGCTACATCGGGCGGATACTATATCGCGGCATCAGCCGACAGAATAATAGCGCAGCCCACTTCCGTGACCGGCAGTATCGGCGTCATTGCCTTCAGCGTCAACGCGAGCGGGCTCATGGAGAAGATAGGCGTTACGAACCAGACCATAAAATCAGGCGATCTTAAGGACATCGGCTCGCCGCTTCGCCCCATGACAGAGGAAGACAGAAGGGTGCTTCAGTCGGTGATAAATTCCATGTACGACAGGTTTCTCGACCGGATAATCGCTGGCAGGCCGGACAGGTTTACAAGGGATGAGCTAAAGGCCTTCTCGGACGGCCGGATACTTACGGCGCAGCAGGCTTTGGAGCTCAAGCTCGTGGATTCGATAGGCTATCTCGACGACGCGATAGAGGCCGCCAAAAAGGACGCCGGAATAAAAGAGGCGAGGGTGGTCACCTATTCAGAGCCGCGCTCCTATAAGAATAATATTTATTCGAAGTTCGGCCTTGCAGCAGGAGATGAGATCCCGAAAGGCCTGCTGGTCAATATAGACGCCGGAAGGCTCTCTGATCTGGGCATGCAGTTCATGTATATCTGGATGCCCTGAGGATTAAGATCGCTGGCCTTTCATGACTGCCCGATGTGACCGGAGTTGTGGCTTTGTCGCATGCATTATGTTAAACTTCCGGACATCATAAGTAGCAAGATGGAAGCCAATTTGTCCAAACAACAGACCCCTGGAATGCGGCATCTAACCGCTTTCGCAGTCTATGTAGCGCTCATCATCCTTTTCTTCTCTCCAGTAGTCTTCGGGGGCAAGAGCCTGTTGCCGTCCCTGTACCAGCCCCACGGCGTGACCGAGGGCGGGACCTTCCAGGATACGCCCCGAAAACCGGTAAACTCTTTCAATATAGATGTAGCAACCCCTGCCTATTACGAATTCCCCATAAACAAGCTCACTGGCGACATGTATAAAAACGGCGAGCTGCCGCTCTGGAACCCGTACCAGGCGGCAGGCACGCCCCTTGCCGCCCAATTTTCGACCAGGGTCTTTTTCCCCTACCAGATACTCGAGGACGTGAGCCCCGTCTGGACATGGGACTGCTACCTGCTCGGCAGGCTCCTGTTCGCCGGTTTTTTTACCTATCTGTTCCTTTCCCTCATGGGCCTGTCTTTCCCGGCTGCCCTGGCAGGCGGCGCGTTCTACATGTTCCAGGGCACCTTTGTATGGTTCATAAACCTTGAGCAGCTCGTGAACGTCGCCATGATGGTGCCTGTGGTCATGTACGCTACAGAGCTCCTCGCCGGGGCCCGGAAGGGTTTCAGCCCCGCTCTTCCTTATGTGGCTGGCTATGGCCTTGCTGCCGGGTTCATGCTCCTGGCCGGTCAACCAGAGGTTGCCCTGTACGTCTCTTTGCTCTCTTTCCTTTTTTACCTGGTGAGGGCGGGAAACAGGTGGAGGGACGGCCTTATCGGATATGTCGCGAAGTTCGCGTTCTCGTACGGCGTGGCACTTTTCGTCGCCATGCCGCTTATACTGCCTTTCATAGAGCTCGTAAGGTCGGGCTACCATATACACCCGATAGGCGGCGAGATGGGCATCCAGACGCTCGAGCACTGGAAGACTGTATTCGTCCAGCTTACGCCGACGCTTTCCGAGTTTCCGACAGACCCGGAGATGATAAGCGGGGTCGGCCTTCTCGTTAAGCTCGCCGACTCGTACTTCAGGTTCCTTCCGATAAACGGGGTCTGGGATATACTCGGCGGGTACACCGGCATAGCTCTGATATTCATCGTGCTTACAGGCTCGATATTCGCGGCCGCGAGGCCGGGTTTCGCGCACAGGGCGCCGCTCTGGTTCTTTGCCGCCTTCGGCTTTGCGATAATATTGAAGAACATGGGCTTGCCGCCGTTCCGCTGGATAGGCTACATACCGGTCTTTGACCAGGTCTGGACTTTGAGGTGGGCGGCGCCTGCGTGGGCATTCGCCTTCGCGGCAGCCGGCGCGATAGCCCTTGATCTTCTCTGCTCAACGGTCAGGCGGGACGCGCCGTCCGAAGTGGAGCCGGGTACTTCGTTCGGCAAATATTTCGATAGAAGGCCGCACATGGCCCCCGCCATCGCATTCCTGTTATTGCTTGTACCGTACGTCCTCCTTTCCTTCATGGAGGTAATAAACCTTTTTGTAAACGAGGTATTCTTCTTCAACGCCAGTATGCTCCCCTTCGTCTTCCCGTCCATGTTTCTCGGGTCTGTCCTTACGATGGGAATATTGTTTGCAGCCTTCTTTATGGCGGCCATGAACATGATGGGTCGGGCCAGGGCCGTCTGGGGGCTCTTTGCGCTCGTCATGCTGGATCTCTGGTGGGCGGTGCCCAGGGGCTATGACGAGACGTTCCTCATGTACAAGCTCATACCCCTTACTATCGGCTTCGTAGCCGTCGTCTTTTATTACTGGGAGATGAGAAGAGAGGCCGCCGTGGCGGTAGCGGTATTCCTTGCCGCCGCTTTCGCGCTGGATGCCTATTCTCCAAGGGGTTACCCTGAGAGAGAGGACCCGTTCAGGGAATCCCCGTACGTGGATTACCTGAGGGAGAACCTCGGAGAGCACCGCGCCTCCGGCGCGTATGGAGTGCTCTTCCCCAACTTCTCAAGCGCCCTTGGCATTCAGGACCTGAGATACGTCAACTCGATACTTCCCGGCGCTTTCCAGGCCTACAGGAAGAACTACCTGCACGTAGATACGATCGACGAGGGGCCTTCATCCGGGCTCTGGTTATCCGGCAGGCCTGAGAGGTGCAGGGCCAGGACGTCCGAAGGGGACAAAGAGACCAAATACGACTTCTGGCTGAGACCCGTGGAAGAGGATATCATGACCAGGAGGGCGAACTACTCGTTCCTTGGCCTCAAGTACCTCGTCCTGCCCTGGGACGCCGGCTACGGCATACAGCACGAGAGCATATTCTCGTTAGAGCGCTATGACATGAGCGCCCTGCCTCTGGTCTATGACAAAGAGGTGCGTATCTATGAGAACCCCGATGTCCTTGAAAGGGCCTTTGTCGTCTATGACTACGAGCTGGCGGACTCGTACGAGAAAGCTCAGGAGATAGCGGCGGGCGAGGGCTTTGAGCCGGGCAGGAAGGCTGTCCTCGAAGCCCACCCCGGCTTTGAAAAGGGGAGCGGCTCTTCCGCCGCGGCCGTAAAGGAGTACCATGCGAACAGCGTCACCATCGAAGTCGATACGGACAGTGACGGACTGCTCGTGCTGACCGACACGCATTATCCAGGCTGGAAGGCATACGTGAACGGCAAGAAGGAGACGATCCTGCGGGTCAATGGCCTGGTGAGGGGCGTCCCGGTGCATAAAGGCAAAAGCGTCGTGGTCTTCAAATACCGCCCAGCCACATTTATTGCCGGCGCCGCCGCCTTTGCCGCCGCCATAGTCTTCTCAATCTTTGCGTTCACATACGGCAGGAGAAAAAAATAAAAAAAGCGGGTCCAGGGCAGACCCTGAACCCGCATCAACCGCAGAGCGGCCGCTTCGCCTTTTTTATTTCACCGGTGTTTCCTCTCCGTTCGGACCTACTACCGATATGACATATGCCTTGAGGTCAAGGTACTTCTTTGCGACCCTCATTATATCCTGGGCGGTAACCGCGTCTATCTTCTCAGGATAGACCAACGAGAAATCGTAGCCAAGGCCGTATAGCTCGTTGTTGGCCATGTCTGTTGCCTGGCTGGATACCTCCTGCAGTCCTATCTCGTAGTTTCCGATTATCGACCGTTTGGCCCTGTTGAGCTCTTCTGCGCTCACCGGCTCGTTCAACATCCTTTCAAGCTCCTTCAATATGCCGGCAACGGCCTCATCCTTTTTGCCCGGCGCGCTCGCGATGTAGGCCCCGACAATGCCAGGGTCAACGCCCTCCCTTGAGAAGGCGCTCACGCTGTATGCCAGAGACTTCTTGTCCCTGAGCTCGAGAAAAAGCCTGCCGCCCTGTCCTGAGAGCACCTCTGTCATCACGCGGAGCGCAAAGCTGTCGTCATCGCCGATGGTCGTGCCGAGGAAGGCTATGCCGACATGCGTCTGCTCCCTTTCCTTTATTGCCCCGGTCTTCTCGATCGAGGTCTTGTGCGCTTCAACAGGAGGCGCCGGGAGCGGGGCAGCGGCAGTCTTGAATTCACCGAAGAGGGCCTTTACCTTCTCGTATACCTTGTCAGTGTCGACGTCGCCTACTACGGTCAGGACCATGCGCTCGGGAACGAAAAAGGTCTGGTGGTGCCTTATGAGGTCGTCCCTCGTAAGGGCGCTTACGGTTTCTTTGGTCCCTATGACCGGCATGCCGTAGGGGTGCGCGTGAAAGAGCTCCTTGTAGAGGAGCTTGAATGTGTAAGACGAAAGGTTGTCCTCCTGCCGCTGTATGGCCGCGAGCGTGTCTGCCCTGAGCTTTGCTATCTCTGTATCAGGGAATGTGGGGTTCATGAGAACATCCGCGAGAAGCCCCATGCCCTTATCAAGGAACATGGATAGGAACTTGCCGGATGCGCCGGTAGAGTTCCAGCCGGAGAAGCCGCCCACGCCGCCTGCCATCTCTTCCATCTCTC
>MGPL01000029.1:66048-67235 GCA_001797415.1 Deltaproteobacteria bacterium GWA2_55_10
GAGGGTCACTCCCTCATCCTTTCCGGCCGGGAGGAGGACCGAGACCGTCATGTTGCGGGTGTTGAAGTATTTTTCCACTATCCTCTTGACGTCGCCGGGCGTTACCTTCCTTATGCCCTCGATGTACTTCTTCTCGTAGTCGAGGTCTCCGAGGGTGGCTTCATAATAGCCGAGCTTCCCGGCAAGTCCGTCCATGGTCTCCCTCGAATAGATGAAGTCGCTCTCAAGGTTGAACTTGGCCTTCTGGATCTCCTGGTGGTCAGGCCCCTCGATGCCGAGCCTCGCCACTTCTTCAAGGGCCGTGGTGACGGTCTTTTCCACCTTGCCCGGCTCGAGCACGGCGGTTACGAAGAAGAGGCCCGGGTTGCGGAGTGACATGGCGTAGCCCGAAATGCCGTGCACAAGCTCGTCCTCTATCTTGAGCCTCTTGTACAGGCGCGAGGTCTCGCCGCCAGAGAGCACCATCTGGAGCACGTCTATCGCATAGGTGTCCTCGTTCTTCACGGAAGGTATGTGGAATGCCATGCCGAGCTGGGCGTCCTGCACCGTCATGTTGAAGAGCTTGTCCCTCATCTCCTTCTGCTCAGGTTCGGCAGGCCTGTTGCGCTTGGGTAACGGCGATTTCCTGAAGTCCTTGAATGCCGCTTTTATCGCGTTGACGGCCTCATTGCGGTCGACATCGCCGGCTATGACGAGGACCATGTTGTTAGGCACATACCATGTCCTGTAAAAATCCATTATTTCTTTGCGGGTAAAGGTGCTTACGGTATCAACATATCCTATGACCGGCCTGCCGTACGGGTGGACATTGTAGGCCGTTCCCAATATCGACTTGAAGAGCCTCCTGCCGGGGTTGTCCTCGTTCATCCTTATCTCTTCGAGTACGACCTCAAGCTCCTTCTTTAATTCCTCAGGGTCCATTGAGGAATTCTGAACGGCGTCGCTTATGACATCCAGGCCAGTCGAGAAATGGCGGCTCGGAATCGTAAGGTGGAAGACCGTATTGTCGAATGATGTGTAGGCGTTGATGTCGCCTCCGACAGATTCCACCATGCTGGCTATCTGGCCGACCGGCTTGGTCTTGGTGCCTTTGAATAGCATGTGATATATTGCCTTACCCTTGGTGGTAATTTTTTTTAGTAAATCCATATTTTCAAATTTAAAATTAATACAATAACTGCGGTTTA
>MGPL01000029.1:67267-68424 GCA_001797415.1 Deltaproteobacteria bacterium GWA2_55_10
TCTTCAGGACCATCAAAGGCCTCCTTCTTTCGATTCTTATCAAAGAGAAAGAATAAATCAAAACAATGGCTTTTGCAACTGCGAAAGAGCAAAAAACGCCGAAAAGTCAGACATTTCGCTCTCTTGACAGCCTGAAGGAACCTGTTATTCTTTCATTATGGACAAAACATATAAGATGGAAAAAGCCGCGCTCGTAGTTGCTGATGTGCAGAATGATTTCTGCCCGGGAGGAGCGCTGCAAATAACCGACGGCGACAAGATAGTGCCTGTGTTGAACAGGTATATAAAGCTCTTCAGAGAGGCAGGCCTTTCGGTGTTTATTACGCGCGACTGGCACCCGCCAAAGACTATCCATTTTATCGCTTTCGGCGGACCCTGGCCGCCGCACTGCGTCCAGGGAACAAAAGGGGCAGAGTTCCACCCGGAGTTTTATGTGCCGAAGGAGGCGATTATCATTTCCAAGGGAGACGATCCCAATACGGACAGCTACTCGGCTTTTGACGGAAAGGACGAGCGCGGGAAGGGGTTGGCTGACTCGCTTAGAGAAAAAGGTGTAAGACGGATCTTTGTCGGCGGGCTCGCGACAGATTACTGCGTAAAGCAGACGACACTCGACGGGCTTAAAGCTGGTTTTGAGGTGACCGTCCTCGAGGACGGCGTTCGGGGAGTGGACGTAAAGCCTGGTGATTCAGAGAGGGCAATTGACGAAATGAAAAGGAGCGGCGCTGATACATCCACATTTGAGAATATCGAAAAGGAAAAAGGAGGCGCTCGTGGAGGCACCGAGGATACAGAGGGAAGAGCTAAAAGAAAAGCTGGATAAGAATGAGAGCTTTACGCTTCTCGATGTCCGGAGCTCCCACGATTACGACTCCAGCGACAAGCGGATACCAGGATCAAAGAGGGTCCCCTTGACCGCGCTTGAAGGCAGGCTCGGGGAATTAAAGCCCGGAAGCGAAATCGTCACATACTGCGCCTGACCCGAGGAGCACACCAGCGCACGTGCGGCGCAGATACTGAACAAAAAGGGTTTCAAGGCCAGTGCGCTCCTCGGCGGCTTTAACGGCTGGGTTGCTGCCAATATGCCCGTTGACAGGAAGTGAAGCGTTTGCAGGATTACTGATGTCCGTGCGCGGCGTGATGTCTTTTTGAATACG
>MGPL01000029.1:68627-75972 GCA_001797415.1 Deltaproteobacteria bacterium GWA2_55_10
TAAGCCACCCTTGCCACAGGTATTATCGTCTTGCGCGCTGTCCTCACAGGGTCGCCGTACGCGGTCTTTACAGTTGCACTGGATTTCAGCGCGCCCGAGATGTCCTTCAGAAGGTCCTTTGTCCTGAAAAATCGGAATAGCATAATATTATTTCTCCTTTCCTCTGATAAGTGGTTACAGGGGAAAAAGGTCCAAAGGAATGCCCCTCATCAAAGTATGCCAGAAAAGAACAGGCAGGGAAGGGGTTATTGCGAGATGAGCTTGAGGCCGGGTATGCCGGCTGCATCCTATTTCTTTGCCCTCCTGTGCTTCTTGAAGGCCGCAAGGTCCATGGGTCTTGTTATGTGTTTCGGGTCAAGGAGGGCGTCCCATTCATGCTCTGTCAATATGCCCTTGCCGATGACGATCTCCTTTACGGTCTTTCCCGTGCGGAGCGATTCCTTTACGACCTCTGCCGCCTTCTCGTACCCGATGAAGCAGTTCAATATCGTGGCAAGTCCTTCGGAGCTCTCGAAGTTCCTCTCGCATTTTCCGGCGTCAGCCCTTATGCCTCGAACGCATTTTGAGGTGAAGGCTGCTGCAGCGTTTGTAAGTATCTCTATCGAATGGAGCAGGTTGTAATTTATGACCGGCAGCATCACGTTCAATTGCAGCTGGCCTGCCTGCGCTGCCAGGGCAATCGCCGTATCAGCCCCGACCACCTGGAACGAGACCATGTCAAGCATCTCAGCCATGACAGGGTTCACCTTGCCGGGCATGATCGATGAGCCTGGCTGTGCGGGCGGCAGCGAGATCTCGGCAATGCCGGTCCTCGGGCCTGACGCAAGGAGGCGGATGTCGTTGGCAATGCGGATGAGGTCGAGGGCCGCGTCGCGCAAGGACCCGGAAAAGGATGAGAAGTCTGTTGAGCTGTTCAGGGCCTCGAAGGTGTCCTCTGCTTTTCTCAACTCCCTTACGCCGCTCGCCTTCCTGAGCGCGTCGAGGACCTTGTCCCTGTAAAGGGGGTGAGAGTTTATACCAGTGCCGATTGCGGTCGCGCCAAGGCCGATTCTAAAGAGGCCTTCCCTTGCCCTCTCAATGCGTTCCGTTGAGCTTCTAACGGCGGAAGCCCACGCGCCGAACTCCTGCCCGAGCGTCATTGGCACCGCGTCCTGCAGATGCGTCCTGCCGGATTTTATTATGCTGTAGAACTCCCCGGCCTTTGCCTTTAGCGCCTTTTCAAGGCCTCTGAGCGCGTCTATAAGCCCATAAGACGAGAGTATGGCCGCCACCCTCAAGGCAGTGGGCATGGTGTCGTTGGTGGACTGGCTCGCGTTCACATGGTCGTTGGGGTGGACTATTGCGTAGTCGCCCTTTTTGCCGCCAAGCAGCTCTATCGCCCTGTTAGCGATGACCTCGTTGGCGTTCATGTTGTGCGATGTCCCGGCCCCGGCCTGGAAGACATCGACTATGAACTGGTCGTGCAGCCTGCCGCCTGTTATCTCCTTCGCGGCCTTTGAGATGGCCCTGGCCCTTTTCCTGTCGAGAAGGCCCAGGCTTTCGTTGGCGTTGCAGGCCGCCATCTTCACCATTGCAGTTGCCTTTATGAAGACCGGCTTGGGCCTGAGACCGCTTATCCGGAAGTTCTCGGATGCGCGGAGCGTCTGTATGCCGTAATAGGCATCCAGAGGCACCTCCTTCTCGCCAAGAGAATCCCTCTCCAGCCTGAAACGCCTCTCCTCTGGCATCCCGTCCCCCCTGTCAATTTTTGATTATCTGCTTGTCCGGCGCTAAAGGCGTGGTTATGTCTATGTGGCCTGCGATAGTATCTTTTTTTCGGCCCTCGACAAGGATCTGGACATCCTTGATCTCAGGGAAGTTCAGGGTGAGGGTGTCGACTATGGAATAGATGGTAAGTATCTCGCCGGTCGAGCCGCCGGGATGGTTCTGGACGACCTCCTTGCTCAAATCCACTGTGGCGGTCTGCCCGTCTATTTTTACTGAAAGGAGCCTTGTGCCCTCAGGGAGCGTGTTGCCGAGCGACATGTTCTCAGGCCCTTCGAAAAGCTCGTCGAGAGCTGCTTTTGCCTCAGTGGAGAGGCCGCCTTTATCGATCTTCCTCTTCTCGGCCTTGAGATAGAGGCCTTCCTCGTCGCTGAAATAGACGGCAACATCAATCATATCCTTCGGCGCGGGCCTGCCGGAGAGCCACGCGAGGATGATTATGCCCGCTATGAGCGTAAGGGAGGCTATTACGATTATAGGCCAGAGGCCCTTTTTGCCGCTCTTCTTCTTTGCCATTGTCATTCGGAAAGGACAGAGAGCTCGGCATTGCCAAGCCTGTCTCCGAAGAACCTCCTTCCGACGGTCATGAAGCGTTCAGGAGAATCCGTTACGAAAAACCTGTGAGAGGCCTTTTTCGAATCTGAAAGAAGGCCGCTGTCCTCGAGGGTCTTTTTGACCTCTGCGGCAGTTGAAGCCGCGGAGTCTATAAGGCTCACCCCGCTGCCCATTACGGATGATATCGTATTTTTAAGGAGCGGGTAGTGAGTGCAGCCGAGCACAAGCGTATCGATGCCCTCGTCCTTCAAGCCAGTCAGGTAACGCTCGGCGATTATGCGCGTGACGGCGTCGTCTGTCCAGCCCTCTTCGACAAGGGGGACAAAGAGGGGGCAGGCCTTGGTGAAGATGACGACATCCTTGCCTGGCTTGACCTCGAAGTACCTGTCAAAGCTCTTCTTGCCGTGCTCCACTATGTCAAAGGCCCCGCCGTCGCATAGCCTTTTGATCGCGTTAACGTATGAATTGCTCTTGATGGTGCCTTCGGTGCCGATGACGCCTATCCTCTTTGCCGTCGTAGCCGCTACCGCCGCGCGCGCGCCCGGCTCGATGACGCCGATTACAGGTATGTCGAGCACACTTGCGAGCTTAGGCACCGCATAGGCTGATGCCGTGTTGCAGGCCGCCACCAGCATCTTGACGCCATGTTTCTGGAGGAACCTGGCTATCTCGAAGGAATACCGCTCGATGGTCTCCTTTGACTTGCTGCCGTACGGGACCCTTGCCGTGTCTCCGAGATAGATGGTGCTCTCTGAGGGGAGGAGGTTCGTTATCTCACGGAGGACGGTAAGGCCGCCGATGCCTGAATCGAATACCCCGATGGGACTTTGTTTCATCTGCTTTTTACAGCCCTGCCTTTCGTAGTTCCCCTCTTTTTTAAAGAGGGGCAGGGGAGATTATAATCGACTTTTTTATAATCCCCCTCAATCCCCCTTTAGAAAAGGGGAAAGAAAATCTCGGATATCCTTGTAAGTTTAGGTAAACCCCTGTCCGGTGTCAATCCATATTTGGGGCTTCCGGCCAGATGCAATAAAACATTGTATATTATATAGTATCTACTGCTGATTTGAAAGAAAGGCGGTTGGGGGCGAAATTGGAGAACAGCGAAATTGCCAGAGTATTTTATGAAATTGCCGACCTCCTCGAGATACAGGGGGGCTACCGCTTCAGGATAAGGTCATACAGGAACGCCGGTATGGTCGTGGAGGGCCTGCCGGAAGGCCTCAAGAACCTATTTGAAAAGGATGGCGAGGACGGGCTGAAGGGCATACCCGGCATAGGCGAGAGCACCAGGGCAAAGATAATCGAGATGCTCTCGACTGGAAAATGCAAGTACCACCAGGAACTCCTGAAGGAGATGCCCGTCGGCATGCTGGAAATAATAAAGGTATCCGGAGTCGGCCCGAAAAAGGCGGCATTTGTCCACAAGGAGCTTGGCATAAATACCATCGACGAGCTTGAGAAGGCGGCAGAGTCCGGGCTGATACAGAACCTCCCAGGCTTCGGAGAGGTCTCCGAGCAGAAGATACTCAAGGGCATCAAGGACCTCAAGGCCCGCACACGGCAGTTCAAGCTATCCGTCGTCATACCCGTTGCCCAGTCTTTTACCCAATACCTGAGGTCAGTGCCGGGCATAATCGATATCGTGCCGTCCGGCAGCTTCAGGCGATGGAAGGAGACGGTCGGAGACCTCGACATACTTACGACCTGCAAGGATTCGCGCCCTGTCATGGACCACTTCGTGAAGCACCCTGATGTAAGGGAGGTATTGTCAAAGGGCGAGACCAAGTCAACAGTTGTGCTCGCATCGGGCCTTCATGTCGATATAAGGGTGCTTGAGAAGAAGTCATTCGGCGCAGCGCTCCAGTATTTTACAGGCTCAAAGGCGCACAACGTGGCCTTGCGGGACCGGGCAAAGAGGATGGGCCTCAAGATAAGCGAGTACGGGGTGTTCAAGGAAAGGGGCGAGGTCTGGGTCGTCGGCAATAAAGAAGAGGACGTATATAAAGCAGTGGGCCTGCCCTGGATCCCGCCTGAGCTGAGAGAGAACAGGGGAGAGTTGGAGGCTGCGGAAGAGGGCCGCCTTCCGGCACAGCTTCAGTACTCGGATATAAAAGGCGACCTGCATGTGCATACAAAGGAGAGCGATGGCGCGTACACGCTTGAGGATATGGCAGAGGCGGCAATGAAAATGGGTTACGAGTACATAGCGGTAACCGACCATTCAAAGGCAGTCGGCATAGCGCACGGGCTCGATGAGGCGAGGCTCAACGCGCAGATAAGGATGGTCGACGAATATAATGACAAACTCAAGAGGCAGAGAAAAAAGTTTCGGGTCCTGAAGGCGACCGAAGTCGATATCAGGGGAGACGGAACGCTCGACCACCCGGAGGGCGTATTGAAGAAGCTCGACTGCGTGGTCGCATCGGTCCATTCGGGCTTCGGGATGGGCATGGAGGAGATGACAAATAGGGTCATAAAGGCCGTAAGGACGGGACTTATAAACATCATCGGCCACCCGACCGGAAGGCTTATCAATGAGAGGGAGCCGTATCAGATAGACCTTGAGAAGGTCTTGTCTGAGGCGAAGAAATACAATGTCGCCGTAGAGCTCAATTCATATCCTGACAGGCTGGACGTAAACGATGTCCATTGCCTGCTTGCAAAGCAGAAGGGCGTGCTTGTAGCCATTTCTACCGACTCGCACTCGATCTATCACCTTGAGAACATGATCTATGGAGTACATACGGCACGACGTGGTTGGCTTGAGAAGAAGGATGTCCTCAACACGAGGAGCTTGAAAGAGCTGATGAAGGTTCTGAAGGGGAAGGGGTAGGCGGGCAGGCTGGGCTGTGCCCACAATAATATGAGATTGCTTCGCTTCGCTCGCAATGACAGGCATGACAGACTTCTCTGAATCAGAGCTGAACTTGACAGTCCTCCTGAGTATTATAACCTTTTAGATAGGGAACTTTAAACAGATAAGGAGCTAAAATCATGGTAAAAAATAGCGTATTCAGATTCCTTGCCAGTTTCATGCTCATAGCGTCTATCGCGGGCTGCCAGGCGACGGCGACGCAAAGGACAGCCGGAGAGACCGTCGATGACGCGACGCTCACGACCAGGATAAAGTCAAATATCATTCAGGACCAGTCGTTGAAGGCGTTCCAGATAGACGTCGACACCTACAGGGGCGTGGTCCAGCTTAACGGTTTCGTCGATTCTGAGGATAGCGCCAGAAGGGCCGTGGAGATCGCCAGAAATGTCCCGGGCGTCGAATCCGTAAAGAACAACCTCCAGGTAAAGCCTCAGGCAGCAGGTTAGGGCCAAAAAAAAAGGGCCGGTCAAAAGACCGGCCCCTTTCTTGAACTACGAATTCAGCAGCCTGCTAAACCTTTGCTTTTTTCTGCCCATTCTCCAATGGCTCTACCTTGACCTTTATTATCCTGTTCTGTTCGACATCGACTATGGTGAGGCGCATGTCCTTGTGTATCACGAACTCGCCGCCCCTGGGTATCCTCTGGAGCTTGGCGAGCATGAAGCCAGCAAGGGTGTTGTACTCCTCTGCCTCTTCCTCGATCTCTATGCCAAGGTTCGAGAGGTCTCCGAGCGAGGCTGACGCGTCGATTATCATGGCGCCGTCGCGGAGTTTCTCTACCAGCCCGCCCGCTCCAACGTCGTACTCGTCCTCTATCTCTCCGACTATTTCTTCCAGTATGTCCTCGATGGTGACTACGCCGTCGAGGTCGCCGTGCTCGTCGACTACGACCGCCATATGGAGTTTCCTCCTCTGAAGCTCTCTCAAGAGCTTGCTTATCATGATGGAGTTTGGCACGAAGTACGGCGTACGGAGTATGGACTTCATGTCGAGGGTCTTGCCCTTCTCAAGGGCGCTGAAGACGTCCTTGTTGAAGAGTACGCCGATTATCCTGTCCATGCTGTCGCGAAAGACAGGGTAACGCGAGAACCCGGAATCGGAGATGAACTTCAATACCTCGTCGGGAGGAGTGTCTATCTCTATGGCGCTTATCTTATGCTTGGGGACCATGACCTCCTTGACGGTCTTGTCCGCGAACTCGAATATGCCGTGGAGGAGCTGGGCCTCGGTCTCTTCGAAGACGCCGGTCGCCCGGCCCTCCTTGATGAAGTACTTTATCTCTTCCTCGGAGACAAATACCTTTTGACCTGTCTCCTTAACGCCCAACAACTTCAATACCGCGCTCGTGGAGGCGGTAAGCAATTTCACGAAGAAGTCCGTGAGCCGCGCTATCGTGCTAAGCGGTATCGCTGAAAAGCAGGCGATCCTTTCAGCATACTTCAGGGCCAGGTGCTTTGGCACGAGCTCGCCTATGATAAGGCTTGTGTATGATATCAGGACCACGACCGTGCCGAGGGCCAGGATATCGCCGACCTGTAAGGGGATGAACGGGATTGAGTGGAAAACCGGTTTGATGTGCTCGGATGCTATCACGCCGCCAAGGACAGAGGCGCAGGTGCTTACGACGGTCACCCCGACCTGAACTGTCGCGAGGAACCTGTCAGGGTCCTCCTTCATTTTGCTTACGAGCGTCGCTGAATGGTTCCCGTCCTTGGCGAGCTTATCTATAAGGCTTCGCTTGGCTGAGATAATGGCAATTTCAGCGCTTGCGAAAAAACCATTAATAAGTATCAGGGTTAATATGATTACTATTTCGAAAATCAGCGTTTCTACTGACACGCAACCTCCTGGTTGAAGTTAACGAAAACAAGCCGCGCATGATGAATTTTCAGGCTTGTCGCCCAATTTTAAATTATAACATAACCGGACCCATACCGGCAAATTCAGGAGAGGGGCTTTTCAGCCCCCCTTTTCACTTGAAAGCCCTTTTTACCTTGAAAGCGCCCATTCCGGGGTAGATGGCGGTGGTGCCGAGCTCTTCCTCAATGCGAAGGAGCTGGTTGTACTTGGCTATTCTGTCGGTCCTCGAGGCAGAGCCGGTCTTTATCTGCCCGGCGTTGGTGGCGACACTTATATCGGCTATGGTGG
>MGPL01000029.1:75998-92698 GCA_001797415.1 Deltaproteobacteria bacterium GWA2_55_10
CCTGGCGACGTTTGTCACGAAAATGTCGTCTCCGACGAGTTGTATCTTGTCGCCGAGACGCCTGGTGAGAAGCGCCCAGCCCTTCCAGTCGTCCTCGGCAACTCCGTCCTCGATGGATATGATGGGGAAGTCCTTCACCAACCCTTCCAGGTAATCGACCATCTCATCCGCCGATAGTTCCTGGCCCTCAAGGGTATATCCGCCGTTCTTGTAAAGTTCGCTCGACGCGCAATCCAGTGCCAGGATGATGTCCTTGCCTGCCTTGTAGCCGGCGCCGGATATGGCGTCGATTATCACCTCGAGCGCCTCCCTGTTGCTCTTGAGCTCAGGGGCGAAGCCGCCCTCGTCGCCGACAGCAGTAGAGAGGCCCTTTTTCTTGAGGATGGATTTGAGGCTGTGGAAGACCTCTACGCCTGCCCTCAGGGCCTCCCTGAAAGAGGTAAAACCGGCGGGCACGACCATGAACTCCTGTATGTCCAGGTTGTTGTTGGCATGAGCCCCGCCGTTTATGATGTTCATCATGGGCACGGGCAGGACCTTTGCGTTGGCGCCGCCTATGTACCTGTAAAGGGGCAGGCCCGCCGCAGCGGCAGAGGCCTTGGCGACTGCCATCGATACGCCGAGTATCGCGTTTGCCCCGAGCCTTTTCTTGTTGTCGGTAGCGTCGAGGGCTATCATCGTCTTGTCAATGAGCACCTGGTCAGAGGCGTCGAGGCCGAGGATCTCTTTCGATATCTTCTCGTTGACGTTCTTAACGGCCTTCAATACGCCCTTGCCGAGGTACCTTGTCTTGTCATTGTCGCGAAGCTCTACTGCCTCGAACTTGCCGGTAGACGCCCCTGACGGAACCGCAGCTCTGCCCTTATATCCGCTGTCGAGGGTGACGTCAACCTCGACAGTCGGGTTTCCACGGGAATCGAGTATCTCCCTGGCTATTACGTCTACTATGTTGGTCATGCCTCCTCCTGAAAAGGGTTGATTTTTGCCGCTAATTATACTTTTAGTTTGAAAAAAAGCAAGGTAAATCCGGAATATTGACGATATGAGTATGACAGGAAATGATGTGGATGTAAGTAAACCCCTTGCGCCTGCCGTTTTTGGACGATAATATGGGTATGAAGCAGACAGCTTGAAGGCCCGCGCAAAATGCCTATTTTTAAAGGGTTTCTTGAATGACAGCGACAATATCGATACTCAGCCTCTTTGGCGGCATAGCCCTTATCCTCTTCGGGATGAAGCTTGCCGGAGAGGGCCTGCAGAGGGCGGCCGGAGCAAAGCTCCGGGCCTTTCTCCTTACCGCGACCGACAACCGACTCAAGAGCGTCGGCGTGGGCGCGGCTATTACAGCCCTTCTTCAAAGCTCCAGCGCTACCACGGTCATGCTCGTCGGCTTTGTCGGCTCCGGTCTCATGACCCTCGGCCAGACGATGGGAGTGATACTGGGCGCGGACATCGGCACGACCATTACCGTGCAGGTCATTGCCTTCAGGGTCTACGAGTACGCCATAGGGGTCGTGGGCCTCGGCGTCGTCATCTCATTTCTGGGCAGGGGCAGATGGAAGGACATGGGCCAGGCAATACTCGGCTTCGGCTTTGTCTTCTTTGCCCTCAAGATATTGATGGACACCTTCGAGCCCATATCCCAGAACCCGCTCATGAAGGAGTTCCTGGTCGGCTTGAGCAAAGACCCCTTTGCGGCAATCGTCATCGCGGCCCTTATCACCGCCCTTATCCAGAGCAGCGCCGCCACGCTCGGCATCGCCATAACAGCATCGATCTCCGGCCTTTTGAGCCTCGAGGCGGCGGTACCGATAATCCTCGGCGCGAACATAGGGACGACAGTAACGGCCATTATTTCGTCCATTGGCGCGACAGTCGAGGCCAAGAGGGTCGCGCTGGCGCACACGCTCTTCAAGGTGCTGGGCGTCCTCATAGTCGCCCCGTTCCTCGGATATTTCACATGGCTTGTGGGCGAGTCCACCCCTGACGCAGCCCGTCAGGTCGCTAACGCCCATACCTTCTTCAATATCGGCATCGCGGTGCTTTTCCTGCCGTTTACGGGGCCTTTTACCAGGTTTGTAAGCCTCATCCTGCCTGAATCCAAGACGCCGGAAAAATTCGGCCCCAAGTACCTCGACCCCATTGTCCTGAGTTCTCCGTCTCTCGCGCTCGTGCAGGCTTCGAGGGAATCCCAGAGGTCTGCTGATATGGTGCAGGAGATGCTCTCGAAGTCGATTGCCGTATTCGAGAGCAACGACATGGAGCTTCTGGAGGAGATACAGGAGAAGGACGACGATGTCGACCTCCTCGACAGGGAAGTGAAGCTCTTCCTCACCAAGCTCTCAAGGGAGAGCCTCTCTGACGAGCAGGCAAAGAGGGAGCTTGAGATAATGCTCTTCTCGGATAACATCGAGAACATAGGCGACGTCATAGACAAGAACCTGATGGAGCTTGCCCGCAAGAAGATCAAGGGCAACCTGTCGTTTTCAGCCGATGGCCTGAAGGAGATAAGGGAGCTTCACAAGAAAGTGGTCGAGAACTTCGAGATGGGGGTGGCCGCTTTTGCCGGAAGCGACCTCGAACTGGCGCATAAGCTCGTAACCCACAAGCAGAAGCTATCTGAGCTCGAGAGGGAACTCCGTCAGAACCACATAAACAGGCTCTACCTTGGCCACAAGGAATCGATAGACACAAGCGCGATCCACCTGGATGTGCTTACCAACCTCAAAAGGATAAACTCCTACATCACCAACGTAGCCTATCCCATACTTGAACGGGAAAAGAGCTGACCGGATATTTTGAGGAGACTTTCTATGGATGGTTTCCATCAAGCCCGGTTGCAATTCGCCGGGTTACGGCTATAATCCAAAGAGAATTGATTACTTCCGTTTGGCCTGGACGGGGCCATGAAAATGCTCTTGGCATTGCTCGCTCTTTCGGCCGCGCTCTCGGGTACTGACCCGATAGATGACGCCCTGGAGGCCTTCAGAAGCCTCCATGCCTATAGCGTGACTCTGAGGGCCGAGACCGACAGGACCGAGATAATAAAATACCATTACAAGAAGCCAGGTTACGTCAGGATGGAGTTCGAGGAGCCCCATAAAGGGGCTCTACTGGCCTACGACCCCCTTGCCAAAGAGGTAACATTAAGGCCGTTCGGATTCATCAGGTCTTTCAAGATGAACCTCAGTCCCGAGAGCAGGCTCATAAGGAGTTCGCGCGGGCATACGGTCGACGAGTCGGACATCGGCGCGCTCCTTGAGGACGTGGACAGGCTCAGGGATAACGGGACAATAGAGGTCAAGGGCACGGAAGAGGCCGCAGGCAAAATGGCGGCTCTTGTCGAGGTCAGGGGAAAAGAAGGCTTTGAGGTCGACGGGATAAATTTGTACCGCCTCTGGCTTGACCAGGAAAGCCGCCTTCCGGTCAAGGTAGAGGCATACGACAGCAGAGGAGAGGTACTGGAGAGGGTCGAGATGCACGAACTTGAGGTAGACCCCGAGTTCCCGGCCGATTTCTTCAAACTGGAGTGACATGAGCAAATACTCGATATCCAAAAAGCTCGACGCCCCTTTTGAGGCAGCCGTGGGCAAGGCAAAGGAAGCCCTTGAGGCTGCTGATTTCGGGATATTGGGCGAGCTGGATATCTCAGCCATACTCAAAAAGAGGCTCGATAAGGACTTCAGGAAGTACAGGGTGCTCTTTGCATGCCAGCCAGAGATGGCGCACAAGGCGCTGACTATAGAGACAGAGATAGGCCTGTTTCTGCCATGCCATATAGCCGTTTACGAGAACGACGAGGGCGGCTCGACCGTGGCCGCGATCGACCCGGTTGTGGCGACGTCGATGATAGAGAACCCGGCCCTGGCCATAATAGCCAGAGAGATGAGGGAGAAGCTTGAAAGGTTAATAGACGGGATAAGCTGAACAACGCCGCGCCTTTTCCGCAGGACATCCCCGCCGTTCGCCTTTCTTTTACGATATAATCAGGCAGATATCCATCAGTCGGGGAGACGTATGCGAATATACGATGTCCTGGTAGTCGGCTCGGGCCCGGGAGGGCAGAAAGCCGCTATCCAGGCAGCCAAGCTGGGCAAGAAGGTCGTCATAATCGAGAAGAGCCCGTTTCTCGGAGGCGCAGGCATACATACAGGGACGCTCCCGAGCAAGACGCTGCGCGAGACGGCTCTCATTTATTCCGGTTTCAAGCAGAGGGCCATATTCGGCCTGCAGCTTATCATGAACAGGGATATTACCTTAAGCGAGCTCCTTCACCGCAAGACCGAGGTCATACGCGCGCAGATGGAGGTCATGCTCGACCAGTTCAGCAGGAACAGGGTCGAGGTGGCGTACGGCACGGCCTCGTTCGTTGACGAGCGCACGATGGTCGTGAGGGCGGACGGGAGCAGCAGCGAGGAGTTCAAGGCGGATTTCATAATACTCGCGCCTGGCTCAAGGCCGGCAAGGCCCTCCGACGTGCCGTTCGACTCGGCCCATATCTACGACAGCGACACCATACTCAGTCTTGACCGCATACCGGCGAACCTGACCATCATAGGAGGCGGCGTAATAGGCTGCGAGTACGCCTGTATATTCGCCGCGCTCGGCGTAAAGGTGAGCCTGGTTGAAAAAAAACAGCGGCTGCTTAATTTCGCGGATGAAGAGGTCGTCACAAACCTGATGTACTGGATGAGGCATTCAGGGGTGACATTGCGCCTGAATGAGGAGGTCACGGGCATCAAGGTGGAAGGGCAGGGCAGGGTGGCTACAAGACTCGACAGCGGCAAGGTCATTGTATCGGAGAAGCTCCTGTATACGATGGGCAGGATGGGCAATTCCGACACGCTGAACCTGGCTGCCATAGGGCTGAAGGCAGACGCAAAGGGGCTCCTCTCCGTAAACGAAAGCTTCCAGACCGAGATACCGCACATATACGCCATAGGCGATGTCATAGGCTTCCCATCGCTGGCGTCAACATCGATGGAGCAGGGCAGGCGCGCCGTATGCCATGCCCTCCGGAAAGAGGGCATAACATGCGAGGTGCCCGGATTTCTTCCATACGGGATATATACCATCCCAGAGATATCGATGGTCGGCGAGACAGAGGAGAGCCTTACACTGAAGGGCATACCGTACGAGACCGGCTGCGCCTATTTTCACGAGGTCGCAAGGGGGCAGATAATAGGCGACACACATGGGATGCTCAAGCTCATCTTCGACAGGAACACGAGGAAGCTCCTGGGCGTGCATATAGTGGGAGAGAGGGCGAGCGAGCTCATACACATCGGCCAGGCCGTGATGAGCTACGGCGGCCTTGTAGATTATTTCAAGGATGCGGTTTTCAATTACCCGACGCTTTCGGATGCATATAAAGAGGCTGCGCTGAACGGGCTGAATAAGCTGTAGTGTCTATTCCGTGCTGTCATTCTGAGCGGAGCGAAGAATCTCAGGGATGGTTTTGCGCCGAGATTCTTCGTAGCCTTCGGCTCCTCAGAATGACAGCTACGAACCCTTCTTTTCATTCTGAAGAGGGGCTTAACCTCTGGCTTATAATCCCACTCAGTCCCACTGCCGCTCCCTTCACAAGATATATTTTCCCATAAATTCCATACCTTACACTCCCCGCCTTGACATATCCCCGGCCTGTGGCAATACTTTTAGCAAGCGTAAAGCCGGTTTTAGCTACCAGAATGATTATGTTCTGAAGAATTTGTTTTTATACAGGCTGATTAAAAAGTTCCATATGCGAGGCGTCGAGGAGCGAGGAACGAGTCGTACTCTTCATGTACGTCGCAGTGACGAGCGACAAAGACAACAAAGCAGATGGACTTTTTGGCAGCCTGATAGGTAACCCGGATGAGGCTCGTGAACAACTCAGAAAGGCTCGTCAACATACCTTCCAAGGGCGTAAGGCTCGAAGGCGCGCTTGCAATTCCCGATGGCGTGCAAGGCGTGGTCCTCTTTGCCCACGGGAGCGGCAGCTCGCGCCACAGCCCGAGGAACAATTATGTAGCGCAGGTGCTCAGGAGGGCAGGCCTGGGCACGCTCCTTATTGACCTGCTTACGAGGGATGAGGACATCGACTATCAGACCCGGTTCGACATCGGCCTCCTGGCCGAGAGGCTCGACGCTGCCACGGCCTGGCTCATGGAAGACGACGAGACCAGCGGCAAAAGGATCGGCTACTTCGGCGCGAGCACCGGGGCTGCGGCTGCGCTCAAATCAGCTGCCGCCGCCGGCAATTCGATCGGCGCTGTGGTCTCAAGGGGCGGGCGGCCCGACCTTGCCATGGAATCGCTCCCAAAGGTCGTCTCTCCGACGCTTCTTGTAGTGGGCGGCAGGGACGAGCTGGTCATTGAGCTCAACAGGGCTGCATACGGGAGAATTAAGGCTGAAAAGGAGATGGTCATCGTGCCCGGCGCTACGCATCTATTTGAAGAACCCGGGGCCTTGGAAGAAGTCGCAAACCTCGCTGCCAGGTGGTTCAAGAAATATCTGATGCCTTTGGAGTAGAGCTATCCCGCCTTCCTGTATATATCCCCGACATACTCCCCGTAGCCGTTATAAAGGATGGTCTGGCGCTCCTCGTTGGTGCCGATTATCTTCTCGGTCTTCTGCGACCACCTCGGGTGCGGGACGTTCGGGTTTACATTCGCGAAGAAATCATATTCGTCCGGCGCAACGGTATTCCAGAATGTGGCAGGCTGCCGGTCGGTGAACTCTATGCGGACGATCGATTTGATGCTCTTGAAGCCGTACTTCCAGGGCGTGATGAGCCTTATGGGCGCGCCGTGCTGCTTCGGCAGTTCGTGCCCGTAGATGCCGGTCACGAGCATCGTAAGCTCGTTTGTGGCCTCGGCCATGGTAAGCCCCTCTTCATAGGGCCAGGGCTGCCAGAACCTGAGCTTCTGGTTCGGGGCCCATTCGGGCTTCATGAATGTCTGCATCCTTATGAACTTCGCTGAAGAGAGCGGGTTCATCTTCTTTACGAAGTCCCTCATGGGAAAGCCTGTCCATGGCACTGCCATAGCCCACGCCTCCACGCACCTTAATCGGTAAAGCCGCTCTTCGAGCTGCATCATGCGAACTATTTCGTCGATGTCATAAGTCCTCGGTTTCGCGACAAGACCCGCGACCTCGATTGTCCAGGGCCTGACCTGCATCTTATCGACATGCTTCCAGACGCTCTTTCCAGCCGAGAACTCGTAATAATTATTGTATTTTCCCGCGACAAGCTCGTCAGTCAAGGCCCTGTCGAGCTTGAACTCGGGGTTCCTCTTCGCTGGGTAGAGGTGCGAGGTCGGCGTGGAAGGCACCTTTATGACGTCTTCCTTTTTTGCATCTTCGAATACGCCGAATATGCCGTTGAACTCAAGGCCTGAGAGAAAGAGGCCGCCAGCCGCGCTCATGTACCCAAGGTCTTTTAAAAACCTCCTGCGGCCCATGTAGACGGCTTCGGGCGTTGCCTCTTGTTCCGGTATTTCCCAGGGTCTTTTCTTTTTGATGTGCATATTTGAAGTATACTGCATATCAGAGTACGATGTTGCGGAGCGGGGGTTTTCAAAGTAGACTTCGAAAGAAAGGAATGTGGCTATGCGGATAAGAACCGCTATCTTAGTGCTTGCGCTATTCCTGTGCTGTGTTAGTACCCCGGCCTTGGCGCTTCAAAGGATAACGCTCCAGGTGCCCGAAAAATATAAGGAAGGAGTATTCAGCCAGGATAGGGTGTTAGAGGCGATGCCCGGCATGAGGGTAACGGTATATGCGGCAGACGCGCCAGGCGCCCGTTTCATGGCGGTATCCGAGGACGGCACGATATTCGTCAGCGTGCCAAACGACGGCACAGTGCTGGCGTTACCGGATAGGAATAAAGATAAAGTTGCAGATGAAAAGATCGTATTCGCCAGAGGCCTCAAGAGGCCCCACGGCCTCGCGTTCAGGGGTAAGTCGCTCATCGTGGCTGAGACGGGCCGGTTGATTGAACTGGAGGACACTGACGGCGACCTGAAGGCCGATACCAGGAGGATCATCAGCGACGACCTGCCTGCCGGCGGCGGACACTGGACAAAGAGCCTTGCCATAGGCCCTGATGGAGCTATCTATGTGTCAGGCGGGTCGAGCTGCAATGTCTGCGTTGAGAAGGACAAGAGGAGGGCCGCTGTCCTGAGGTTCACCGGCCCTGAAGCCGAAGTTTTCGCAACCGGCCTCCGTAACAGCGTGGGTATAGAGTTCCACCCAAAGACAGGCGAGCTATGGGGCGTTGACAACGGCAGGGACGGCCTCGGCGACGATATACCCCCTGAAGAGCTCAACAGGATAAGAAAGGGCGGGGATTACGGCTGGCCATACTGCTATGGCGATAAGACACCTGACCCTGAGTACGGAAGCCCTGACAGGTGTAAAGATACTATCCCGCCGGTAGCGGCGTTCCAGGCCCACTCGGCGCCTTTGGGAGTAGCTTTTGGAACAGGATTGAAGTCCTATCCGCAGAGGCTTGCGGAATCGTTGTTCATTGCGCTCCACGGCTCGTGGGACAGAAGCGTTCCTGCTGGGTATAAGCTCATAGCCCTACATTTCAAGAACGGAAAACCGGAAGGCAAGCCCTTCGATGTCGTAACAGGCTGGCTCGCAGGGGAAGAGGCCTGGGGCAGACCTGTTGACGCTATGATAGGCAAAGACGGCGCGCTCTATCTGTCGGATGACAGGGCAGGGGCCATATACAGGATATTCTATATGCTTGCGAAGTAGGGCGGGATAGTTTTGAACCCCTCTTTTCTAAAGAGGGGCAGGGGAGATTAGTTTTTTTGTCATTGCGAGCGAAGCGAAGCAATCTCAGATCTTTCAGGCTATTCTGTGAGATTGCTTCGTCGCTAAAGCTCCTCGCAATGACAAAACTACAGGTAAGTTAAAAGGGGCGGATAGAAGCCGCCCCTTTTATTATTTTAAGCCTTCCTGAAGAATACCGCCGCAAGCGGCGGCAGGGTCATGTTGATGGACCAGTGCCTCTTATGCGAGGGTATCTCTTCGGCGTTCAGGCCTCCGAGGTTTCCCTTTCCGCTTCCGCCGTATATTTCAGCGTCGCTGTTAAGTATCTCCTGCCAGTAGCCGCCGTCAGGAACGCCGACCCTGTATTCGGGCCTGAACACGGGCGTGAGATTGCAGACCACGAGGACCGTGTCCTTGGGGTCGTGCCCTTTTCGGATAAAGCTTATGACGCTGTTCTCCCAGTCGTGGAAGTCTATCCACTCGTAGCCTTCAGGGGAGAAGTCAAGCTCATGCATCGCAGGCTCGTTCCTGTAAAGGCGGTTGAGGTCAGCCACCCACTTCTTCGCTCCCGCGTGCAAAGGGTACTGGAGAACATGCCATTCAAGGCTCTCGTCATGCGACCATTCCTTGACCTGGCCGAACTCGCAGCCCATGAAGAGGAGCTTCTTTCCGGGATGTCCGTACATGTAGCCATAAAGTGATCTCAGGCTCGCGTGCCTCTGCCACTCGTCGCCGGGCATCTTGCCTATGAGAGAGCCCTTGCCGTGGACGACTTCGTCATGCGAAAGCGGCAGTATGAAGTTCTCGGTAAAGGCGTACCAGATGCTGAAGGTGAGCTGGTTGTGATAATACTTCCTGTAGATGGAGTCCTTTGAGAAGTATTTGAGCGTGTCGTGCATCCAGCCCATGTTCCATTTCATGCCGAAGCCCAGGCCTCCGAGCCATGTAGGCTTCGAAACCATGGGCCAGGCTGTCGATTCCTCGGCAAAGGTCTGGACATCCGGGAACTCCTGGTATATGGCCTCGTTCAGTCGCTTCAGGAAGCCTATGGCCTCTATGTTCTCCCTGCCGCCGTGCTCGTTCGGGAGCCATTCGCCAACCTTCCGCGAGTAATCGAGATAGAGCATCGACGCGACCGCGTCGACCCTCATGCCGTCGATGTGATATTTGTCGAACCAGAACATGGCCGAGCTTATGAGGAAAGACCTTATCTCGTGCCGCCCGTAGTTGAATATATAGCTGCCCCAGTCAGGGTGGTATCCCTTTCTCGAATCAGAGTGCTCGTAAAGGTGCGTGCCGTCGAAATAGGAAAGGCCGTACTCGTCTCCCGGAAAGTGAGAGGGCACCCAGTCGAGTATCACGCCTATGTCGTTCTGGTGGAGGTAGTCAATGAGGTACATGAAATCCTGCGGCGTGCCGAACCTGCATGTGGGCGCGAAATAGCCGAGCGTCTGGTAACCCCACGAGCCGTAGAAGGGGTGCTCCATCAGGGGAAGGAACTCGACATGGGTGAAGCCCATCTCCTTCATGTAATCGGCAAGCTGGGGGGCTATCTCCCTGTAGCTCAGGGACCTGTCCCCTTCCTCCGGGACCTTCCGCCACGAGCCCAGGTGGATTTCGTAGATGGATATGGGCTTATGGAGCGAGTTGTGCTCGCGCCTCTTCTTCATCCAGTCGTGGTCGTTCCATTGATAGCTCAGGTCCCAGACGACCGATGCTGTCTTGGGCGGGAGCTCCCAGTGGAGGGCGAAGGGGTCGCCCTTCTGGACGCGGTAGCCGTTGTATCTGGATTTGATGTAGTACTTGTAGAGGGTGGAGTGGCCGAGGCGGGGGATGAAGCCCTCCCATACGCCTGACCAGTCGTCGCGGATTTTAAGCTGGTGCGTCTCCGTGTTCCAGCCGTTGAAGTCGCCAATTACCGATACGCCCTCGGCATTCGGGGCCCATACCGCGAAGTGCACGCCCTTGACGCCGTTGTGCTCAGTGAGATGCGCGCCGAGCTTGTCGTAGAGCCTGAAGTGGTTTCCTTCCTTCAGGAAGTAGATGTCGTGGTCTGATATGTGGCTTGTTTCGTGATGCACCTGGATGCCGGTAAGAGAACTGCCCCCGTTCATTAGCCCGAATTCCCCCTGTGGACTGATTTAGTCATCAAATATACCACAATTTTGTGTTTCTGTAGGATTTGATTCGTTTATGCCCCCTGTCTTTTTGAGACAATACGAATCAAGCCAGCCCAATTCCTGTTGAATTCGCGTTCTGCTTCGGGTTATCATGCTCCATCCTCATTCCTACCAATGGCAGATAAAAAGAAGGTCATACTCGTCTCCAACGACGACGGCATACGCTCTGAAGGCATACTGAAGCTCGCAAGCGCGCTCCGCAGGGTCGGCACTGTCTATGTAGTCGCGCCCGACAGGGAGAAGAGCGCGGCGAGCCATTCGCTTACCCTCCACAGGCCCTTGAGGGTCGAGGAGGCCGGGCCGAAGATGTATGCCGTGGACGGCACGCCTACGGACTGCGTCACCCTTGCGGTGAACGGGATATTACCCGTCAGGCCGGATCTTGTAGTATCCGGCATAAACAAGGGCGGCAACATGGGCGAGGACGTATCCTATTCAGGCACCGTGTCGGCGGCAATGGAAGGGACTCTACTGGGGATCCCGTCCATCGCTTTCTCGCTCGTCGCGCGTGACAAGTTCGATTTCGCCCCTGCCGCGGCATTTGCCGCGAGGCTCTCCAGGTTCGTCTTGAAGCGCGGCATGCCGAAGGATACGCTCCTGAACGTAAACGTGCCTTCGAGCGCCCACAAGGGCTACAGGATAACTACCCAGGGCAAGAGGTTCTTCACAGACGCCGTCGTGGAGAAGGTAGACCCGAGGGGCAAGAAGTACTACTGGATAGGCGGCGACCTGGAAAGATGGGAAGGCGGGCCTCAAGCCGATTTCAGGGCCGTGCAGGACGGCTATGTCTCGATTACGCCGATACACCTCGATATGACCAATTACGCCTCTCTCGCAGAGTTGAGGGAATGGAAGATCAAATGAGAAACTTCGCTCCGCCGGCGGCACTGAGGGTCAAGAGGGACATATACGAGCGATCGAGGCAGAACATGCTCGATACCCAGCTAATACCGCGGGACATAGGCAACCCGGCTGTGCTCCATGCCATGCTCACGGTCCCCAGGCACCTCTTTGTCGACGGGGCGCTCCATTCCCAAGCGTATACCGACTACCCGCTCCCCATCGGCGAGAAGCAGACGATATCGCAGCCTTATATGGTCGCATTCACCGCTGAATCGCTGGGGCTAACCGGCAAGGAGAGGGTGCTTGAGATAGGCACAGGCTCGGGCTACCAGGCCGCCATTCTTTCGATGCTCTGCGACAGGGTCTATACAGTAGAGCGCATCTCCAAGCTCGCGGACAGGGCGAGAAAGACGCTCGATGGCCTGCTTTGCAGGAACGTCATCGTGCGCGTGGCGGACGGGACCATAGGCTGGCCTGCCGAGGCGCCCTTTGACGCGATAGCTGTCGCCGCTGCCTCTCCTCAGGTGCCGCCAGCTCTCATAGACCAGTTGAAGGTCGGCGGCAGGCTCATAATACCGGTCGGAGAAGAAGACTCGCAGAAGTTCCTCAAGATAACAAGGAAAGAGAGCGGTGTTGTCACAGAGGTGCTCGGCGGCTGCAAGTTCGTCAAACTCATCGGCAAGCAGGGCTGGCAGGACGATAAGACCAGGCCCTGAAAACCCTTCATATTCAGCTTTTAAAAATGTCCTTTCTTTTTAAATCAATCAAATGGATTTTCTTTGTTCTCCTGCCCTTCGCACTCTTAAGCTGCGCCGGGCCGGGCGTCTATCACAAGGTAGGCAAGAATGAAACCTTCTGGAGGATCTGCAAGACATACGGGGCAGACATGCAGGAGGTCGCCGAGATGAACAATATAAAAGATCCCACGGCCATCAAGACCGGCTCCATGCTCTTCATACCGGGCGCGTCCAGGGTGAAGAAGGTAAAGCCCTATATCCCGCCAAAGCCAGGCGCAAAAGAGGAGAAAGAAGAGGTAAAGATAGTCGTCGAAAAGGGCAGGTTTGACTGGCCTGTCAAGGGCGATATCATCTCTCCCTTCGGGCCGAGGAACGGGGTCAACCACGGAGGCATAGATATAAAGGCAAAGGCAGGGACCCCAGTATTTGCGTCTGATTCAGGCGAGGTCGTATACGAGCAATCGGGCATGAGGGGATACGGCAGAATAATCATACTTAAACACAGTGGCGACTTTTTTACAGTCTATGCCCACAACAGCGCGAACTATGTAAAGCTTGGTGACAAGGTCGAAAAAGGCGCGAAAATAGCCGCTGTTGGCTCCTCAGGGAACGCGACGACAACACATCTGCACTTCGAGGTCCGCCAGGGCCGCGGAGTTCGGAACCCGCTTTTTTTCTTGCCATAGACCTTTTTTTATTGTAAAACACAGTGAAAACCGGATACGCAACCTGATGAACGCTTCTTTGACCCGGACTAATCTGGGAGAGGTGGAAGCCGTATGGAGAAGCATGAGGGCGTTTTTGAACGCACTTTCATCAGGAAACAGGTCCGCTTTGAGGACAGGGAAAGCCGTGAAAGCTTTTCAACCGATTCTGTAAAGTTCTACTTCAATTCCATCAAGAAATACCAGCTCCTCACGCCAAAGGAAGAAAAGCTCCTCGCTAAGAAAATATCGAAAGGCGACCATCTTGCGCGAAGCCGCATGATAGAGGCGAACCTGCGCCTTGTGGTCAACATCGCGAAGAAGTACATGAACAGGGGCTTTCCGCTTCAGGACCTGATAGAGGAAGGGAATATAGGCCTCATAAAGTCCGTCGAGAGGTTCAGGGCCGCGAAGGGCTGCAAGTTCTCCACCTACGCGACCTACTGGATAAAGCAGTCCATAGAGAGGGCCATAGCAAACCAGGGCAATGTCGTGAGGCTCCCCATACACGTCACGGCAGACATCTCGAAGCTTACGAGGGCGGTCCGTGAGCTCACCATGACGCTCAGCAGGGAGCCTGACTTCGGGGAGCTTGCCGAAAGGACGGGCTTCTCAGGCCGGTACGTAAAGAAGCTCGATATGATAAGCAAAAAGAGCTATTCCCTTGAGGCCTGCCTGCCCGACGGCAGCGACCAGACGCTCCTCGACAAGCTCGAGGACGCGACGCACCCGACCCAGCTTGAGACGCTTGACCAGAGCCGCAAGGCAGAGCGGATAAAAGGATGGCTTAGCAGCCTCGACGAGAACGAGCAGCGCATCATAAAGCTCAGGTACGGGATAGAGAGCGGCTGCCCGGAGACCCTTGAGGCCATAGGCAAGGCGTTCGGCGTGACAAGGGAGAGGGTGCGGCAGATTGAGGTCAAGGCCATGGACAAGCTGAAGAGGCTGGTCCTGGAGAGGGACAAGATAGCTTCACTTGATGCGCTCTGAGCCTGTGTGCTATCATAAGGGGGCTTTCTCCACCCAATACTCAATCGAAGGAGATTCCGGAATGATCGACCAGCTAAAGAGCTCCATCAGGGACATCCCTGACTTCCCCAAGAAGGGGATACTCTTCAAGGACATAACCACGCTCTGCAAGGACGCGGCCATGTTCCAGCGCATGGTCGATCTCATGGCCCACAGGTATGTAGGCAAGAAGATAGACCTGGTCGTGGGCATAGAGGCCAGGGGCTTTGTGGTGGGCGCTGCCCTTGCCTATAAGCTCGGCGCGGGCGTGGTACTCGTCAGGAAACCCGGCAAGCTCCCCCATAAGACGCACAAGGCGAGCTATGCGCTGGAGTACGGCACCGACAGCCTTGAGATACACCAGGACGCAATCGAGGCGGGGCAGAACGTAATAATAGCCGACGACCTGCTTGCGACCGGAGGCACCGCGGGGGCAGTGGCGGGCCTGGTAACGCAGATGGGCGGCAATATAGTGGAGTGCGCTTTCATCGTCGAGCTCGACGAACTCAAGGGCAGGGATAAGCTCTTGCCGCATCCGGTGTTCTCGCTTATCAAGTATTAACGGCTGCTGAAAAAGTCCATCTGCTGCGTTGGCATCGTCGCGGCAAAAGCGACGTACAAGAAGAGTACGCCTCATTCCTCGCTCCCCGATTTAACCGGGGCCTTGCATATGGAGCTTTTTGAGCAGCCTGAACTTCAGAGCCCTGCAGGTGGCGTATGTTGATAATGCGGGCACGCCCTTAAGGGCGTGCCCTTGATTTTATGTCTTCCATAGACCCCATTCCCTCGATAGTCCTTCTGATAGTCCTTGTCCTCATCGCAATCAGGCAGATAGGAAGGTTCAGGCTCTCCATCTGGCAGATAATGCTCGCTGGAGGGTTTGCGGTCCTTGTCCTTGGTTCCATCAGCCCGGGCAGGGCGATCGAGGCAGTCGACCTGGACGTAATGGTCTTTCTCTTTGGCATGTTCGTGGTCGGCGAAGCCCTGGTAGAGAGCAGGTACCTTCATCATCTTGCCCACGGCATATTCAAGGGGGCTAAGAGCGCCGACGCCCTCGTCATCCATATCCTCGTCGTGATGGGCTTTTTCTCTGCCTTCATCATGAACGACACGGTCGCCATTATCGGCACGCCGCTGGTCCTCTTCTATGCCAAAAGGCATAATATTCCACATAAACTATTGCTTCTAAGTCTTTGTTTTGCAACGACTTTGGGTAGTGTCGCAAGCCCTATCGGGAACCCGCAGAACCTTCTCATTGCCATACACGGGGATATTCCCAACCCGTTCGTCACTTTCTTCAGGTACCTTGCGCTGCCGACGGCGGTGAACATGATTGCGGCGTACCTGCTCCTGAAGCTCTTTTTCAGGGACAGCTTCCACAAGGTCCCAATTGCGAGCGCGAGGGAGCCGGTAAAGGACAGGGCGCTGGCGAGCCTGTGCCGGATATCCCTGGCAATAATATTCGTCATGGTCGCAGTAAAGGTGGGGCTGGTGTTCAGTGGGGCTGACTGGGACTTCAGGCTGACATACATAGCCATAGCCGCGGCAGCGCCCATACTCCTTTTCAGCCCGCGGCGATTCGAGATAGCCCGGAAGATAGACTGGCATACGCTTGTCTTTTTCGCCGCCATGTTTGTCCTAATGGCGAGCGTATGGCAATCCGGCATAATCCAGTACCTGATGCAGGGCTGGGCCGTAAGCCTCTCTCACGGCCCGCTGCTCGTCATCAGCGTCCTTTTGAGCCAGGTACTCTCCAATGTGCCGTTCGTGGCCCTTTACCTGCCCGTGATGGAGCTTGCCGGCTCAACTGGTACTGAGCTGATGGCCCTTGCCGCGGGCAGCACCATTGCGGGCAACCTCCTGATACACGGCGCAGCGAGTAATGTGATAATCATACAGAACGCTGAGAAGAGGGGAGGGGCAACGCTCTCATTTATGGACTTCGCGAAGATAGGAGTGCCGCTGACGATCGTGAATACGGCCGTCTACTGGGCTTATTTCGAGCTTTTTATGTAACGGCTGCTGAAAAAGGCCCATCTGCTTTGTTGGCCTCAAAGCTCGTCACTGCGACGTACATGAAGAGTACGACTCGTTCCTCGCTCCTCGACGCCGCGCATCTGGACCTTTTTGAGCAGCCTTAAATGTGAGAGTTAAAGAATTTGCATGATGACGCACTTCAGGTACTCAGTTTCAGGGACTGCAAGCGAAATCGGGTGGTCCTTTGCCTGGCCGCGCACCTCTATTATGCGCGTCTGTTTTCCCGCATTCTTTGCGGCGGCGCGGAGCATCTCAAGGAACATGGCCCTGTCGACATGGTACGAGCACGACGACGTCGCAAGCAGGCCGCCCGGCTCAACGAGAGACATGCACGCGGCGTTTATATCGGCATAGGCCCTGAAGGCCTCCGCTATTTTTGCCTTTGATTTGACGAATGCCGGCGGGTCGAGGACGATAAAGTCGTA
>MGPL01000029.1:92732-102460 GCA_001797415.1 Deltaproteobacteria bacterium GWA2_55_10
CGCCCGTGTAGCAGAAGAGGTCCAGCCCTTCGCCAACAGAAGCGAGCGCGGCGAACGCGGCCCTGTTCTCCGCCTGGTCGTGGAAAAAGCCGGTCTTCTGTCCTGCGATCGGGTCCACCTCGAACCTTATGCCGTCCTCTTCCATCATTGGCAGCACCTCCAGGCTGCCCTTCAGGAGCTTCTTCTCAAGGGGAAGGCCTTCGAGCGTGCGGATAGAGCTGTCGTTCCTCAGCGCTATCGTGGATGGATTGAATACCTCTTCAAGGACCTTTATTATCTTGTCGCCCTGCGCCTCCATGCCGAGCGTCAGGAATTGCACGGATAGGCAGTCCCCGAACTTGTCCACGATGAGGCCGGGCAGGAGGTCGCCTTCGCTGTAGACTGCCCTGAAAGAGTCCCTCTTGCCGAGAACGCGCCTCCTGTAATCCAGCGCGGACTCTATCCTCTTCCTGAAGAAGGCCTCGTCTATCTCCTCCCTTGTCCTCGTAAGTATCCTTATGGATATGAGGGAATGCGGGTTGACGTAGCCGATTCCTAAAAAAGAGCCTTTCTTGTCGGTAAGCTCGACCAGAGACCCCGGGCTAAACCTCTTCGGGCTGGCGGCAAGCTCGTTCGAGAAGACCCATAGATGTCCGGCAAGTATCCTGGAAGTCCTGTTAAGTACGGCTATTTCCATTCAGAAGCCCCCTTCAAAGGCCGATATTATAGTCGAGTGTACACTGCAAGACAAAGAAAAACAATTCAGCTGTGAGCATACCATAAGGCCGATAAGCCCCGGAGTTGCAATTTTTCCTGTTATGGAGGAAACTTTGGGTAGGGCAAGTGTGCAGGAAGATATACCTTCATTGAAGATAGAGGTGGGAAATGGCGGTAGAAAAGAGGTTTGAGGGCAGGGAGCCGGAGAGCATAGAGGTAATACTGAGGACCGGGCATAGCCTCAAGCTCAGGCCCATACGCCCTGAAGACAAGCAGAAGCTAAAGGACTTTTTCTACAGGCTGAGCCCGCGTACCAGGTACCTGAGGTTCCAGTACGCGAAGGAGCACATAACCGACGAGGAACTGAAGTATTTTACGGAGGTGACCCCTCCGGCAAGGTACGCCTATGTGGCTGCCATCGGCGAGGCCGAACGCGAGCATATAGTCGCCGTCGCGAGGTGGGACCAGCTGGCTGATAAAAAGACGGCAGAGGTCGCCTTTACGGTCCAGGACAATATCCAGCTTCACGGCATAGGGACTCTACTGCTGGAGGAACTGGCCAAGGCGGCGCTCGGCTACAACATAACCGTATTCAGGGCGCAGGTGCTCGATGAGAACACCCGCATGCTCGAGGTCTTTGACGAGAGCGGGTTCAGGTTCAAGAAGACCTTCACTGAAGGCGTATTCCATTATGTAATGGACCTGAAGGAGCAGGAGGAGTACGAAAAGAGGCAGGCCATAAGAGAGCACATAGCGCGGAGCGAAGGCGTCCGTAAGCTCCTTAACCCGAAGAGGGTCGCCATAGTCGGCGCTTCACGGAGCCCTGAGAGCGTCGGAGGGGCACTGTTCAGGAACATGCTCCGCGACGGCTTCAAGGGCGTCGTCTTCCCCGTAAACCCGAAGACCGACTCCATCGCCGGCGTGCTCTCTTATCCCACGGTGCTCGACATACCCGTTGATATCGACCTCGCGGTGGTCGTGGTGCCTGCCGAGCATATCCCGGCAGTCGTTGACCAGTGCGCCGAGAAGGGCATAGGCACGCTTGTCGTCATTTCCGCCGGGTTCGGCGAATCCGGGCCAGAGGGCAAGGAGCGGGAGCGTATGCTCCGCGAGAAGATACTCTCCTACGGCATGCGCGTCGTCGGGCCCAACTGCCTGGGCGTGCTCAACAACAGCCCTGATGTCAGACTCAATGCTACGTTCTCTCCGGTGATCGCCCCTTCCGGTAACCTGAGCATCGGCTCCCAGAGCGGCGCGTTGGGCCTGGCGCTTCTCGACCACGCAAAGAGCATAGATCTGGGGATCTCCTCGTTCGTGAGCTTCGGCAACAGGATAGATATCGCCACGGACGACCTCCTGGAGTATTGGGAGGACGACAAGAACACGGATGTCATTGTCCTCTATCAGGAGTCCTTCGGCAACCCGAGGAAGTTCGGCAGGATAGCCAAGAGGATATCCCACAAGAAGCCCATTATCGCCGTCAAGGCAGGCCGATCGCTTGTCGGCGCGCGCGCCGCCACTTCTCACACGGGCGCTCTTGCCGCCTCGGATGTCGCGGTCGACGCGCTTTTCAGGCAAGCCGGCGTCATAAGGGTCACTACCATAGAAGAGATGTTCAACGCGGCCCAGGTGCTGACGCATCAGCCGCTTCCAAAGGGGCCGAGGGTAGGCATCTTGACAAACGCTGGCGGCCCCGGAGTGCTTGCGGCAGACGCATGCGAAGGCTTCGGCCTAAAGGTAACTCCGCTCTCTGAAGAGACCCAGTCGAAGCTCAGGGAATTCCTGCCAAAGGCCGCCGCCGTCACAAACCCGGTGGACATGATAGCTACAGCGCCTCCGGCGGCGTTCAAGCGCTCGCTCGAGGTCATGCTCGAAGACCCGGACCTCGATTCGATAATACTCATATACATCCCTCCGCTCGTGACAAAGCCGGAGGACATCGCGAGCGCCGTGAACGCCGCACTCAAGGACTACAAGGGGGAGAAGCCCGTCGTCACATGTTTCATGATGTCGCAGGCAACGATGGAAGGCATTAGGAGGGATACGAACCTGAGGCCGTTCGTATTCCCGGAGGACGCTGTCCAGGCCCTCTCACTCGCCTACAGCTATTCGCAATACAAGTACAGGGCAGAAGGCTCTCCCGTGAGGTTCCCTGAGCTTGACAGGGATGCGATAAGGAAGAGTGTATTTAAAGACGGAGCGCGCAGGGGCTGGATGATGCCCGAGGCCGCTCTTGATCTCCTGAGGCTCTACGGCATAAAGGCTGTTGAGACAAGGATCGCGATGGACGCTGATGAGGCCGCGAAGGTCGCGGGCAATATAGGCTTCCCCGTCGTCATGAAGGTGCGCTCCCAGCGGATCGTGCACAAGACTGACGTGGGGGGCATAGCGGTCGGGTTGAGGAACGCGGAAGAAGTGAGAAAGGCCTTCAATGACATTCAGCTCAAGATAGAGCAGGCCGGCCTCCTTGACGACATGGACGGCGTCATAATACAGCCCATGCTCAAGGGCGGCCAGGAGATGATAGTCGGCATGTCCGTGGACCCGCTATTCGGCCCTCTTATCATGACAGGGCTCGGAGGCATCGAGGTCGAACTGCTCAAGGACGTATCCTTCGCCATACATCCGTTGAACGACATAGAGCCGGAAAGGATGCTCACCCAGCTAAAGAGCTTCCCGCTCCTCAAGGGATACAGGGGCAGGCCGCCCAGAGATATCGCGTCGTTGAGCGAAACGATACTGCGCTTCTCGGCCCTTATCGAAGATTTCCCGGAGCTTGAGACCATAGAAATAAACCCGCTCATGGTCTTCGCCGAGGACCAGGGGTGCGCGGCGGTCGACGCCAGGGTCTACCTGCGCTCGCCGGAATCTCCGGCAATATAGCAGGTTGCTGAAAAGCAACCTGCTAAGCAATCCATGGACGGATTGCCAAATTGCGAGACTTGAAGAGTCGAGCAATTTGTTAGACTTGGACGAATTCACTTCGGCCAAATCGCTGAAATAAGTCCAGGACGGACTTTTTCAGCATTTAATAGATGCTCCACTCGATAGTCAAATACCTTTCGCTCGTCTTTGCCGCCGGGTCATTAGGCGCGCTCGCCAACACCATCGCGCTCTTTGCGGCAGGTTACTTCGGGCTTCTCGACGCGCTCGCGGTCAGCATTGATTACAGTCTGCCGATCGAAGCGGTCTACGGAAGGATAGTATGGGGCGGCATCTGGGGCCTTCTATTTCTGGTCCCGTTTGCCTTCAAGTCGTACCTGGTTCGCGGCCTGGTCCTGAGCCTGGGGCCGACCTTTTTCCAGCTCTTTTATTTTTTCCCGCGCAGCGGGGCTGACATTATGGGCATCTACCTCGGCGCGCTCGCTCCCGTGGTAGTGCTCTTCCTGAACTTCATCTGGGGCATAGCCGCCGGGCTTTGGCTCTACGCTTCCGAGGACAGGCCTGAAGGGCCGTGGTTTACGAAGCATTATTTCGAATAGCAGGGCATGAAATAAGTCCATCTGCCGCGTTGTCTCAAAGCTATTACTCCGGCGTCCCCTCTTGACCAATGGCCTGTTTTGGAGTACACTGTCTCTGCCGTAAGTACCTGATTAAAAAGGCAGAGTAGATTTGAAAAAAGAAAAGCTCCCGGCCAAAGCCGGGGCAGGGTTCCTTAAAAAGCTCGCGCTTGCTTCTGTCATCGCTCTCATCGGATTTATCTTTTTCTCACTCACACTATTCCACCTCATACCGCCGCGCGTATACGAGAGGCTCGTAACCAGTGCCGTCAAAGAGAAGACCGGCCTGGCGCTCAAGGCTGCCTCATTCGATACCGTATTCCCTTTTGGCTTTGAGATAACCGGCCTCAGGATAACGGATCAGCGCGGCGTGTCGCTCGGCCGCCTCGATACGCTCCGGGCTGACCTCAACCCGCTCGGCCTGGCGACAGGCGTAAGAGTAGACCTCATCGGCATGGCTGGGGAGGGCACAATCGAGGGCTTCATCAAGACAGGTCTTTTCAGCTCGGGTCTTGAACTCGAAGCAAGGGGCGTGGGGTTTTCTTATATTGAGGCGCTCGGCAATGCCGGAATCGGAATAGACGGGACTTTCGACGGAAAGGTCTCGCTCTCAAATAGGAAGGGCGGCTGTCCCAAGGGGTTTGCGAGGCTGGAAGGGGTGGAGGTAAGCGGCGCGGGAGTGAAGTTCAGGGGGTTCCCGCTTCCGTTGGGGAGCATCGACGAGACAGGGCTTTCGGCTGAATTCAGGGACTGCAAGGCAGTGCTCAACGGCCTCTGGATAGAAGGGACCGGGGTCTCGTTGCGCCTCCTTGGAAACATGAAGATAACGGAGCCTCTCGCATCGAGCGCAGTGGACCTCTCGCTCGAGATAGTGCCTCACGGCGACATGGCTTCGAATCAGCTGCTCATGTCCTTCATAAGCTCCTACCGCAAATCAGCCAACTTCTATTCAATACCGATAAGGGGCACCCTGGAGAGCATATCTACCGGCCTGTAGTCGGATGAAATAAGTCCATCTGCTTTGTTGGCCTCGTCGCGGCAAAAGTGACGTACAAGAAGAGTACGCCTCATTCCTCGCTCCCCGATTTAACTGGTGCCTCGCATATGGAGCTTTTTGAGCAGCCTGAAAATGGAAGTTTTTAAAAAACCTGTAGTTTAGCGTTTAACGCCAAGCTCCTTCAAGACCGCCTCGGCCTCCTGCCATCCCTGAAAATCCTTCTTCAGGTTCAAGGCCGCCAAAAGCTCCACTTTTGCGAGCTTCTTATCGCCCCGTTTGTAATAGGCCATTCCCAGGTGATATCTGATGTTTGCGTTGTCCGGGCGCTTGCCCGCGCTCTCCTTCAGGAGCGAGACGGCCTTGAGATATGCGGACTTCTTGTAGTATATCCAGCCGAGCGTGTCGGAGATCAGCGGGTCGTCAGGGTCGAGCTCCATTGCGCGCTCGGCAAGCGGCATGGCCTCATCCAGCCTGCCCTGTCCTGAATATATCCATGCCAGGTTGTTCGCGGCTGGCGCGAATTTCGGGTTTATCCGCAGCACGCGCTTATAGTATCCTGCGGCGTTCTCAAGGTCGCCTTTTGACTCGTACGCGAGAGCCAGGAGCATATGCCCCGGAAGCGAATCAGGCCTGGCCTTTATCGCTTCTTTATATCGACTCACGGATTCCTCGAACGATCCCCTCCTCGAGTACAGCGCCCCGAGGTCAAGATACGGCTCCACGAAGTCAGGCTTCAAGGCTATCGTTCTTTTGAATGTCGCCTCGGCGGCCTCCGTCTCATCTGCCGTGACCTGCATCTTTCCGAGCAGGTGGAGCATCCACGGGTTGTCCGGCGTCTTCTCGATCTGCTCCTTTACCCTTGCCACAGCCGCGCGGGGTTTCCCGGTGAATACGTATATGTTGGCTAACATTGTGAGGGAGCGCGCATCTGCCGGGTCGAGCACGAGCGCTTTTTCAAACTCGGCAAGGGCGGCAGGAGCGTTCCTGAGCTGCATGTAAGCCGTGCCGAGGCCGCTGTGCCCCCTCGGGTCGTCGGGCGCGGCAGCCATGGCCAGTTTGAAATAAGAGGCGGCCTTCGCGGGCCTCTTTTCTGACAGGTGTATATTGCCAGCCGTCAGCATCGCCGCCAGATTGGAGCTGTCTTGTGCCAGCACCCGCTTAAGCTCATCGAGCGCGAAGTTCACGTCCCCGTTCTCAATGTATACGGACGCCAGCGCCAGCCTTGCCGCGTCGATGGCCGGGTCCAGTTTTACCGCCTCCCTGAACTCGGCCTTCGCCTGCTCGTCGTTATTCCTGTCCTTGTATGCAAGCCCCAGCGCGAAATGGGACATGGCGTAATCGGGCTCTTCCTTGATGGATGCCTGCAGGTCGGCTATGGCCTCGGCTGTCTTCTTCTCCGCCGCTTTGAGGCGGCCACGGAGATAAAGGCCGACGAACCCGTGCGGCTCTTTCCGGATTATGACGTCTACATGCTCTGCCGCCTCTTCTGCCCTTTTAGTGTTTATGAGCAGCTCGGCGTATTTTTTTCTGATGGCAATGCTGTCCTGGTTTTTTTCGACCGCTGTCTTATATGTCGAGAGCGCGTCTTCCACCCTATGGATCGCGAGATAAAACCCGGACAGCATGGCATATCCATCCGCCCTTTCAGGGTCGAGTTCAATAATCTTCCTGAAAGTATTCTCGGCATCGGCAACTCTGCGTGTTGAGACATAGTATTTGGCCAGCGCAGAGAGGATCTCCGTCTTTTCACCGATGTCAACGAGAGCGCGCTTGAGCTCGCTTTCGGCTTCCGGGTACTTGCCCTGCCTTATGAGGAAGTCGGCGAGCGCGATTCTTGGCGCCGGGTTGGAGCTCTCGGCCCTTATAGCCTTTTTAAGGTGCTCCTCAGCCATGGGCAGGTCGCTCTTTGCCATGTATATGGCCGCGGCGGCCATGTACGGCCTGGAGTTGTTCGGTCCGGCGGCCAATAGCTCGTTCATTATTGCGATTGCTTTTGTAAAGTCCTTCTTTCCGGCGCTTGCGAGCGCGAGTATCATCTTCGCGTCCTGGCTCCCGCCGTCTTCCTTATAGACGCCCTCGGCAAGCCTTGCGGCTTCGTCATAGCTCCTGGAGCCGAGATACATCTCGGCGAGCTTCAGGCGCGCGCCCTTGTGAGCGCCGTTCAGGTTAAAGGCCTTGCTGAGCTCCCTGAAGGCAGCGAGCGCGTTTGTCCGCCCGCCCATGTTGAGGTATGAAAGGGCCAGCTGGTAATGCGCCTCGGCGCTGTTGGGCTGAAACTGTATGGCCGCCCTGAACTCCCTGGCGGCCTCGATATGCTGCGAAAAGCTTGTAAACTCCTTGCCCGCGCCCATGTGATTCTCGAACATCTTCTCCGGGCTTTTATCGCAACCCGGCAAAGCGCATAGCGAGAACGCGAGGAGGATCGGCAGCAGTACTTTCGAAATACTTTTCATATCGCCTCTGGTTTTTTTTAACTCAGGCCGCTTACTGCCTTCAAGCGTCTTTTTGCCTCGGCCGAGTCCGGGAACTCGTCATTCAGGTTCAGGGCCTTCTCAAACGCGTCCCTGGCATTCAGCGGCATATCGAGCTCCTCATAGATGAGCCCCAGATGATAATAGGCCGTTGGGTTTGCGTTGCCGTTCTTCTCAATCGCCGAGCTGGTCTCAACGGCCTCTTTGTATTTTCCCATCCTGAAGTATATCCACCCGAGCGTGTCCCTCGTTTCGGCGTCCTCGGGGTCTGTGGCGCTGCCCTTTTTCGCGTATTTGAGGGCTTCGTCGAGGTCGCCTTTAGCGGCCAGCAGCGAGGCTATTTTCCGGTAAGCCGCCACCGACTCAGGCGACGCCGAGATTATCTTACGGTACTCCTCGATTGCCTGGTCAGGCTTGCCGGAGCGCACATATATGTCGCCGAGCTTCGTCCTCACCCGGACCGATTCAGGAAACAGCAGCGCTGCCTTGAAATACATCTCTGCGGCCTTATCGTGTTCGCCCCTGGCCTCTGAGATATCGCCCAGGCCGGTATACGCAGGGACCAGGCCGGGGTCTGCCTCAAGCACCTTTTTGTAGAAAGATTCAGCCTTGTCTATCTGGCCAAGCTTCTCCAGCGCCCTGGCTCTCATAATCATAAGGAGCGGCTCTTTGTCGCCCTCGGGCACAAGCTCGACGGTCTGCCTGAAAAGACCGGCCCTGTTCAGTATAAGGGCCATATTGAACCTGGCCGCGTCCCCCTCCGCGGCAAGCCTCTTGTCCCATCCCGCGCGGGCGCTGAATTCAGGATACGCGTCAGCTGCCTTATTGAGCTCTTCCCCGGCCTTTTCATAGTCCCTGGAAGAGATGTTGATGTTGCCGAGTACGATCCGGGAGACCGGGTCGAGCGGGTCCTCGCCGAGAGCCTTTTCAGCCATCTCGGCGGCCTTCTTGAGCTCTCCCTTCTGATGGAGCACGACCGCCGCGTTCAGATAGCCCTCCCGGAGCCTCGGAGAAGACGATATGAGCGCCTGGAAGTTCTTGAGCGCGTCGTCGTAGTCCTTGCCGACCACATTTATGATCCCCAGGAAATAAGAGGTAAGGAAGAATTCGGGGTTGGTGCGGCTCAGCAATTCAAAATTGGCCTTTGCGCCATCGAGCTTGCCTTTGAGCAAATAGGCTGTCCCGAGCACGAGGTACGCCCCTGTTGTCCTCGGGTCGGCTTTTATAGCCTCGTCGGCGAACTCTACCGCCTTGTCGAAATCGCCTTCCGCGAGGTATATCCGGCCGAGGTTGAGATAATCAGGCTCTATGGGAAGTAGCCTCTCGAAATAGGCCTTTGCGTTCTTTATAAGTCCCTGGCCCAGATAGATGGACGCGACATGCCTTATCACGCCGGGGTCTTCCTTCAGCCCGAGAGCCTCATGAAAATAGACCAGGGCCTTGTGATAACGCTTCTTTGTTACGTAGAACCTCCCCATGGCCGCGTATATCTCCGAGGCGAACGCCGGGTCTGTCTCCTTGACGCTTTTTGCCTGCTCGACGGCGTTTTTTTCCTCGCCTGCTCCGAGATACGCAATGGCGAGTATGAACCTTGCGGTCAGGTCCCTGGGGTCATTCTTCAGGATGCCGCTTTCAAGCTCTATGGCCTTTTCGAATTCGCTTTTCTTGAGGAACTCTATGGCATCGTTATGGGATTCGCCGTTCTTGAGCTGCTCCGGGATATCCGGCATGGCGGAGGCCGCCCCAGGCAGTGACTGAATACATGCCACAAGCACGGATAAGATGACCGCTTTCATGAAGCGTCCCATGTGACCTCCTTTTCAGTCAGAGAGTATATACCTGAATTTCCCCCTGCGCTTGCCGAAGCGCATTTCTAAAAGAGCGCATTCATTTTTTTTCAGGAGGGCCTCAGGTTGTACTTTGAAATAAGCTTGGAGAGGTACTGCCTGCTGATGCCCAGCTCAAATGCAGCCCTGCTTACGCTGCCGTTGTTCCTGGTGAGGGCCTCGTGGATCATCTTTTTTTTGAACGCGTCGCGCGCCTCTGTCAGGCCCAGGGGGGGCG
>MGPL01000029.1:102535-105022 GCA_001797415.1 Deltaproteobacteria bacterium GWA2_55_10
TTTTATATAGAAGAGCGACAGCAGGTAGGCGTCCTCGCCCCTTTTTCTCAGCGGCGGCATATCGAGCGTCACTACGCCGAGCCTGTTTAAGAGGTCTTCGCGGAACTCTCCGCTCTTCACCATCGCCTTCAAGTCCTTTGAGGTGGAGGAAATGACCCGCACGTCTACGCTCGCGCGCCCGCCCGTGAATGGGTCTTCTATGGCGTGCTCCTGCAGGAGCTTCAGAAGGCGGCCCTGGATCCTCAGGTTCAACGCGCCTATTTCTCTGAGAAAGACCGTCCCGCCGTCGGCCTGTTCGATCCCGCATTTTTTATGCCGGTCCCGGGTTTGAATGCCGAAAAGCCCGGCCTCGAGCGCCTCAGCGGGCGTACCGGCGCAATCGATCGGCAGGAACGGCTTGGCGTGCCTCGTTCCGAGCCTGTGCATTGCCTTCGCGGAAGTCTCCTTGCCCGTGCCGGGCTCGCCGGTAATCAGGGCGGGGATATTGACTTCGGCAAGCTTCCTTATGGTATGGAAGACGCCCTGCATGGGCATGCTCACGCCGACCATGTCAGAGGGCCAGAGGGCCCCGGACGCGCCAAGGTTGCCCGACTGCTGTTCGTATGCGTGCAGGGCCCTTTTTAGCGTCACCCTTACTTCATCCATGGAGACGGGCTTGGTAAAATAATCGAATGCCCCGAGGTCGAGCGCCCTGAAAGCGTCCTCCCTGTCGTTCAGGCCCGTTATCACGACGGCCTTGAAGAGCGGGTTGGCGGAGAGTATCTCGCGTATGGCCCTCATTCCCTCCACCGGCTCAAAGGGCAGCGGGGGAAGGCCCAGGTCTATTATGCCTATCGGGACCTCCTCAGGCCCGGCCTTCAATGCCTCGGCCCTGGTCCCGGCCTCGATCACTTCGTAGTCCCTGCAAAAGGCCCAGCGCATCTGGCCGCGCATGGTCTCGTCGTCGTCGAGGAGCAGGAGCCTTGGTTTTGAAGTCGCGCTCATCAGGCCTTTACGATATTCCCGCTTTTGATGCCGGCGGTCGCGTTCCTGGTGTCGATGACCAGCTTGCTGTTCGTGACGATCCATTTGTAGTCGTAGGCCGAGTGGTCGGTCGCTATGAGCACGCAGTCGTATTTCCTGATGTTCTTCGGGGAAATCGTCACGGAGCGCATTTTGAGGTCGGTCCTGTGGTGAACCGCGAGGGGCACATAGGGGTCGTTGTAGGATACATTCGCGCCCTTTTCCTTCAGTATCCGGATAAGCTCGAGGGAAGGGGACTCCCTCATGTCGTCGACGTTCTTCTTGTAGGCGACCCCGAGTATGAGTATGTTCGCTCCCTTCAGGCTCTTGCCGTTCGAGTTGAGCGCCTCCATGACCTTCGTCACGACGTAATAGGGCATGTTGGTGTTGATCTCTCCGGCAAGCTCGATGAACCTGGTGGAGAAGTCGTACTCCCTTGCCTTCCATGTGAGATAGAACGGGTCAATGGGGATGCAGTGTCCTCCCAGGCCCGGGCCGGGATAGAAGGCCTGAAAGCCGAACGGCTTGGTGTTCGAGGCCTCGATGACCTCCCAGATGTCTATGCGCATGCGGTCGCAGAGCATCTTGAGTTCGTTCACCAGCGCGATATTGACGGACCTGTAGATGTTCTCAAGGAGCTTCGACATCTCCGCCACCTTCGTGGAAGAGACCGGGACGACCTCCTGGATTATCTGCGAGTATAGCGCGGCGCCCAGGCGCGAGCACCTCTCCGTGACGCCTCCGACAATTTTGGGGGTGTTCCTGGTGGTAAAGTCCACCCTGCCGGGGTCTTCGCGCTCAGGGGAGAAGACGAGGAAGAAGTCCCGGCCGACCTTGAGACCACCCCCGCCCAGGAGCGGCAGCAGGACCTCCTCGGTCGTGCCGGGGTAGGTAGTTGACTCCAGGGATATTATCTGACCTCTCCGCAGGTTCTTGGCTACGTCCCTGGCAGTCGCGTAGACATAGCTCAGGTCAGGCTCGCGCTTGTCCGAGAGGGGCGTGGGCACGCATATTATGACCGCGTCCGTTTTTGATAGTTGAGCTACATCCGAAGACGCTTTGAGAGAGCCGCTGTCCACGAAGCCCTTTATCTTCTCGCCTGAAATATGCCTGATATACGAGTTGCCGGCCTTTATTGCATCGACCTTTGATGAGTCCACGTCTATGCCGGTGACCTTGAAGCCCTCTTCGCAGAACCTCAAGGCAATCGGGAGGCCTACGTAACCCAACCCTACTACTCCGATGCGCGCCTCTTTTCGCTCGATCTTCTTTAAGTTGTAGTTGGTTGACATGGTTATCCCTTTCTAACGGACTCGATGATGTTGTATTTTTTAATGATGTGGTGTACCGTCGGCCTGGAGAGTCCAAGCTCCTCGGCCGCTTTGCTTATGTTCCCGCTATGCTTGATTATCGCCATCTGCACGAATTTCAATTCAAGGTCTTCTTTGGCCTTCTTGAGATCCAGCTGATGAGGCGCATCCTCCA
>MGPL01000029.1:105076-105930 GCA_001797415.1 Deltaproteobacteria bacterium GWA2_55_10
TCGTCCCCTGCTCGACCGGATCGGCTGTGCGAACTTCCTGAGCGCCTATACGGGAGGCCATCCCATCAGTCCCGACGTGATCAGTTTCTTCCGGGCGATCAGTCTGAACCTGAAGCAGTGTTACGGGCTGACCGAAGGAGGGGGAATCTTCCAGATCCAGCCGGACGAGGAAGTCAAGCCGGAAACGGTCGGAACGCCTCTACCCGGCGTTCAGGTCCGGATCGCGGAAGACCAGGAAGTGCTGGTCTCCAGCCGTGCCATCTTCCAGGGGTATTACCAGGATTATCAGGCTACCGAGGCGGCATTCACCCAGGGCTGGCTGAGGACAGGCGATGCAGGGTATCTCGACCGGGACGGCCATCTGATGATCATCGGCCGCAAGGAGGAGATCATCCGCAACAAGAGCGGAGATGCCTTTTCCCCTGATTTCATCGAAACCCGACTGAAATTCAGCCCGTTCATCAAGGAGGCGGTCATCTTCGGAGAGGGGCGGTCCTTCCTGACCGCCATGATCAACATCGATTTCGGCAATACCGGAAGCTGGGCGGAAGAGAGGATGATTCCCTACACGACCTATATGGATCTCTCCCAGCAGACGGCGGTGGAGGAACTGATCCTCAAAGAGGTCCGTGTAAAGGGAAAGATCCGCTATCGGGACGGACAGATCGGCGAGATCGATGCCTTCGTTCGCGTCATTGAGGTTTTATAAGGAAAGGGTATCCATGATCATCGGAACGCTTTTTCTGATCCTTTTTGGACTGTTCTTCAAATTCTCCTCCCAGGGGATCTATATGCGCTCTATCGCGCACAACCAGAGGGCCGCTCTGTCGCTCGGGGTTCACGTCAAGCGGGTC
>MGPL01000030.1:0-3706 GCA_001797415.1 Deltaproteobacteria bacterium GWA2_55_10
TGGAGCCGTCATCGGTATGGAATGCCTTGAGCCCCTCGAATATGGCCTGTCCATAATGGAGCGTCATGAGCGCGGGCGAGACCTCGATATTGCCGAATGGCATCACGACCGGGGCAGCCCACCTGCCCTCGGAAAAGTCCATTGAAAGCATGTGGTCTGAAAAGACAGTCCCGAAGACCGGGTTTTCAAGCGCCGCTGGGTTGAGCCTGCTCTTTTTCACCTTCTGAATCTCTATGTTTCTCAGCACCGCCATACTCCTTTTGGCTACCTCAAAAAATTGTTCTTTTTCCTGATCTCTGTGTCATGGCGAAAATAAAAATGCTCACATATTGCCATATATGCTGCGCTTTTTATTTCCACCCTTCCTTGATCTCAGAAAAAATTCCTAATTTTTTCAGAGGCAGCCATCACCTTCTTTCCTTCTTTCTGGCGTAGACCTCGACCGTGCCTCCAGCCCTGAAAAGGGCCTCTGTCACGGAGAGTAAGACCGACAACAGGGCCACTACAGGCAATGTCGCGAGCGTAAATACAAGCGCCGCGCTGCCGCCTGACCGCGATCTCAGGAAATCATATAACTGGTTCTGGCTCAAGCCCAGGCGGTTATAGAAGCTCTGTATGAACCCGTACGGGTTGTACTCGAACGAAAAATGCTTCGCGGCCTTGACCTCGAAGCCGCTCTTTTCAAGAAGCCTCTTTATGTTCCGGGCCGAGTAGTGATACAGGTGAAAGGGCGGGTCCAGATGGAACCATCCCCTGCCCGAGAGCCTCGACTGCAGGCTCTCCATGTTAGGCACGGCCACGACCAGAAGCCCGCCGGGCTTCAATATCCTCGAGCACTCGCCCAAGGCCCATTCCGGGTCCCTGAGGTGTTCGAATACGTGCCAGAAGGTTACGGCCGAGAAGTACGCGTCCGGGAACCTGTGGTTTGACAAGCTCCCGTATTTAAGTTCCATGCCTGGCCTGTTGTGCCTGCTCACGCGTTCATCGAGCTCGAGGCCAAAGCACTCCCAGCCATAACTCAGCATCTTCAGGAGGAAATCCCCCCTGCCGCAGCCTATGTCAAGTATGCGCCCTTTTTGGGCGTATCTCTCGACTGATCTGCGCCTGCCGTCGCGGACAATGCTTATGAACCGCTCAAGGAAGGCCGGAAACCTGGTCGAGTCCTCCCTGCGGTAGCTGCTCGAATAAATCCTCTTGAGCTCATCTTCCGTAAGGAAAGGCTCGGTCTTGCCCAGGCCGCAGCGATTGCAGAAAAGGACCTCGTAGCGAGAGCCCTCCGCATCGAGCGCCGCGAACCGGGAGCCTGAAAAATCGCCTCCGCAGATAAAACATCTGGACGTAATCCTGTTTTGGGTAGTGCGGCGCATCAATAAGGACCTGAAAGGTCGAATGAATTTTTAAAATAACCCAAAACGGGGCAAATGACAAGAGTGAAAACAGGGACTTGTGATGTTGGAGGGAGTTTACAGGGCCTTGCCAGGCCTGGAGGGCTTGGATGCATTTTTTTACTCGGAACCGCGGCCATCACCTGATGTTATGGCCTTATCATTCTCTCCAAGCCCTTCGATCATCCTTTTGGCCTTTTCTATCATATCCTTCTCGTCCTTGAATCTCATAAGGCCTGCGGCCTCGTCAACGGGGACCCACCTGCACTCATCGACCTCCTGGTCGTGGTCCTCGACCTTGCCGGATGTATATTCCATCAGGAAAAAATAAACAATCTTGAATATCCTCCTCGTCCCCTTAACCTCTTTAAAAGTAAAGAAATACTCCATATGGCCCAGTTTATCGATTATGCGGCCATCGAGGCCGGTCTCCTCCCGCACCTCCCGGTGGGCTGTCCTGGCAAGGTTCTCGCCCTTTTCAGCCGCGCCCTTGGGCAGGCCCCAGACCTTGCCTCCCTTTGTGGAAATGAGCGCGATCTCGGTCCCGGGACCCGTCCTCCTGAATATGACCCCTCCAGCAGATATCTGCCGCTCCGCCACCGCGCCCTCCCAGAAAATCGTCTTCAGCAGTACCCTTACAGCCGGTTCAAGCCCTCTTTTCGCGCAATGTCGACATTATATCTTACTCTTACTTTCTTTTTTAAAGAAAAAACAAATTCGGACCATACGCCTCAGAGCGTAGGCTTTCTGCCGCCCTCCCGTGCCTCGATCTCACCCTTGCATCTCACGCAATAGGCAGCGTAGGGCTGGACCTTGAGCCTCTCTTCGCCTATCTCAGCGCCGCAACCGGCGCATACGCCGTATGTACCCTCATCTATCCTCCTCAGAGACTCCTCCAGCCTTACCAGCTCCTCTTTCCTCAGGTCGGAAATCGTGAGCCCCAGGTCTTCAAGGTGGTCGATCACCGAGAGGTCTTCGAGGTCGTTTGGTATCTCGAACTGGGCGCTGTGGTCCGTGCCGTATTTCCTGAAGTAGTCTTCCCTCAAATCGTTCCACATGCTGCGCTTCTTCTCCTGCAGCTCCTTCTTGTATTTTTCAAGGCGTTCTTTTTTGTCCACCTTTGAACCTCCTTTGAACTCGTCAGCAGACAGGGTGCTCTCCCCTGGAGAGTTCCTGCGTAAAGGCAGGCAGGCCTGAGAGGAACTCGTCGATTATTTTGAGGGCGCTTTTCCTGATATACGCCGCGTCATGCCTTTTTGCCGGAATGGCCTGTATATAGACCTGGCTCGGCTCGTCGATGGGGGAGCCTATCTCGCTCAGGAGCCAGACTGAGACCTCCTTCAAGCCCTCCACCCGCAGATAGACCTCTTCAGCCATCCTGTGCGAGAGTATCGAGTAGATCTTGCCGACATGGCTCACCGGGTTCTTGCCTGCCGCGGCCTCCGTGCCCATCGGCCGGTTGAGCGAGATGACGCCGTTCACGCGGTTGCCCCTGCCCACCTGGCCGGAGTCCGCGTCCTCGGCGGACGTCCCAAGGAGCGAAAGGTAAACGCCCCTTGTCCCCTGCCCTTTGATATCGAGAGAATTGAGATTGAGCGTGACCTTTGAAAAAGGAAAGCCGGAGAGAAAATCCATGAGGCTGGCGTATATCTCGCGCTTCTTGCGGAAGTACGCGGCTTCGTTCTTGATCGAGAGCGCCAGGAGCGGGCAGGCTACCGTAATACCAAGCGCCTTGCCCCTCCTTACGCCCATTACCTTCACGTCCTCGCCAGCCTCCGGGAAGCTCAACTTGAACGCGGGAGAGTTTATGAAGCGCTCCGTTTCGAATACAGCGCGCTCTGTCGGCGTAAGCGGGGCGTATCCGGCGGCGGCGGATGTGTCGTTCGCGCCGCGCACCCGGCCGTCTCTCCTGAATATGTCGGTTAGCTCCTCAGAGCCCGGCTGCAATACGGTCCTTATCTTGACGTGTTTTACCGGGTCGACGTGCGGAAGGTTCTCTCTGAACCATGAACGGACGGTCTTTCTTGCGATATCGACGACCGGGACTTTTGACTTTGCCGTGCCGAAAGAGGCCCTGTCGCCGATGATGAGCTCCATGGGCTTGATCACCCTGCCCCTGCCAAAGCCCTTTTCGACCTGGCCCGCCACGAGCAGGGCCTTGTCGATATTGTGATGGAGGACCTGGCCGAAGCGCTTCATATACTCGCGGCAGAGCTCTATCGAGATGCGCTCCATCACGGAGTCGCAGATATAATCCGGATGGCCCGTTCCTTTTCTCTCTACAATCTCGACCGCCTGCTCATGGACCGGCAGGTTCCCGG
>MGPL01000030.1:3749-4017 GCA_001797415.1 Deltaproteobacteria bacterium GWA2_55_10
CGGTTTTCAGCCCCCGGCCTTTTTGCGTTTCTTTTCAGCATATCTTTCAATCCTGCTGTATACGCAGCCGCAGTATTTCTGGCTGTAGAGGCCGAGCGACCTCGACGCCTCTCTTCCCTCCTGCCAGAGAAGCCTGAAGTCCTCGTATAAAAAAAGTATGCCGTACTTGCGGGCGAATTCAACTCCGGCAGCCCTGATGGCACCGTGGTCCTGGTATTTGCTGAAAAGAAGAGACGAAGTGAATACGCCGAAGCCGCCCTCCTTCGCG
>MGPL01000030.1:4030-4732 GCA_001797415.1 Deltaproteobacteria bacterium GWA2_55_10
CCTCAAGCCTGCTCGAATAGCACCAGCCGCACCGTTCGCCGAAGCGCGGCATTCCCTCGTCCTGGCCTGTATGCGACCTTACGCCCTTTATGAACTCTCCGGGCCTGTATACTTCGTCGTATTTGACGGGGATGGAAAGGAGCTCTGCCAGTTTTTTAACGGCTTCGAGCCTAAGTCTGAACTCTTCGAGGGGATGGATGTTCGGGTTGTGGAAGAAGCCCCAGACCTCTGCCGTCTCCTTGAGCAGTTCCCTCAATGGAGCGACAGAGCAAGGGCCGCAGCAAAGATGTACAAGGAGCTTTGGTCTCTGGGCTGAAAGGCTCCGGAGGCCATCTATCGATACGACCTCGTTCATAACAGGCCTTAGACTTTTATTCAGGCTGCTCAAAAAGCTCCATATGCGAGGCCCCGGTTGAATCAGGGAGCGAGGAACGAGTCGTACTCTTCATGTACGTCGCTTCTGCCGCGACGATGACAACAAAGCAGATGGACTTTTTCAGCAGCCTGGGGTTAAAACAACTCTTCCTGATTCCTGGCCGGAACCGGCCTTTCCAGATGTTCGTAGGCAAGCCTGGTGGCGACCCTGCCTCTTGGGGTCCTGTTGAGATAGCCTTCCTGCAGCAGATATGGTTCGTAGAGGTCCTCTATGGCGTCCCTTTCCTCATGCAGGGAAGATGCAAGGGCTTCAATGCCCACCGGACC
>MGPL01000030.1:4773-7536 GCA_001797415.1 Deltaproteobacteria bacterium GWA2_55_10
CCATTTTATCAAAGCCCTTTGAATCTATTTCGAGCATGTCGAGGCCCCTTGAGGCGACATCCCTCGTTATGACGCCCTTTGCCTTGACCTGGGCGAAGTCCCTTACGCGGCGTAGCAGCCTGTTGGCAACACGGGGAGTGCCCCTCGACCTTCCGGCTATCTCAGCCGAGCCGTCGGCCGTTATCTCTACATTCAGTATCGAGGCGGAACGGGTGACTATGGTCTTGAGCTCAGAGGGCGTGTAGAAATCAAACCGCAATATCACGCCGAACCTGTCCCTCAAGGGAGAGGTCAGAAGCCCTGCCCTGGTAGTGGCGCCGATGAGCGTGAACCTCGGAAGCTCTATCTTGACCGACCTTGCCGAAGGCCCCTGGCCTACGAGTATGTCTATGTGGTAGTCCTCCATGGCAGGGTAGAGTATCTCCTCGACGGTAGAAGATAGCCTGTGTATCTCGTCTATGAAGAAGACGTCCCTTGCCTCAAGGTTCGTGAGCATGGCCGCAAGGTCGCCTGTCTTCTCGATAACAGGCCCTGAGGTGCCCCTTATCTGGCTGCCGAGCTCGTTGGCGATGATGTTCGCCATCGTGGTCTTGCCCAGGCCCGGAGGCCCGTAGAAGAGCACATGGTCAAGGGCTTCATTCCTGCCCTTGGCAGCCTCGATGAAGACCTTGAGGTTCTCCTTGAGCCTGGACTGGCCGACAAAGTCACTAAGAAGCCGGGGCCTGAGCGTTGCCTCAAGCTCGTCTTCCTTGAGCCTCACCGGGGATATCTCGCGCTCTTCGTCCATCTGGTCCATTCCTATTTCCTGGCCAGGAGCTTTAACGACTCCTTCAAGACCGTCTCAAATACGGCGTCATCCGTCAAAGCAAGCCTGGCCTTCTTGACCGCGTCTTCAGCCTGGACGCTCCTGTAGCCGAGGTTCTCAAGGGCTGAGGTCACATCCTTTGAGAGCTGGTCCTTGTCTTCGACAGGCTCGCTCGCCGGGGCGCCTTTTACCGCTACGGCGGCCATCTTGTCCTTCAGTTCAAGGATGAGCCTTTCGGCTGACTTCGCGCCAATGCCTGGTATCTTACCCAGCCGGGCGCGGTCCGCGGTGCTTATGGCCGCCACGAGATCGCCGACAGGCACGCCGGAGAGTATGTTGCGCGCGAGCTTCGGGCCGATGCCTGATACGCTGATCAAGAGATTGAAGACCTCTTTTTCTTCCTGCGTGAGGAAACCGTAGAGCTGTATGGCGTCTTCCCTTACATGGGTATAGACGCGAAGGCTTACGGCTTCGTCCATGCCGGGCAGGATGTAGAATGTGGAAAGTGGGATAAAGACCTCGTAGCCGATGCCGCCGACGTCTATTATGACCGACTCCGTTGTTTTGTGGATTATGCGCCCCTTTATACTGGCTATCATACGGGACGCCTGAGGGTCAAGCGGGACGCTTCACCCTTTACGGCAAGACTTTTGGAGCTGCTGATATGGCATATCGCTATTGCGAGCGCGTCGGTCGCGTCGGACTTTCCGGCGATCCCGTTGTCTTTCAAAAGGAGCCTCACCATCTTCTGCACGTCTTCCTTTGCTGCAAGGCCGAAGCCTGTAACAGAGAGCTTTATTACCGTGGGGGAATATTCAAAGACAGGCACTCCGTAGTTTGCAACCGTCAGTAGCGCCGCTCCCCTTGCCTGCCCCAATACGATGGCGCTCTTTGCGTTCTTCGCGAAAAAGACCGACTCCATGGATACGGCGTCCGGCCTGTAGGCCTCCAACACTTCTTTGAGAGAGGCGGATATTGCCAGCAGGCGTCCTGTAAGTGGCAGGTTCCTGCCCGGCGAGATATTACCGTGGCAGACGGATTTAAGGGCTGAGCCCTGCCTGTCCACGATTCCAAAGCCGGTGGAGATGCTCCCCGGGTCTATGCCTAAAACCCTCAATATGCCTCCGCTCAGGCGATACGCGACATCTCTTCAGAGGAGATGTCGAAGTTTGCGAAAACCGACTGCACGTCGTCGAGGTCTTCGAGCTCTTCAAGGAGCTTCAGGACCTGCTCCGCTGCCTTGCCCTCGACCTTGACGGTGGTCCTGGGTAGCATCTCGATATCTGAATGAACGTACTTCACCCCGGCCTGGTCAAACGCCCCCTTGACCCTGGCGTAATCGGTCGGGTCCGTATACACTTCGAAAACCCTGTCGTCCTGGTTCGGGACAACGTCCTCGGCCCCTGCCTCGAGCGCGGCCTCCATGAGCTTTTCTTCAGATATGGCTCCCATATCGAATGTGAAGACGCCCTTTTTATCGAACATATATGAAACAGAGCCGCTCTGGCCAAGGCTTCCGCCGAAGCTCGAGAACGCGTGCCTGACCTCTGAAGCGGTCCTGTTCCTGTTGTCTGTCATGAAGTTAACGAGGACCGCCACCCCAGCCGGGCCGTAGCCCTCGTAGGTGCCTTCCTCGTACTGCACGTTGCCAAGCTCTCCGGCGCCCTTCTTTATGGCCCTTTCGATGTTGTCCGCGGGCAGGTTCTCGGCCTTTGCCTTATCTACCGCGAGCCTGAGCCTCGGGTTTCCTGAGATGTCGCTTCCGCCTTTGGCGGCTACCATTATCTCTTTTACCAGCTTGGTAAAGACCTTGCCCTTCTTCGCGTCGGTTTTGGCCTTTTTATGTTTGATATTGGCCCATTTGGAATGACCTGACATCAACTACCCCCCGGATAAATTTATCAAAGGCGAGATTTCATTGAAATAAACATACTTTTAATAACATAAACAGGCGGCTT
>MGPL01000031.1:0-4346 GCA_001797415.1 Deltaproteobacteria bacterium GWA2_55_10
TAGCTCGACATTAAGGCAACTCTGACGAATGTTTTGTCATTTTGAAGGAGCGGAGCGACTGAAGAATCTCTGCGTAATCCATCCCAGAGATTCTTCGCTTCGCTCAGAATGACGGTAAAAGAGTATCTAATGGAAACCCCGTTTTTGATAGACAGCCATGCCCACCTCGACGACAAGAGGTTTGCCGAAGATCTCGACGGCGTTGTCGCGAGGGCAAAAGAGGCCGGGCTGAAATCAATAATCACGGTCGGCCGCTGGTCCAAGACGACCGGCTTCGGCCCTGTGCTTGGCGTCCTTGGCAAGTACGACTTTCTTTTTCTCGCGCTCGGAGTCCACCCGCATGAGGCTAAAGATGCCGCCGGCAAAGGCCCCTGGGACGAGATAAAGAGGATAGCGCTCAAGAAGGGCGCTGACGGAAGAAGCTCTCTTGTTGCCATCGGCGAGACCGGCCTTGACTATTACTACGACCACTCGCCGAGGGACGTACAAAAAGAGATATTCAAAAGGCAGATAAGTCTCGCGAGGGAATTGAACCTGCCCCTTATCATACATTCGAGGGACGCTGAGGCCGACACCATAGAGATAATGCGCTCCGAGGGAGCCGGCGACATGGGCGGAGTATTCCATTGCTTCTCAGGCACAAAGGAGATGGCAAAGGCCGTCCTCGATATGGGCTTCCATCTCTCTTTCACAGGGGTCGTTACCTTCGGAAAGGCCGAAGGCTTGAGGGAGGTCGTAAAGTCCGTCCCCATCGAGCGGATGCTCGTCGAGACCGACTGCCCGTATCTCGCGCCGGAGCCTTACAGGGGAAGGAGGAACGAGCCTGCCTTCGTGGTCGAGACAGCGAGGGAGATAGCGAATATAAAGGGCCTCACCTATTCTGACGTTGCCAGGATAACTACCATGAACGCCGAAGAGCTCTTCGGCCTCAAAGAGAATGCGGTAAAAGCGAAGATAGCCTATCCAATAAGGAACTCGCTCTATCTCAATATAACCAACAGGTGCTCGAACCACTGCAGCTTCTGCGCAAAGTTCAAATCATACACGGTGAAGGGCCATTATTTGCGCCTGCGCCAGGAGCCGACCTTCGCCGATATCATCGCAGCAGTCGGGCCGGACCCGGAAGAGAAGTACGACGAGATAGTGTTCTGCGGCTTTGGCGAGCCCCTCTTGAGGCTCGATGTGGTAAAGCAGGTCGGCATGCACTTGAAGCGCAGGGGCTGCAAGATAAGGATAGACACAGACGGCCTTGCCAACCTTGTGCACGGCAGGAATATATTGCCCGAGCTTCAGTTTGTGGACTGCATATCCGTCAGCATGAACGCCGCTGATTCCCAGACCTACCAGGAGCTCATAAAGACGCCCTTCGGCGACAACGCATTTCCCGCGATACTCTACTTCCTCAAAGAGGCAAAGAAGAATATTGCCAAGGTCATAGCGACGGTCGTGAGCGTCCCGGGGCTCGATATCGAGGCATGCAGGAAGGTGGCGGAGGACGACATCGGAGTGAAGTTCAGGGTAAGGGAATACAATACCGTCGGATGATGAAGCCCGCCCTCAGGTCAAATCTCCTTCTTTTACTGCTGCCGCTCTTTCTCTTCGGCGCGTTAGCACTTTTAAGGGCCGAGTGGCGAGGGGTTGAAATCGCTTGGCTCCTGAATTCAGGAAAGGTGGACGTTGAGGCATCGACGCTGAAGCCTGTAGACAGGCTCGCGTTGAAGACAGAGGAGCTCTTGCCAAAGGACGCGAGGGCCTTTTTTTTCAACCCCTTCCCGTCGAACGGCCCGAAGGGCGGCTTCTACGAGATGAGGCTCCGTTACCAGCTCTACCCGAGGAAGCTCGTGGTCATCGACCCGGGCCAGGAGTTCGATTTTAATACGATACAAGGGGGCGACTACGTCCTCTTCATAAATACGGCTGAAGAGCCGTACTCGATGGAGAGGGACATGCGCTCCGCTTTCGGTCTCGTTGAGCTATACAGCCGGGCGGATAATGCCGGGGTAGTATCACTTTACAGGGTCGCATCAGTCTTGTAAAAGTCATTCAGGTTTATCTTTCGAACCCCTCTTTTCTAAAGAGGGGTAGGGGAGATTATCTTTGAAGTCGCGCTGTGCGCAGCAAGAATAATCCCCCTCAGTCCCCCTTTTTAAAAGGGGGATGAAATGCAATATGAACGGATTATGAAAAAAGCTACGGCAATAATATTCTTCCTAGTATTCTGGTTTGCCTTCCTGGGGGCGTCAGGCACGCTCACATCGGGATTTCATTTCACTGACGACCACCAGATAATCTATTTTGACGACGCGCTCCAGTTGGGGGCTGGCGCCTTCGAGTCCGCGCTCGGATGGATCGCCAACGACGCATCAAGCGGCAGGTTCCTGCCGCTCTATTATTTTCACAGGTTATTGGAGATAAAGCTCTTCGGCACAGACTTCCTTGCCTGGGGCATATATGACGGCATCCTGGCGTGGGCAGCGTCTGCCCTGCTTGCAGTCTCTCTCCTCCTGTGGGGCTGCAGCCTGCTTGAGGCGATACTCATGCCCCTTATCCTTTTCATGGGCTTCCAGTCAGCTGTCTGGTGGAGGTTCGGCACTGCCGAGACCATCGCCATGCCGCTTGTCGGGGTGATGCTCCTGGCGGCTGTCCTGGGGGCGCGGAAAAAAGGGATTCTGCCGGATGTGGTTTTCATTCTGGCCGGGCTCCTTCTCATGCTCGCTAAGGAGAACTTCATCCTGTTTATTCCGGCCCTGCTCTTCCTGAAGGTCTGGATGAGCAAGTCAGGCGGAGATGGCTGGGCAGGCGCGGCGAGGAAGAACATATTGCCGGTTGTCTTTCTCCTTGCGTTATCGGCAGCAGGCATTCTATTTATCAAATTCTTCGTCGGAACTACCGGCATAGGCTATGCGGGTTACGACGGATTCAGGATTGCGCCGTTCATAGCGGCGCTCATCAATTATTCTTTCGCAGGCCATGCGTGGCTTGTGCCAGCTGGCGTTGCGCTGGCGCTCGCGACCGCGCCCAGAGAAAAGAGGATATTCTTATCGGAGATATTGCCTTCACTGATCGTTCTTTTCCTGGCTGTGGCGCCGCAGGCGCTCATCTACGCCAAATCAGGGGTAAGCGAACGGTATATACTGCCCGGCGCGTTCGGATTCGCGTTCACCTCTGTTTACATGCTGAAGCTCGTAAGGGAGAACCTTTCATCAGAGCGGCCCGCGTTCGGGGTAATGCAGCTCGCAGGCTGGGCAGTTGCCTTGGGCTCTTTAGCGATAGGCGCGTGGATGATATCAAGCCCAAAGCTCGGATTGACCTTCAACTCTGAGAGCCTTGGGGTGCTTTCAGGCATAAGGCAGGTCCCTGCAATTGCCTATGCGGCTGCTTTTTTGCACGGCATATCAGGGAAGACGTTATTCTGGGCAGGCGCTGTTGTCATGGTATTGTCTTTTGCGGCGGTCAAGTTAAGGGGGCTTCGCAGCTCATTCAACCAGAGGACCTTCCTCTCGTTCGCGATGGTCTGGGCAGCCCTCTTCAGCGCCTCTCTCGGATTTGACAAGGCCTTTCTCTCGGCCTTCCAGGGCTGGAATACCAATGAATGGCTCACATCAATTGAGAAGAATACCAGCAAAGAGAGCGTCATAATGGTCGTTGCCGACCCCGCTATCAACAACGAATGGGCGCTCTCCATCAAACGCTATCTCGAATTGAAATCAGGCAGGCCCAACCTCTACATATACCCTGTACTCACAAGGCCCGCTTACAGCCAGTTCGACATGACGCTCATAGATTCGCTTGAGCCTGTCTATGAAGGCAAGAGCATAAAGAGCCTGCCTGATAAGTCGGCTGTAGACGCGGTCGTCATATTCCCGAACGCAGAGGAGAGATTACTTGCCGGTTCTTCTGACTGGTTTGACCCTGCCCAATTCAGGAGATACGCCAACGAGTACGGCTTTGCAAGCTATTACAGGGCTGCGCCGCATTTTCCTTAATCAGAGCAAATCGAAGGTTAATTGTTTTTCTTTGCTCCACTTTCTTTTTTTAAAAAGAAAGTGGAAGGGGTTTTGACAGGGTAATCCCTTAATGGTATCCTGACTTATTGGGGTAGAATACGATGTCATTCAAATCAGGCTTCATTTCAATAATCGGCAGGCCCAACGCTGGCAAATCCACGCTCATGAACAGCATCCTGGGCGAGAAGATATCCATTGTCTCTCCTAAGCCGCAGACCACGAGAAACGTGGTGAGGGGCGTTAAGAACCTCGCGGGCTGCCAGATGATATTCATCGACACGCCGGGCATACACAAGGCCAAGGGGCTCTTGAACGAGTTCATGGTCAAGCAGGCGGTCT
>MGPL01000031.1:4355-8822 GCA_001797415.1 Deltaproteobacteria bacterium GWA2_55_10
CGATAAGGTGGACAAGCGGCTCCTGCTGCCGCTCATAGACGAGTACACGAAGATGTACGAGTTCAAGGAGGTCATACCGCTTTCGGCGCTCAAGGGCGAAGGGGTCGAGCTGCTTGTAACTACGCTCTCGGATCTTCTCCCGGAAGGGCCGATGTACTTCCCCGAGGACGTGCTCACGGACGTGCCAGAGAGGTTCATCGTCGCCGAGATAGTGAGGGAGAAGGTATTTATCTTCACGAAGGAAGAGATACCCTATTCGGTCGCGGTGGTAGTGGACAGGTTCCACGAGAAGAAGGCCCTCATATCGATAGCCGCGACCATCAATGTCGAGAGGGACTCCCAGAAGGGCATCGTCATAGGCAAGGGCGGGGCGATGCTCAAGCGCATAGGCACGGCCGCGAGGGAGGACATCGAAAAGCTCCTCGGCTCGAAGGTCTTCCTTGAGCTCTTTGTCCGCGTACAGAAGGAGTGGACCAAGAAGCCGGGCGCTTTGAAAGAGTTCGGTTATTAGCAGGCTGCTGAAAAAGTCCATCTGCTGCGTTGGCCTCAAAGCGAGTCGCTGCGACGTACATGAAGAGTACGACTCGCTCCTCACTCCTCGACGCCTTGCATATGGAGCTTTTTGAGCAGCCTGAACCAGATTCAGGGATTTACGATAAACCGGAAGGGATTCGAAGCCGTATAAGATGAAACCTATAGTCGCAATCGTTGGCAGGCCCAACGTGGGCAAGTCAACGCTCTTCAATAAGCTCCTCGGCAGGCGCAAGGCCATTGTGCACGACATGCCGGGGGTCACCAGGGACCTCAATTACGGAGACGCCGAAGAGGAAGGCCGCGCGTTCACGATCGTCGATACCGGCGGGTTCGAGGCAGGCGAGGACGTCATCATAAAGCAGGTAAGGGAGCAGGCCAGGCTCGCTGTAGAGGACGCGGATGTGATCGTATTCGCCATGGACGGCAAGGCAGGCCCGATGCCCGGAGACGCCGAGCTCGTCGACATGCTCCGCAGGTCAGGCAAGCCGGTCATCTATGCCGTCAACAAGATGGACACGCCGGGTCATATTCCGCTTTCAGCCGAGTTCTATTCGCTCGGCATAAAGGAGGTCTTCCCTGTCTCCGCCGAGCACGGCATCGGCCTCAACGACCTCATCGACGAGATAATCAAGAGGCTGCCGGTAAAAGAGCTGCAAGAGGTCGATGAGGAGAGGATAAGGGTCGCCATCGTAGGCAGGCCGAACGTCGGCAAGTCCTCCCTTCTGAACAGGATAATCGGCAAGCCGCGCGCGATCGTGAGCGCGGTGGCAGGCACCACGCGGGACCCTGTGGATACGCCGGTAGAGATCGAAGGCAGGAAGTACCTCTTCATAGACACTGCCGGAATAAGGAAGAAGAACAAGGTCAGCATGACCGTAGAGTCCTATTCCGTGGTCGAGGCCATCCGCTCGATAGAGAGGTGCGGCGTCGCCATCCTCGTGGTCGACGGCAAGGACGGCGTGATGACCCAGGACGAGAGGATAGCCGGGCTCATAGAGGAGAGGAAGAAGTGCTGCATGGTGCTCGTGAACAAATGGGACCTTGTAGAGAAGGACACCAGGACAGCGGACTACGCAAAGGACACGGTCAGGAATAAGCTCCCGTTTATCTCATACGCGCCCGTGCTCTTCACTTCAGCGATGACCGGCCAGAGGGTGCCGAAGGTGCTCGAGACCGTAAACGGGCTGGTGGACAAGGCCAGAACGCAGGTCACGACATCCGCCCTGAACAGCGCACTCGTTGAGATAGTGGCAAGGTTCAGGCCGCATGCATTCAAGGGCAAGGAAGTAAAGTTCTACTACGCTACACAGGTAGGCACGATGCCGCCCGCCTTCATAATATTCTCTAACCACCCGGAGGGCGTAGAGCCCTCCTACGAGAGATATCTTGTCTCTGCCCTGCGCGAGAGGCTCGGGCTCGATGACGTGCCGCTCCGGCTCGTTTTCAAGAGAAGGCATTGAAAACCCATAGCGAGCGCTTTTCCCCCGGAAAAGCTGCGGGGTCAAGCGAGCGGATAGAAATGAAATTTTCCTCAGGTTTCGGAGATTCCCCGCGGATACCGCGGGGAATATTCAAAGATGCACCTCATACCGGTCGTCCGTGAAGGCGTAAGGATATTCAGGAGGAGCAGCGGCTTCACAAACGCCGCCGCGATCTCTTTCTACGCCTTTTTTTCGCTCATCCCGGTGATGTTCCTCGTAACCGCCGGGGTCGGTTTCGTGCTGGGGGCAAACCCCGATCTCCAGGCGCGGACCATAGGCATGGTCAGGAAGAGCCTTCCGTACATCAGCCAGAGGATAATCGAGGACTTTATCGAGCTTTCGGGCAACTGGAAGACCTTCGGATGGATAGGCCTCCTTTCGCTCATCTCCGGCGCCGAGCTGGTGACTAACGCGGCCGTATCAGCCTTGACCTCGATATTCGGCACCAGGCACAGGTTCGGTTTCTTGAGGACAAGGGCTGTAGGGCTCTTGGTGATACTGCTGGCCATAATCGCTTCGCTCGCTTCGATTGCCGTCACGGCGCTCTCTTTCATGCTGGAGAGGCATGAGATAAACTTCTTCGGCCTGGGTTATGTATATGAGCTTTTCGTAATCGCGGTCTTCAGGTTTATAGTCCCGTTCCTGATGGTCTCGTCCGTAATAGCGGTAGTCTACAGGGTGCTTGCCGTGGCCAACCTGGATTTCAGGAATGCTTTTTTCGGGAGCATACTCTTTACTGTTCTGTGGGAGGCGGCCAAACAGCTGTTCGCGCTCTACGTATCGAATTTCCAGAGCTATAACAGGTTCTACGGGTCTCTCGGCACCCTGATGATACTCCTGATGTGGATATTTTATTCGGTGAGCATATTCCTTTTCTCAGCTTCGGTTGCAAGGGCGGCGTACCAGGGCTCGCGAGGCGGCAGCGCGCAGGGAAGCGCGGCAGGACTTCAATGAAATCCGCTATTTCGGAGGCGTTGAGCCGGAAATCCGAGCGAGATTTCTATTGTAAAATCCTAAAATCTGTGACAGAATGATTTTATTTGAAATTGCGAGTGAAAACAACTCATTACATAGGAGAATAGATGAATCAGCTATATAAGAACATTGCCATGTGGCTCATAATAATCGCCACAGTCGTGCTAATGTTTAACCTTATAAGCTACAAGCAGCCTACAACCGATAAGGTCGTCTTCTCCGATTTTATCGAGCAGGTAGAGGCCGGGAATATCGCCGAGGTCACGATACAGGGCAACGACATACTCGGCAAGTACAAGGACGGCAAGACCTTTCAGACATTTGCGCCCCAGTACCCCGACCTCATAGCCAAGCTCCGCTCGAGCGGCGTTAAGATTGGCGCCGAGCCTGTAGTGGATACTCCCTCGTGGGGCACCATATTCGTCTCATGGTTCCCCATGGTACTGCTCATAGGCGTATGGATATTCTTCATGCGCCAGATGCAGAGCGGCGGCGGCAAGGCCATGAGCTTCGGCAAGTCCAAGGCCAAGCTATTGAGCGAGAGCCAGCACAAGGTCACCTTCAAGGATGTCGCCGGCATCGAAGAGGCGAAGGAGGAGGTCGAGGAGATAATCGACTTCCTTAAAGACCCCAAGAAGTTCACCCGCCTCGGCGGCCGCATACCCAAGGGCGTGCTGCTCGTCGGACCTCCGGGCACCGGAAAGACGCTCCTTGCCAGGGCGATAGCCGGAGAGGCCGGAGTGCCATTCTTTTCGATATCGGGCAGCGACTTTGTCGAGATGTTCGTGGGCGTTGGAGCCTCGCGCGTAAGGGACCTCTTTGTACAGGGCAAGAAGAACGCGCCCTGCATAATCTTCATAGACGAGATAGACGCTGTCGGACGTCACAGGGGCGCAGGCCTCGGCGGCGGCCACGACGAGAGGGAGCAGACCCTTAACCAGCTCCTCGTCGAGATGGACGGCTTCGAATCAAACGAGGGCGTCATCATAATCGCCGCGACCAACAGGCCCGACGTCCTTGACCCGGCGCTTCTTCGTCCGGGCAGGTTCGACAGGAACGTAGTCGTGCCCAAGCCCGACATAAAGGGCAGGGAAGAGATACTGAAGGTCCATACCTCCAAGACCCCGCTCGCGCAGGACATCGACATGGAGATAGTCGCGAGGGGCACTCCCGGCTTCTCCGGCGCTGACCTCTCGAACCTCGTCAACGAGGCGGCCCTCCTTGCGGCAAGAAGGGGCAAGGACAGGATAGAGAAGACAGAGTTCGACGACGCCAAGGACAAGCTCATCATGGGCACCGAGAGGCGCTCCATGATAATAAGCGACTCCGAGAAGAAGAACACGGCCTACCACGAGGGGGGCCATACGCTCGTGGCAAGGCTTATCCCCGGCACAGACCCCATACACAAGGTCTCGATAATACCGAGGGGCATGGCCCTGGGGCTAACACAGCAGCTCCCCATAGACGAGAGGCACAC
>MGPL01000031.1:8830-10215 GCA_001797415.1 Deltaproteobacteria bacterium GWA2_55_10
AGGAGTACCTCGTAAATAACATCGCGGTCCTCATGGGCGGCAGGGCGGCAGAGGAGCTGGTCCTGAACCAGATGACCACCGGCGCCGGCAACGACATCGAGAGGGCAACAGAGCTTGCCCGCAAGATGGTCTGCGAATGGGGCATGAGCGATAAGCTCGGTCCCCTTACTTTCGGCAAGAAGGAAGAGCACATATTCCTCGGCAAGGAGATGGCGCAGAGGAGGGACTTCAGCGAGGAGACGGCTGAAGAGATTGACGATGAGATAAAGAAGATAGTGACCGAGAACTACGCCAGGGCCAAAAAACTCCTTGAATCGAACATGGGTGCGTTGCACAGGCTTGCCAGGGCCCTGCTTGAAAAAGAGATCCTGGACGCAGTCGAGATAGACAGGCTCATCCATTCTGACGACGGCGAGGGGCCGAAGGAGCCGCACGCTTCCCCCGATGCCAAGCCCGAGTCATTGAAGCCCGAGGATGCCGCAAGGCTCGGGGTTTTGATAAAGTAGCAGCGGCGATAACAATTCCCCAAAGCCTATCCCCGAAATTCAGACGGCCGCCCTTCACGGGCGGCCGTCTTTATCCCATAATCATTTTTCATGGAACGGTTCCCATTGAGGTTGCCCGTACGTTGCCTTGAGATTGCTTCAGAGAAGATGTCCCGTTCCGAAATGGAACGGATCGGCGTTGACCCTGCCGGGGTCGGCATAATGGCCCCGAAGCATTTTCATTACAACCTGAAGGTAGAGGGCCTTACCCCCGCGCAGGCGAACATCCTGAAGCAGGAGATGCTCTCCATCGGCGGAGAGGCGGCCGTGGCAAGGGGCGCGGCCTCGTGCTCCGTAGAGCGCACGGACGCAATAGTCTCAGGCACGAGAAAGCAGCTCTTTGAATTTTTCGAGAAGCTCAAATGCCAATCGCTGGGCCTGGCCGGCATTGCAGCCTCCATGAGCGAGGCGCTGGAGAACTCCGGGCAGAGGTCCTGTATTTTGAGGTTCAGGGACCGCAGCATTACCATAGGCGCGGCCACCCTCGTAATGGGCATACTTAACGTCACCCCGGACTCGTTTTCGGACGGAGGCGACTTCCTCGACCACGGAAAGGCAGTGCTCCGCGGGTTAGATCTCTCCGCGGAGGGCGCGGACTGGATAGATGTCGGAGGCGAGTCGACCAGGCCGGGCGCCCAGGCCGTTGACGCCGAAGAGGAGATGAGGCGCGTCTTGCCGGTTGTCGAGGCGCTCTCAAAACAGGGCCTGACGGTCTCGATCGACACCACAAAGGCCTCTGTGGCAAAGGCTGCGATCGAAGCGGGCGCGGCAATCATAAACGACGTGAGCGCCATGAAGATGGATGAGGATATGGCTGATGTCGCGGCCAGGGCAGGCGCG
>MGPL01000031.1:10273-11912 GCA_001797415.1 Deltaproteobacteria bacterium GWA2_55_10
ATCAAGACCTCATGGGCGAGGTCTTCGGATGGCTGAGTGCGCGCATCGAGTACGCCGTTTCGAAAGGCATTGACCGCGAGAGCATAATAATCGACCCGGGCCTGGGCTTCGGAAAGTCCTACGAGGGCAACCTTGAGCTCCTGTCGCGCCTGCGCGAGTTCAAATCGCTCGGCAGGCCTATCCTGGTCGGCGCGTCGCGCAAATCGTTTATCGGAAAGGCCATGGGCGGGGCCGAGGTAAGCGAACGCCTCATCGGGACGGTCGCGGCCTCATCGGTGGCGATAATGAACGGCGCGGCGATACTGAGAGTTCATGACGTCAAAGAGGCGAGAGAAGCCGCCAGAGTTACAGACGCTGTAGCCGGGATCTCATAGGACATGATAGAGAAAATACTGGGGTTCAATACGATAATCGCGGCGCTCGATATTGTGATAGTCGCCTTCATCCTTTACTGGCTCATGCTCATGTTCAAGGGCACAAGGGCAGAGAGGATGCTCTGGGGCATCGCGATAATCGTGGTCGTCTATTTCGCGTCGCAGAGGTTCGAACTCCTCACGCTCCACTGGATACTCTCCAACTTTCTCAGCTCCATCGTTATCTTCATCATAGTCGTATTCCAGCAGGACATCAGAAGGGCGCTTGTGCAGATGGGCAAGCCCTTCAGCACGCGCGAGGCCATGAAAGCCGGGGGCGTGCTCGAAGTGACAGTGAAGGCGGCCCAGAAGATGTCTGAAACCAGGACCGGCGGGATACTCGTGCTCGAGCGCTCGATAGACCTGGGCGATTTCATAGGCGAGGATGCCGGTATCGAGCTTGACGCAAAGGTGTCCAAGGAACTTATATTGTCAATATTCAATACGGCTTCTCCGGTGCACGACGGCGCTATAATCATAAGGAACGGCAGGGTCTTCAAGGCCGGAGCCATACTGCCGCTTACGAACAAGGAACTCTCAAACTCGCTTGGCACAAGGCACAGGGCGGCCATAGGCCTTGCCGAAGAGACTGACGCCGCCATAATAGTCGTCTCCGAAGAGACCGGAGAGATGACGCTCGTATTCGAGGACGGCATCTACCCTGACCTTGCCGCGGATAAGCTCCTCTCGGACCTGAAGCAGCTCTTTGCCTTCAAGGGGTATCCCAAAAAGGCGATGTTCCCGTGGAGGGCGCCCTCGAAATGAAGGAGTTCTTCGCGTCCAATCTGAAACTCAAGCTCCTGGCCATTATCTTTTCCATGGCCCTGTGGTTCTTTGTGGCAGGGCAGTCGAGGACCGAGATCGGCTTCATCGTGCCGATAAGCTACAAGGGCATCCCGAAGGACTTCATAATGACCGGCATGCCGCCGGACGAGGTAGAGGTAAGGGTCACGGGGCCCAGGCTCTTTATCAACAACCTTTCGCCAGCGCAGATAAGCGCCGAGCTCGACCTCAGCGCCGCGAAGGAAGGCGTCAATACATTGCGCCTCCAGCCCACGGATATAATAACTCCCATGGGAGTGGATGTGCAGAGGCTCCGCCCCAGCTCCGTAGACTTCAGGCTCGAAAAGATAATCAGGGTCGAGCTGCCGGTGAGGCCGCGTCTCACTGGCAGGCCTGCTCCGGGGTACCGGGTCGCGGACGTGCTGGTCTATCCGAAGACGGTA
>MGPL01000031.1:11927-14094 GCA_001797415.1 Deltaproteobacteria bacterium GWA2_55_10
AGAAGGTGGAAGTTAAAATCTTGATAAGGAAGGAGAGATAACCCCATGCAGGTCAAGAAAAGGCTGTTCGGCACTGACGGCGTAAGAGGGGTTGCCAATATAGAGCCGATGACGTCCGAGATGGCCCTACAGCTCGGCAGGGCTATCGCCTACATATTCAAGCAGGAGGCCAGGAGGCACAGGATAGTCATAGGCAAAGACACAAGGCTCTCCGGCTACATGCTCGAGAGCGCCATGATGGCGGGTATATGCTCGATGGGCGTCGACGCGCTCATGGTCGGGCCCCTGCCCACGCCGGGCATAGCCTTCATCACTTCGAGCATGAGGGCTGACGCCGGCGTGGTCATTTCAGCCTCACATAACCCGTATCAGGACAACGGAATCAAGTTCTTCTCAAGGGACGGCCTCAAGCTTCCTGACGACCTCGAACTCAAGATAGAGAAGTTCATCTTCGAGAACCACGACCCGAGCCACAGGCCGACCGCGAGCGAAGTCGGCAAGGCGTACAGGGTGGACGACGCCATAGGCAGGTACGTCGTATTCGCGAAGAACACGTTCCCGAAGGAGCTTACGCTCGACGGCTTGAAGATAGCCGTGGACTGCGCGAACGGCGCCGCCTACAAGGTCGCGCCTGCTGTCTTCTACGAGCTTGGCGCAGAGGTCATAACGACCGGGGCGAGCCCCAACGGAGAGAACATAAACCACGAGTGCGGGGCGCTTTACCCTGAAAAGATAGCCAGGGTCGTAAAGGAGACAGGCGCACACGTCGGCTTTGCCCTCGACGGCGACGGCGACAGGTGCATAATGGTGGACGAGAAAGGCAACGTGCTCGACGGCGACTACATGCTCGCCATCGCGGCAACAGCCATGCTCAAGGAAAAGACGCTTAAAGGCGACACGGTCGTATCCACTATAATGAGCAACTCGGGCTTTGAAGAGGCCATCAGGAACGCCGGAGGCAAGGTCATAAGGACCTCTGTAGGCGACAGGTACGTCGTCGAGGAAATGCTCAAGGGAGGATACAACCTCGGCGGCGAGCAGTCAGGCCATATTATTTTCCTCGACCATACGACTACGGGCGACGGCGTCATATCCGCTCTCCAGATACTGAAGAGGATGGTCCAGGAAGGGAAGCCCTTATCCGAGCTTGCGAAGGTGATGACGACCTACCCGCAGATACTCCTCAATGTAAAGGTCAGGGAGAAAAGAGACCTCGGCTCCATACCGGCCATCTCGAAGGCATTAAAGGATGTCGAGGACAAGCTCAGGAACAGGGGCAGGGCCTTCATACGCTACTCCGGCACCGAGCCGCTCGCGAGGATAACAATAGAGGGCGAGCGCAGGGAAGAGATAACGCTCATGGCGAATGAGCTGGCGGGAATATTAAAGAAGGAAATCGGCTGATAATTTTTTTTAGGAGGGGAATCCGAGTTGGCGAAGCTCTCTGTTAATGTTGACCATGTTGCTACAGTAAGGCAGGCACGGCGCGCATTTGAACCTGACCCGGTTTCCGCCGCCATGATAGCGGGCATATCAGGCGCGGACGGCATTACCGTCCATCTCAGAGAAGACAGGCGGCACATTCAGGACCGCGACCTTCAGGTAATGAGAAAGACCGTAAAGACGAACCTCAACCTCGAGATGGCGGCCACAAAGGAAATGCTGGAGATAGCGCGAGAGGTAAAGCCGGACATGGTAACGCTCGTGCCAGAGAAGAGGCAGGAGCTTACCACTGAGGGCGGCCTCGATGTGGTGACCAACCTTGACCACCTCAAGAGGTTCGTCGGGCAGCTCCGTGACGCTGGGATAAGGGTGAACCTGTTCATAGACCCTTCTCCTGACGCGGTAAAGGCGTGCCACAGGATAGGCTCTGACGGCCTTGAGCTCCATACCGGCACATACGCCGAGTCGAAGGAAGGCGCATCAAGAGAGGCCGAGCTTAAAAGGATATACGACTCGGCAGTGCTCTCGAAGAGGCTGGGCTTAAGGACACACGCGGGCCACGGCCTCGATTACCACAACATAACCCCTGTCGCATCGATGAGGGAGATAGACGAGTTCGCCATAGGCTTCAGCATCGTAGCCCGCTCCATATATGTCGGCATGGGAGAGGCTGTAAAGGAAATGAAGCGTCTAATCCTTGACGCCAGATCCAAATACTATCAGG
>MGPL01000031.1:14147-14568 GCA_001797415.1 Deltaproteobacteria bacterium GWA2_55_10
CATGAAGAGTACGCCTCATTCCTCACTCCTCGTCGCCTCGCATATGGAGCTTTTTGAGCAGCCTGGGGTTCCTTGAATTTTGTAACGGAATACGCATGATCCACGGCATCGGCATAGATACAATCGAGGTCTCACGGTTCGCTCGGGCCATGACCAGGTGGGGGGAGAGGCTTGAAAAGCGGCTCTTCACGGCCACTGAGCTCGACTACTGCCTCAAACAGCGGAGCCCGGAGCGCCACCTTTCTGCCAGATTTGCCGCAAAGGTGAGCTTCTTCAAGGCCCTCGGCAGGGCCTTGCCTTACAAAGATGTCGAGGTCGCGAAAGACCCGTCAGGCGCGCCTGTGATAAGCGCAAAAGGGCTTCCTCCGGGGCTCAAGGTGAACATATCCATCTCCCATGACGGCGATCTCAGCATAGCCGA
>MGPL01000031.1:14596-17193 GCA_001797415.1 Deltaproteobacteria bacterium GWA2_55_10
CAGCCGACGCGGATACGATAAGGTCGATTGACAGGATTGCAATCGAGAAGTACGGCATCACCGGCCTGGAGCTCATGGAGAATGCCGGAAGGGGTGTCGCCGATGTCGTCAAAAGTGCGATGCCTTCACCGGGCGGCCGTATAGCCATCATGGCCGGAAAAGGCAACAACGGCGGTGACGGATATGTCGCGGCAAGGCACCTTCATAATTCCGGCTTCAAGGTTACTGTCTTCTCCCTTGGCAGGACAGGCGAGATAAAGGGCGACGCGGCGCTTAACGCCGCATCGTGGCTCAAGATGGGCGGAGAGGTCCGGGAGCTCCTTTCTTCGGCTGACCTAAAGGCAGCTGAATCGTCCCTCAGGCACTCATCGATTGTGGTCGACGCCATATTCGGCACAGGCCTTGAAAAAGATATCACCGGCATCCATGCCGAGACCGTTGATCTTGTAAACTCCGTCGATAAAAAAATAATCTCTGTAGACATCCCGTCAGGCATACACGCCACCACAGGGGCTGTGCTTGGCCGCGCAGTAAAGGCGCACATCACGGCCACTATGGCTATGCCCAAGCTCGGCCTTTTTCTTTTTCCGGGAAGGTCATTCTCAGGCATAGTCGAGGTCGTAGACATCGGCGTGCCTAAAGAGATGGTCGAAGACGAGGCCATCAGGTGGAACATCATCACCGAAGGCGACCTCAGGAAATCCCTCAAGCCAAGAAAGCCCGAGTCGCACAAATCCACTCATGGACACCTCCTCGTCCTCGCGGGCTCTCCCGGCATGACCGGAGCCGCCTACATGGCCTCTGCCTCCGCCATGAGGGCAGGGGCCGGGCTTGCGACACTTGGAGTGCCGGGTAGCCTCAATGATATAATGGAAGTCAAGACAACCGAGGTCATGAGCATCGGCTTGCCCGAGACGCCGGATAAGATGCTCGGAGCCGTCTCGTTCGACGCGATTAAGGCCATGCTGCCCGGCAAGACCGCTGTCGTAATAGGCCCCGGAGTTGGTAACACCCCTGAGATGATGAGGCTCATAGAGATGCTCGTCCAGGAGATAAAGGTGCCTCTCGTAATAGATGCTGACGGCCTCAATTCGATAGCCCCTCAGATATCGATGCTCAAGAAGGCAAAGACCGAGATAGTGCTAACGCCCCATCCCGGAGAGATGGCCAGGCTTCTGAACGCGAGCACAGAGGATATCCAGTCAGACCGCATGGGCTCTGCATTGAGGCTCGTTGAGATGACCGGGGCAACTGTCGTCCTGAAAGGGGCAGGCACCATCATAGCCTCGCCTACGGGCAGGATATACATAAACACAACCGGCAATCCGGGTCTCGCGACTGCCGGTACAGGCGATGTCCTCGCAGGCATGCTTGGCGGATTTCTCGCGCAGGGATACGGCCCTGAAGAGGCGGCCTCAGCAGCGGTCTACATACACGGCCTCGCTGGCGACGAGGTCAAAAGGACCCAGGGCGAGCTTGGGATGATGGCAATGGATCTCGTGCCCCTTATACCCCGCCTCCTCAATTCACTTGTATCGTTTCAATCCTGATGGACCTCTCGCGCACCTACAGAACTACATCCCCTGAAGAGACTGAAAGGCTTGGGAGCGAGCTGGCAAGCGAGCTCAAGGCAGGCGATTGCGTCGCGCTCACAGGAGAGCTCGGCGGCGGCAAGACCAGGTTCGTGCGCGGCATCGCAAGAGGCTTAAGCTCAAAGGGATTCGTCAAGAGCCCGAGCTTCACGATAATGAACATCTACGAGGGCGGAAGTCTGCCCCTATATCACATAGACCTGTACAGGCTGGCTTCAACCGAAGAGCTTGAGGCAGCGGGCCTCGAAGAGTATATCCTCGGTGACGGCGTCTCTGTCATAGAGTGGGCTGAGCGGTCGCCGTCACTCTTGAAATCGTGCAGGATAACCGTCAGCTTCAGGTACATTAGCGATACGGAGCGGGAAATAGAGGTAGTCATTAAAGGGGCTGGAAAATAAGTTAAAGCCTGTGTTATAAAGGAGAATACTGAAAGTGCTGAAAGGCTCAGATAATATTCAGGCTGCTCAAAAAGCTCCATATGCGAGGCCCCGGTTTAATCGGGGAGCGAGGAATGAGGCGTACTCTTCATGTACGCCTCAGTGACGAGCGACAAAGACAACAAAGCAGATGGACTTTTTCAGCAGCCTGCCAGGGGGAAGCTGTGAGAGAATTCGATTGCGTAGTTATTGGCGCTGGCCCGGGCGGCTATGTAGCGGCTATAAGGGCGGCACAGCTCGGGGCAAAGACAGCTATTATCGAAAGGAATAAGATAGGCGGCACCTGCCTTAACTGGGGCTGCATACCGACAAAGGCGCTCTACTATTCCGCAAAGACTCTGGACAAGGCCAGGCACGCAGCCGAGTTCGGCGTTAATGTCGGAGAAGTGAGTTTTGACCTTTCAAAGGCTGTCGAGAGAAAGGACGGGATCGTAAAGAAGCTCGTCGGCGGCGTCGAACAGCTCCTCAAGGGCAACAAGATAGAGGTCATAAGGGGCAATGCATATCTCGAATCAGCCGGAAAGATAAGGGTCTCCAACGGGGACGCAACCGAAGAGATAACAGGCAA
>MGPL01000031.1:17199-20913 GCA_001797415.1 Deltaproteobacteria bacterium GWA2_55_10
CATCATAGCAACAGGCTCGGAGCCCGCCATGATACCGGCATTCAACATAGACCGCGTAAATGTTCTAACATCGACCGAGATGCTGGACCTCAAGCAGGTGCCGGAAAGCCTGCTGGTCATAGGCGGCGGCGTCATGGGCTGCGAGTTCGCGACCCTGTTCGCAACCTTCGGCTCAAGCGTTATGATAGTAGAGCTCCTCCCGACCATACTCTCCACGGAAGACAGGATGGTCGCCAGGGTCATTGCCAAGAGGTTCAAGGAGACGGGCGTGAGCGTCCTTACCGAAGTCCAGGTCGAGTCGGTCACGCCTGAGAACGGCAAGGTCAAGACCAGGCTCAAGGACGGCAGGGAGTTCATAACGGAGAAGGTCATGGTGGCCATCGGCCGCTCCTTCAATTCGGCCGGAATAGGTCTTGATAAGCTCGGCGTGACCATGGACCGCGGCCGCATAGCGGTCGACGAGAGGATGGAGACGAACGTAAAGGGCCTCTTTGCCATAGGCGACGTTACCGGCAAGATGCTCCTTGCGCATGTCGCTTCGACCCAGGGCATAGTCGCAGCCAACAACGCGGCTGGAAAGGTCGCATTGATGGACTACTCGATAATCCCGGCAGGCATATTCACTGACCCGGAGATAGCGAGCGTTGGCCTTCGCGAAAAAGAGGCTGAGGAGAAGGGCATACCCGTATCAGTCGGCAGGTTCCCGTACGCCGCAAGCGGCAAGGCCCTCGGCATGGGAGAGACCGAAGGCTTTGTGCAGCTGGTCGCCGACCCCGGCACTGACAAGGTGCTCGGCTGTTCGATAGTCGGCGCGCACGCGACCGACCTCATAGGAGAGGTCGCCATAGCCATGAAGGCCGGCGCCACGGTGAAGGACATAGCCGATACCGTTCACGCGCACCCGACTCTGCCCGAGATGGTGATGGAGGCTGCGGAGGACGTGCACGGCATGGCGATACACAAGATAGGCAGGAAGAAGTAGTCCGTTTTTTCATCGGAGTATAGTAATCATCAGTATTTTATGCAGCGATACTATGTTTATATTATGACGAACAGGTCGAAGACGCTCTATACAGGAGTGACAAATAACCTCGAAAGAAGGGTCTTTTGAGCATAAGAACAAGCAGTTACAGGGATTTACTTCTAAATACAAGATAGACAGACTTGTTTTTTACGAACAGACGGGTGATATCCTTTCTGCAATAGAACGAGAAAAGCAGATAAAGGGATGGCTTAGGGCAAAGAAGATCGAATTGATCGAGTCGATGAATCCCGGATGGCTGGACTTATCATCAGAGTGGTTTGAGCCCCGAGATTCTTCGCTTCGCTCAGAATGACAGAAAAGCGAAGTTGTCATTCTGAGGGAGCGAAGCGACCGAAGAATCTCGGGGCTTGCGGATTATCAAGCATGATATTCCGCTAAGAATTACCAGAGTTGTTTCAGAAACACGTTGAAAGGATTTTTTTATGGCTTTGATAGTCCAGAAATACGGCGGCACCTCTGTCGGGAACATAGAGCGCATAAAGAACGTCGCCAGGAGGGTCGCGCGCACCTATAACGAGGGCAACCAGGTAGTCGTCGTCCTCTCGGCCATGTCAGGAGAGACCAACAGGCTTGTGGGCCTGTGCAACGAGGCGAGCGAGTTCCCCATAGGCAGGGAGTACGATGTCGTCATCTCGACAGGAGAGCAGGTCACAATAGGCCTCCTGTCGATAGTGTTGAAAGAGATGGGGCACAAGGCAAAGAGCTTCATGGGCCACCAGGTGCCTGTCGTAACCGATTCGCAGTTCGGCTCAGCCAGGATAGAGTCGATTGACCCGAAGCGCATGAGGGATGAGCTCGACCGTGGCGTCATCGTAGTCGTGGCGGGCTTCCAGGGCATCGACCCTGAAGGCAACATAACCACGCTGGGCAGGGGCGGGTCTGATACGACCGCTGTCGCCCTGGCAGCGGCCCTGAAGGCCGACCTCTGCGAGATATACACGGATGTCGACGGGGTCTATACGACCGACCCGAACATCTGCCATGAGGCGAGAAAGCTCAAGAAGGTCTCGTACGACGAGATGCTCGAGATGGCGAGCCTCGGCGCCAAGGTCCTTCAGACCAGGTCTGTCGAGTTCGCGAAGAAGTACGAAGTGCCAGTCATGGTCAGGTCTTCGTTCAACGACGCCGAGGGCACGTTAGTATGCAAGGAGGACAGGGAAATGGAGAAGGTAGTCGTCTCAGGCATCACATACAACAAGAACGAGGCCAAGATATCTGTCCTCAGGGTCCCGGACAGGCCGGGCATCGCGGCAAAGCTCTTCAGGCCCTTGACCGAGTCCGGCATGAACATCGACATGATAGTGCAGAACATAAGCCATGACGCGCACACCGACCTTACCTTCACGGTGTCGAAGGAGGACTTCAAGAGGGCTCTGAAGCTCGTTCAGGAGACTGCCGGGCAGATAGAGGCCAGGGACGTTATAGGCGACCCGAACATAGCGAAGGTCTCGATAGTGGGCGCGGGCATGAGGAGCCACGCCGGAGTCGCCTCCAGGATGTTCGAGGTCATGTCAAAGGAGGGGATAAATATCCAGATGATATCCACCTCCGAGATAAAGATTTCGATTGTAATCGATGTAAAGTACACAGAGCTTGCGGTAAGAGTCCTGCACGAGGCCTTCGGCCTGGGCAAGGGCGAGATAATGGAAGAGGCGCAGGCTTAATCTTGTTTTTGCCCCTCTTTTCTAAAGAGGGGCAGGGGGAGATTATCTTCTTGTAATACCGATTCGTAATCCCCCTCAGTCCCCCTTTAGAAAAGGGGGACGTTGAAAGACGACAATGGTCCTTATTTACGATACGACATTACGCGACGGCACGCAGGCCGAGGACATCTCCTTCTCCGTAGAGGACAAGGTAAGGGTCGCGCGCGCCCTTGACGACCTCGGCGTCCACTACATCGAGGGCGGCTGGCCGGGTAGCAACCCGCGCGACATCGAGTTTTTCAAGGCAATCGCAAAGGAGAGGCTTGCATCTTCAAAGGTGGTGAGTTTCGGCTCTACACGCAGGGCGGGCATAAAGGCCAGGGACGACCTCAATTTAAAGGCCCTCGTCCATTCGCGCACGCCTGCCGTCACCATATTCGGCAAGACGTGGAAGCTCCACGTATTGAAGGCCATAAAGGTCTCGTTGGAAGAGAACCTCGATATGATATTCGACTCAGTGAGCTTCCTTAAAAAGAAGACGGGTGAGGTCTTCTACGACGCCGAGCATTTCTTCGACGCCTATAAAGACGACCCCGCGTACGCGCTCAAGACGCTGAAGGCCGCTGAAGAGGCAGGGGCGGATTTCATCGTCCTCTGCGATACCAACGGCGGCACCCTGCCTTTCGAGGTCGCCGAGATAACGAGAGAGGTGCGGCTCAAGACCTCTGTAAAGCTCGGCATCCATGCGCATAACGACTCGGAGACCGCCGTCGCGAACTCACTTTCAGCCGTAAGGGAAGGGGCTTCGATGGTGCAGGGCACCGTAAACGGCTTTGGAGAGCGCTGCGGCAACGCGAACCTCTGCTCCATAATTCCGGCCCTGAAGGTCAAGATGAACCTGGAGTGCCTGACTGCCGAGCAGATGAAGAAATTGAGGAGCACCTCCCGGTTCGTAAACGAGCTGGCGAACCTCCCGCACCTGAAGCACCAGCCCTATGTCGGAGACAGCGCCTTCGCGCACAAGGG
>MGPL01000031.1:20923-23661 GCA_001797415.1 Deltaproteobacteria bacterium GWA2_55_10
TCTCGACATATCGAGCAACTCCGAGGTCGTCCAGAGCGTGCTTGCCCAGCTCAAGGTCCTGGAGCACCAGGGCTTCCAGTACGAGGGGGCCGAGGCATCTTTCGAGCTACTTATAGAGAAGGCCCTCAAGAGGAAAAAGAGGTACTTCAAGCTCCTTGATTTCAGGGTGATCGACGAGAAGAAGAACGAGGACGAGGCGCCCCATTCGGAAGCGACCATAAAGCTCGAGGTCAACGGGGTAGTCGAGCACACGGCGGCAGAGGGCAACGGCCCGGTAAACGCCCTGGACAAGGCCCTCAGAAAGGCCCTGGAGCGCTTTTATCCTCCCATTGGGGAAGTGCAGCTCATCGACTTCAAGGTGCGCGTGCTGGCCGGGGTACAGGGCACTGCCGCAAAGGTGAGGGTCCTGGTCGAGTCCGGCGACAGCACGGAAAAATGGGGCACTGTCGGCGTCTCGGAGAATGTCATCGAGGCGAGCTGGCAGGCTCTCGTCGACGCCCTCGAATACAAGCTCTTGAAGGACAGCAGGACCAGGGGAAGAAGGAAGGCAAAGGGTTAGTGTCCTTCGGTCTAAATTTCAAGGGGGGAGGGGCCTTACATGAGCCATGACAAGCGCTATCCGGCCCTCCTCGTCATATCGGCGGCGCTACTGCTGCTCTTCTTCGCCCATTCAAGCCCTTTCTCAGGCAATCTTTCCAAGCACTCGATTACACAGGAAAAAGTAATGGTTTCGCACGCGGGGCCGTCGCAGGAGAGGGCCCCGTCCGCGGCCCCTTCCGGGAGCGCGCTGCCGGTATTCCCCCTCAATATCAACAAGGCCAATCAGGAAGAGCTTATGCTGCTGCCCGGCATAGGCGAGAAGACCGCCCAAAGGATAGTCGAAAAAAGGGCTGAACTCAAAGGATTCAGGACAGTCGACGATTTGACAGCAGTGATGTGGATTGGTAAAGTCAAGTTAGAGAAACTCCGAGCCTATGTGACTGTGGGCGGCCCGGCAGGTCCATCAGTCGCCGAACCAAAAGAGCCTTCCAGGAATTGACCTCGCCTTAGTTTTGTCTACGTTTTCAGGTATTTAGCCGGTTTATATAAGGACAGGGTTTACGCCTATGCCAGAGGATATCCTTGCAGAGCTGAGGGCCAGGGAAGAGGAGATGGAGGCCCTTGTTGAGCAGGCCAGAAAAGAGGCCGCCTCAATAAGGGACGAGGCCGCAAGGACGAGCCGCGCGATACGGGAATCTGCCGGAAGCAGATCCCTGGAAGAGGTGCGCGCATTCGAAGACTCCGAGCGCGCCCTTATAGAGGATGAGGCGCGAGCGATAGAGGAGCAGGGCCGGGCAGAAGCGGCTGAGCTTCGGGCAAAGGGCGAGCGTAACATGGAGAAGGTCGTTACAGAGGTCATGCGCTTTCTGATAGAAAGTTGAAAAAGCCGTCCATGGCTTTTTCAACAACGGCGCCTCCGAAGTTAATTCGGAGGCGCCTCACAAATCGTTCGATTGATAGTCTCGCAATTTGGCAATCCATCCATGGATTGCTACTCAGCAGGTCTTTTTGAGCGACCTGCTGAGTGAACCGGCCGGAGGGGACAAGTGATAAAGAGGATGCTCAAGGTTCAGATGATCGGGCCGAAGCCGATCCTCGACGACGCGATAAAGGCTCTCCATGCGGCGGCGGTCGTGCATATCGAGACAATGCCCGAAGAGGAGCTCCGTAAAGGCGATTTCCTTAAAAAGCTCCCCATAGAATCGGAAAAGCTTAAGAACAAGGAGGCCCTTGAGAAGTCCCTTGAAAGGCTCAAGGCCTTAAAGAGCATTTTGCCTGCGCCTCCGGGAGTGAGGCCCGAGAGGGTCTCCGGCGGCCAGATACAGAGGTATTTATCCGACCTCGCGCCGATCGAGGAGAGGGCAAGGTTTCTCCGGGCAAGGAAGGACGCGCTTGCCGAGGAGCTCTCTACGGCAGGCAGATACGAAAAGCTCCTCCGTGGCTTCGCGCCGATTGTCTCAAGACTGGGCGGCCTCAAGAACTTTGAGGTAGTCGGCCTCACGCTCGAGAAGACGAGGGAGGACATACCCGGCCTCCTCGAAGCCGAGGTATCAAGGATAACGGAGGACTCATACCAGATATTCACGAGGGAGATAGAGGACGGGACCCTTGGGGTCGTGCTCACCTATCCGAAGCACTTCGCGCTTGAGATCAAATCTCTCCTGACTGGGCGCGCCATAAGCGAGGTGCGCCTGCCTGACGAGTACGAGGATATGACGCTCATCGAGGCGTTGAAGGTCATGGGCAGGAGGCGCGCCGAGCTGCCCGGACTCATGCATGAGATAGACAGGGATCTCGCCGCGATATCTGCGCAATGGTACGGCACGATCGAAGGCGCGCTCAGGGCTGTCGGGAACAGCCTCGATGAGTTCGGCGCTCTCTCGTACGCCGCTGCGACAAGGTTCGCCTTCATCATAGAGGGATGGGTCCCGGCTGGGAGGTACTCGGAGCTGAAGGAAAAGTTCAGCGGCCTCTTCGGCGAGAAGGTCTTGTTGAGGACCCTTGAGATAAACGAGCATGACAGGGAGGCGGTACCGGTATTTATTAAGAACCCGTCCTTCATTCGGCCGTTCGAGGTATTCCTGGCCGCTCTATCTCCGCCAAAGTACGGCTCGATAGACCCGACGCCCTTTGTCGCCATATTCTTCCCTGCTTTTTTCGGCCTCATCGTGGCTGACGTGGGCTACGGCGCGATAATA
>MGPL01000032.1:0-5577 GCA_001797415.1 Deltaproteobacteria bacterium GWA2_55_10
GGACTCGAACCCCCACGGGTTTCCCCACTACCCCCTCAAGATAGCGTGTCTGCCAATTCCACCACTTCGGCGCGTGCGAGGGAAAAAAGAACGCCCGTTGTTAGCGGACGTTCATTAAAACTAACATGAAGCCCTCATCCCAGTCAAGGGGATTGAGGCCTATTTTACTGCGCCGGCTGCCCGGTCCCGGGCCCGCCGGGCACTGTCGACGGCGTTGCGGGAGGGGCGACAGGAGCCACGTCAGCAGGCGCTCCCGCTGACGGAACGTCACTCATTATCGACTCTGTCTTTGCCCTGCCAGACATGTAGGTCAACGTTATCGAGGTGACCATGAAAACGGCCGCGCAAGCATAGGTGACCTTGGCAAGGAGTGTGGCCGGGCCTGCGCTCCCGAATATGGTCTGTGAAGAGGAGCCGAAGGTCGAGCCGATTGAAGCGCCCTTGCCGGCCTGCAGCAGCACAGCCACTACCATCACGATGCTTACAAGTATATGGATTATGAGTACGAGCGTGAACATCTTCCCTCCAAAGCCCGTCGCGATATGGCCCTGAGGGCCGGAATCAGGCTTTGCAAAACATTTATTTTACCTATTCGACGGTAAAAAGCAAGGATTAAGTGCGATGAGGATAACTTAGTAGCGGGGCGGGGCTTGATTAGGATGGTCAGCGGGGCTGGAACTTCACTATTCTTGCAAAGTCCTCTGCCTTGAGGGATGCGCCTCCGACAAGGGCGCCGTCTATGTTGGGCTCTGCCATGAGTTCGTCTATATTGTCGGCCTTCACGGAGCCGCCATATATGATGCGGACCTCCTTGGCCGACTCAGCGTCGAAAAGCTCAAAGAGGAGCTCCCTTATGGAGTTATGCACCTCTTCAGCCTGCTGCGGGCTGGCTGTCTTGCCGGTGCCGATGGCCCAGACAGGCTCATAGGCTATCGTCAAGTCCTTAACAGCTGAGCCTAAGCCTGCAAGCGCCTGAGTTACTTGGGTTTTTATCTTTTTGAGGGTTTTCCGGCCTTCCCTTTCCTGAAGGCTCTCGCCAACGCAGACAATTGGTTTGAGGCTGTGCCTCAATGTCGCGAATACCTTTTTGTTAACGGTTTCGTCGGTCTCGCCGAAGTACTGCCTTCGCTCGGAATGGCCTATTATCACGTACTTGCATCCCACTGAGGCAAGCATCTCGCCAGAGATCTCTCCGGTGTAGGCTCCGTTCTTCTCCCAATGTATGTTCTGGCCGGCAAGCTTTATGGGGCTGTCCGCAAGCAGGTGATAGAGGTGGTGGATGGAGGTGAACGGAGGCGCGATGACTACTTCTGCGGAATCGGCGCCTTTAAGGAGTTCCCGGAGCTTCAATACCAGGGCATCGCCCTGGCACAGGTCCGTATTCATCTTCCAGTTTCCGACAATAAGCGGCAGCATCGACAGCTCCGGACCTGAGTTCCTTTTAATTCGCGGCTTTATGCTCTTCTTTCTTTCGCCGGAGCGCGGCTATGCCAGGAAGCTCCGCGCCCTTCAATAGCTCGAGGAAGGCTCCTCCTCCGGTGGATATATAGCTCATCTTGGCGTACTCGCCGGCCCTGTGCACGGCGACATCGGTGTCTCCGCCGCCGACAATGGTCATGGCGTATGTGCTCGCCACGCTTGAGACCATCGCAAAGGTGCCTCGGCTGAATGCGTCTATCTCAAATACGCCCATCGGGCCGTTCCATACTATCGTCTTGGCGTTCTGTATGGCCTCGGTAAAGAGGGTCACTGTCGCGGGGCCGATGTCGAGGGCCATCCAGCCTTTGGGTATCTCCTGGTAAGTGACGACCTTTGTCTCAGCATCTCCGGCGAACCTGTCAGCCACGACAAAGTCTACCGGCATATAGAGCTTGATGTTCTTCTGCCTTGCCTTCTCGATCACTTCCTTTGCGGTATCAAGCGCCTCTTCCTCGGCAAATGAGCTGCCGACCTCGTAACCAAGCGATTTGAAAAAGGTAAGGGCCATGCCGCCGCCGACAATAAGCTTGTCTACCCTGTCGCAGAGCGAGAGGAGCACCTTTACCTTGTCGGAAACCTTTTTGCCGCCGATGATGGCCACGAGAGGCCTTGTAGGCTTCTCGAGCGCCATGGCGAAGTAGGTGAGCTCCTTTTTCATGAGGAACCCGGCCCCGGCCTCTTTTACGAAACGGGTCATGGCGACGTTCGACGCGTGCGCGCGGTGGGCCATGGCAAAGGCGTCGTTTATATAAACGTCAGTCAATTCAGATAGTTGTTTGCCGAAGCCCTCGTCGTTCTTCTCCTCCTCGGGGTGGTACCTCAGGTTCTCCAGGAGGACGACATCGCCGGGCTTCATGTTATCGACAATCTTCTTTGTCTCGTCACCCACGCTGTCAGGGGCAAGTACGACATCTTTTTCAAGCAGCCTGCCGAGTCTCTTGGCAACAGGCGCAAGGCTCATCTCCGGGACCGGCTTGCCTTTTGGCCTGCCCAGATGCGAGGCGAGTATTACCTTTGCGTTTTCGTCCAGGGCATAGTTGATGGTCGGCAGGACGCTCCTTATACGGGTGTCGTCCGTTATATTCTGGTTCTCATCCAGGGGTACGTTGAAATCCACCCTGATGAAGACCTTTTTGCCCTTCAGGATTATCTCGTCTATGTACTTTAATCCCTTATCCATTTGGTGCCTGGCTCCGCGCTTTTTCGTGTAACTGTTTGGATTTATTGGTTAATACGTGCTCACAGCCCCTTGCCGGCCATATAGAGCGCCAGGTCTCTCATCCTGCAGGAGAAGCCCCACTCGTTGTCATACCATGCAAGGATCTTGACCATGTTTTCGCCTATCATCTTTGTGGCCTGCGAGTCGAATATCGATGAATGGGGGTTGCCCTTGAAGTCCGCGGAGACCAGGAGCTCCTCGGTGTATTCGAGAATGCCCTTAAGGTGGCCGTTGGCCGCGTCCTTGAAAGCCGCGTTTATCTCATCTGCCGTGGTTGCCTTTGAAAGCTCGACCGTAAGGTCGACGACGGAGACCGTGGGCACCGGCACCCTTATGGCCATGCCGTCGAGCCTGCCCTTAAGTTCCGGTAAAACAAGCGAAACGGCCTTGGCCGCGCCCGTCGAGGTCGGTATCATGGAAAGGGCCGCTGCCCGAGCTCTCCGCAGGTCCTTGTGCGGCAGGTCGAGTATCCTCTGATCGTTCGTATAGGCGTGAACGGTAGTCATGAGGCCCTTTATGATGCCGAAGGAGTCATGCAGGACCTTTGCCGCAGGCGCAAGGCAGTTGGTGGTGCAGGAAGCATTTGAAATTATTGAATGTTTCTTGGGGTCGTACTTGTCGTTGTTCACGCCCATGCATATTGTTATGTCCTCGTCCTTGGCAGGGGCTGATATGATGACCTTCTTTGCGCCTGCTGTGAGGTGGGCGGCTGCCTTGTCCCTGTTCGTAAACAGGCCCGTGCATTCCAGGGCGATATCGACATTGAGGTCTTTCCAGGGGAGCTTGGCCGGGTCCCTCTCGGCCGTTACTTTTATCTCTTTTCCGTTCAGTACGATTGAGTTGCCCTTTACCGATATCTCGGCGGGTATTTTCCCGAAGACCGAGTCGTATTTAAGCAAATGGGCGAGGGTAGGGGCGTCGGTTACGTCGTTTATGCAGACAAAATCGATCTTATTGAGGTCATTGAGCGATGCCCTCAATATATTTCTCCCGATGCGCCCGAAGCCGTTAATCGCTACCCTTACCATCTTATCCCTCCATAATCCAATAGTCTCACCCGAAATGGGGCGGAATTTCATAGCAGGCTGCTGAAAAAGTCCATCTGCTTTGTTGTCATCGTCGCTCGTCATTGCGACGTACAAGAAGAGTACGCCTCATTCCTCGCTCCCCGATTTAACTGGGGCCTCGCATATGGAGCTTTTTGAGCAGCCTGAACAAAGCGGAATTATTCAACAAAAGATTAGATTCTGACTACTCCCAAATCTCAGATTTGAATGAGGACCGCCGGAACCGAATTACTCGACATCCGCACGCGACAGCGTATCTTAATTCAAGAAAAAGATAATGTCAACCGGGCCAGAACGCTAACCCGTAATGAAACCACGGCAGCCCAGGCAAGCTTCAGATGCCGAACCGGCTGAATTCTTTTTTCAAATCCTTAAGCTTAAGCTGCCCCGGCGCGGTCTTCCCTGTAATAGACCCGTAGGTTATAAGTGAGCCTATCATTGGGAAAAAGACCCTGGAAGCGGCCCCGAGCGGCCCCATGCCGATTATGATAAGCCTGTCGGATAAGGAGAGGAGGCGCGAGAGCCTCCTCAGGTCTTCAAACGAGTTTACGTATGTGGCCAGCTTGACGATATCAGCGCCGGACGAAAGGGCTGACTCGATGATTTCTTTGAATTTTTTGTCTCCGGGAGTGGACTTGAAATTATGGTAGGAGACTATTGATTTCTTTCTCTCTTTTGTTGCTGATTTTAGCACATTTTTGAGTATTCCGCTTGAGCTCGCCTCTATATCGACGTAATCGGCGAACTTCATCAGCGAGTTGAACAGCTCAAGCCGCTTTTCATCGGGGATATCCCTGGCGCCCCCCTCTTTTTTGCTCCTCACGGTAAGGATGAGGGGAAGCCTTGATGAGCGCTTCAGTTCCTTCAGGGCTACGGCTAAAGAGGCGGGGTCAAGGCTCCTGAACGTATCTATCCTTGCCTCAAGGAGGTCGGCTCCCTGAGAGACGGCCTTTTCTACGACAGTACTGGCCGTCGAACCGGTTATAACTGCCGCTATTTTTGGTCTTGTTTTGCCGGTGCGCGACATCGAAACCCGTTTACATCGAGTATTAAAATATCAGGGGCTTGTCAAGCTGGACTAAGAAGCGGATTATACCTTCACTTAATCGGGATTAAAAGTCAAGGGGAAAGGCCGTATAAGGCGGCCTGTTCAGGCCTCAGGCGGAGCTGAAAAAATTTTAATGAATGCTGTTAATCAATTTTAATATGCATGTATAATAATCCATCCGAGTGTGAGCGGACCTTCCCCTCTTTTTGAATTGGAATTTTTCAGAAAAATTAACGTATTCACCTTGAATTCCGGGACCTTGCCGGGATATAATATCCGGTGCATTGTTCCCGGCCCTTTTTTTCACATCCTGCATGTGACTGACAGGGAATCCAGATGGAGCTTATATGGGTGCAGTAGGTATAGTCCTGGGATTGTTCCTTAGTTTTTCTCTTGCCATCTCCTATCTTTCCGGAGACAAGGAGAAGAACAGGCTTGAAGGGCAGATAAAGGAAAAAAGGGTCACTGAGCGCAAGATGGAGGACGATCTGTTCCTCACAAGGCAGAAGCTCGCGCAGGAGTCGGATAACTATAAGGAACTTGAGAACAAATTCAGGGCTGAGCAGGCCGACAAGAAAAAAATAGAGAGAGCTCTCGCGCTTGAAGAGCGGCAGAGAAGGATGCTTGAGAGGGAGGGCGCTGCCGCCAACGTAGATTTTGAAAAGGAGCGCGCAAAAATAAGGGAAGAGGTCGAGGCCAGGGCCAAGCAGGAGATGGCGGAGCTCGAAGGCAAGCTCAATGCCGCTGAAGAGGCAAAGAAGCGT
>MGPL01000032.1:5897-6576 GCA_001797415.1 Deltaproteobacteria bacterium GWA2_55_10
GCCTATTGAGGCGGCCGCGGTTTCAAGCGCGTCGCCAGCTGAATTAGAGGCCGCGAAAAAGGCGGCTGAGCTTGAGAGCGCAAAGGCCGCAGAGGCAGCGGTAGTCATCGCCGGTCTTGAGAAATCCCGCGACGAGGCAAAGGCAAGGCTCGATGAGAGCGCGGCAAAGACCGCCGCGTTGCAACAGGAACTATCCAACCTTAATACCGAAAGAAACCAGCTAAAGACAGAGAGCGCTGAAAAAGCGCAGCTTATTGCCGCGCTGAGGGAAGAGCTTAACCTCTCGAAGCACTCTGAGGCCACGCTCAAGACCGAGCTCTCGACAAAGCTCGCCGCAGCCGAAGAGGTGCGCCTTAAGGCCGAGGCCGGGATGAAGGCCCAGATCGAGGCTGAGACAAAGAAGGCGCAGGAAGCATTGAGCCAGGCTCAGCTTGCCGCCTCAAAGGCGCAGGAAGAGGGCGCGAAGAGGGCTGAGCTGGAGATCAAGGTAAGGGAGATAGAAAAGACAAACCAGCTGATGCAGGCATCCATCGGCCAGTATGAGACGGCAAAGAAAGAGGCCGAGAAGAAGCTCGCTGGCGCGATAGATGAAAAATCAGCTCTTGAGAAGAGGGTCAATGAGGCGGAAGAGGCCCTGATCGCGGCAAGGGCTCAGACAGAGACTGTCAAAGAGGCCTCC
>MGPL01000032.1:6596-6693 GCA_001797415.1 Deltaproteobacteria bacterium GWA2_55_10
CCCTGAAGAGCTTGAGGCGGCAAAAAGGGCTGCCGAAACCGCTCAAAAAGATAAAGAGGCGGCGGCGTTAAAGGTAGCGGAGCTCGAGAAGGCAAGG
>MGPL01000032.1:6769-7480 GCA_001797415.1 Deltaproteobacteria bacterium GWA2_55_10
CCGAGAGGGAGCTTGTAAAGAAGGACACCACTGAGCAGGCCCAGACGATAGCCCTTCTGAAAGAAGAGCTTGAGAAGCAGAAGAAGGCAGGCGTTGACATGAAGGCCGGTCTCGATTCTTCGCTTGCCGCCCTTGAGGACGCGAGGATGAAGCTCGCCTCTGAGGCAAAGTTGAGGGAAGACGAAACGAAAAAGGCAGCGGCCGCCGTTCAGGAAGCGGAGCTGGCGAAAAAGGCCGTGGCTGAGACGGCCGCAAAGAGCGCGAGCCTTGAGGCGAAACTCAAGGAGCTTGACGCTGTTGGAAAGGCCATAGAGGCTTCGCTGAAGGAGCACCAGGGCGCGAGGGCAGAGGCAGAGCGGATACTCGCAGAGGAAAAGGCGATAAGGGGCACGCTCGAGTCAAAGCTCCGCGAGACCGAGGCGTCGCTCATATCGGCAAGGGCCTCTATCGATGAGATGAACAGGGAAATGAGCAGGAGCGCCAAGGTCCAGGCCAAGCCTGAGGTCTCAAGCGCAGAGTTAGAGGCCGCGAAAAAGGCAACCGAAGCTGCAAAGGCCGAGGCCGTTGCAGCCAAAAAAGAGTTTGAAGCCGCGAACCTCATTATAGCCGAGCTTGAGAGGTCGAGGAACGAAGCAAGGGCAAGGCTTGACGAAAAGACAATATCGGTCGCCGCGCTCGAAGGGCAGATAGCGAAGCTATCGAGCGACGCCG
>MGPL01000033.1:0-7226 GCA_001797415.1 Deltaproteobacteria bacterium GWA2_55_10
AAGGGGGAAGTAAACATATCTGTCCTTGCATTTCAGCAGCCTGCTAAACCGAAGCCTTTGTGCTGAACTCATGAACGCTGTCTATGACCGCGCGGACATTGTCCACCGGCGTGCCGAGTATTATGCCGTGGCCCAGGTTGAATATGTGTCCGGGGCGTCCGGCTGCCATGTCTATTATCTCCTTGACTCTCTTCCTTATCTCGGCGACAGGGCCGAAGAGGACTACGGGGTCGAGATTTCCCTGTATGGCCTTGTCATAGCCGATAGTCTTCCACGCGTCGTCGAGCCTGACCTTCCAGTCTACGCCTATGACGTCGCCTCCGGCCTGTCTCACGAGGTCGAGATATGTGCCGGTATTTGTGCCGAAGTTAATTACAGGCACTCCCTTCTTGCTGACCCTGTCAATAATCCTTTTGGTGTAGGGCATCGCGTAGTTCCTGAAGTCGTCCGGGCCGAGGCACCCTACCCAGCTGTCGAAGAGCTGCACTACCTGGGCGCCCGCGTCTATCTGGGCCTCGAGGTACACGATTATGACCTCGGAGATCTTGTCCATCAGGATCTTCCAGCCCTCGGGGTCCGAGTACATGAGCTTCTTGGTGTTTATGTAGTTCTTCGATCCCTCGCCCTCGATTATGTAGCTCGCAAGGGTAAATGGAGAGCCTGAGAAGCCGATGAGAGGCACCTTTCCGTTGAGCTCGGCCTTGACCATCTTTATGGCCTTGAGGAGATAGGGCACGTGCTCTTCGGGGTTTATTATCCTTACGGCGTCTATGTCCTTCCTGGTGCGCACCGGGTTGGAGATGACCGGGCCTTCGTTCTTCGCGAACTCGAGGTTTATGCCCATGCCGTCGAGCGGCAGGAGGATGTCGGCGAAGATTATGGCGGCGTCCAGCTCAAAGGCCTTTACGGGCTGAAGCGTAACCTCACAGGCAAGCTCAGGGGCCCTGCACATCTCAAGGAACGAGTGCTTCTCCCTTATTGCCATGTATTCTTTCATGTAGCGGCCTGCCTGGCGCATGAGCCACACCGGCGTGTGTCCGGCCTTCTCCCTGCGGCATGCCTTAAGGAACGCGTCGTTTGCCATAAACTTCTCCTCTCTCGTATGTTCAAGCCCCGGGAAGCCTTCCCGGGCCAAGACGTCTGAAACCAAAACTCCCTGTTTTCCGCGGGCTTTAGTCGCCGGGGCGGGAACCAAGCACATCATTATATTTATAACGGCCGGTTTTTTCAATAGTTTTAAGCAGCCGCCCCGGCTGGACCGAAACGGTCCGGGAATAACCCCCTTCCAGGTTCCGCTTCACAACCGCTGCGTATTGAGGTATAATGCATGAAATTCTGCCGCTTCATCTCATCCGGCTGCACCCCGCGACCTGCTTCTCGCTCACACCTGGAACCTCCCCGGCAAGAATCCGAAAGGAACCGTAGTTTCCTTGAAGGGCGCTCAAGACAAGCTCCTGCAAAGGGCCTTCAATCTCCGCTTCGGGCTCAAGCTCTGCCTCATAACCCTTTTGGGCGGCGCGGGGTTGCTGGCGCTGCTTTATCTTTCGCTCGACGCGGACGTCGGCGGGTCTTATACCCAGGCCATATACACCATATATGACCTGAAGCTCCGGATACTCCCCCTCATCTTCGCCTCCTCCTATTCGATGCTGGTGCTTGCCGTGGTCGCGATTGCCGTGGCCGTTATCTCGGTCCTTTACTCCCACAAGATAGCAGGGCCTATCTTCAGGCTCGAGCGCAATATGGAGCAGATAGGCTCCGGCGACCTTACGGTCTCGACCCGGTTCAGGGGCGGGGACCAGCTCTCGCTCCTTGCGGACGACCTCAATTCCATGGTGCGCTCCCTGAACCATACTGCGCGGAGCGCAACAGAGGCGCTGGAGGCCATGAGGCGGTCCGAGGACGCCTTGAAGGACCTTCTTGCAAAAGAATATCCGCGGGAAGAAGAGCTGAGGGCTGCGGTCGACGATTTGAGGCGGAGCCTGGTTGAGCTCAAGAGGACCGTCTCCAATATCAGGACTTCAGAGGGTGCGTAAGTACGCCTTCATATTGATAATTTCGGCTGTCCTGGCTGTGTCGGCAGTCCTGTGGTCGTCCCAGTGGACAAGCTACCACAACTTCGAAGGCAAGTGCCTGGACTGCCACATCAAGGAACCTGCCCCGGGACAGACCCCGCATGCCTTCACCAAGAATATCACGATGATGTGCATCGGCTGCCATGCCGACGAGCTGGAGCTCTCCCACCCCGTGGACGTAAAACCTATAGGACCGACGCCGGCCAGCCTGCCGCTGGACTGGAAAGGCGATGTTACCTGCGTGACCTGCCATCCGGTTCACAATGATGGGCATGGGCCGTTCCGCCTGAGGACTGCCGCGACCGGACAGGGTTTTTGCGTGATGTGCCATAACGAGCTTGAAGACGAGCTGCACAAATTCTCGCTCGGCGCGGCGCACGCGGCCGGGTCGTCCTCGATGAAGTACGTACCCATGGAGCTTGGCATCGTGCTCGACGACCTGTCGCTCAGGTGCCTTGCCTGCCATGACGCCATCACGGGCGGGGATGCGGTAGTAGAGAACGTATTCCTGAGCGGCCCGTTCTTCCACAATACGGACGAGCTGGGTTTGAGCCATCCGATAGGGATCTCTTATATCGAGGCCAGGCGCAAGTACCATGGGGCTTACAGGCCCGTAGACAAGCTGCCTCCTGCGATAAAACTCTTCGGTGGCAACGTCGGGTGCGGCACCTGCCATAACCCGTATTCAACGGGGCACAGCCGCCTTGTCATGAGCAACGAAGGAAGCGCCCTTTGCCTGGGATGCCATGTAAAGTAGCGGGATTACGATGAATTAACATGGGTTTAATCGGCTTTTAACGCCAATATACTATGATGCTGTCCGGGTCAAACGGCCCCGGTCTGGAGAAATATGGATAAAAGGGCGCTGTCCAAATACAGGAGAAGGAACTACTTCATAAACAGGCGGCTTCAGTCCGGATTCGTTGCCGCTTTCTCGTCGGCCGTGCTCCTCGGATTCATCGCGAACCTGTTCATCGCCTATTTTTTGATTGACAGGGAACTCTCTCAGGAGTTATATAAAATTCATATAAAGATACGGACCACCTCAGAAATCGCGGTCCCTATCCTTTTGAAACTGAGCGCAGTTACCGTTTCGACCATTCTCGTTCTTTCGGCAGCCATCGGGTACTTGCTCACGAGACGTATCGAGCTGCCGCTCCTTGAGCTAAGGGAGGCCGTTGCCGGTATATCCAGGGGGGACCTCACCAGGCGACTTTCGAAAAAAATACCCGGCGAGCTGCCGGCTGTTTTCAACGCGATGTCCCGCTCCCTCGACGCTCTATTCAGCTCCATTAAAAAATCCGGGCAGGTCCTTGAGAGGGAGACAAGGAGGCTTGAGCGCCCCGGCATCTCTAAGCAGGAGGCTCTCGATGCCCTCGGTTCTTTGACAGAGGCGCGCAGTATCATTTCCCATGAAATCTCAAAGCTAAAGGTCTGAGAGGAGTTCTATGCAGCAATCGAAGTCCACAGCACTAAGCAAGACAATTTCAGCCTTCGCACTTTCTCTGGCCGTCCTCATGCCGCTTTCCGCCGCGGCCGCGGACTGGCCCATGTTCCTCAAAGACCAGGTGCATAGCCCCTATGCCGAAAAGGCCCCTCATCCCCCGCTCGCCCTCAAATGGAAGTTCGCCACGGAAGGGCCCGTCTACTCCTCGCCCGTGGTATCCGGCGGCAAGGTCTTCGCGGGGTCCTATGACGGACATCTTTATGCCATTGACGCAAAGACAGGCAGCCTCCTCTGGAAGTTCAAGACCGGCGGCGAGATATATTCCACCCCTGCGGTAGACGGGGGCGTGGTCTACTTCGGCTCAAGGGACAAGTTCGTCTACGCAGTGGACGCGAACACCGGCAAGCAGGTCTGGATGTTCGAGACCAACGGCGCTGTCATGACATCCCCGGTCGTGGCCGAGGGGAACGTCTACATCGGCTCGATGGACCTGTACCTCTACGCGATAAACGCGAAAGACGGCAAGAGAGCATGGCGCATGCAGCTGCCCGACTATGAGAAGTACAGCGGCATCTATTCATCTCCCATATATTCCGAAGGCAACATATACTATGCCGGCAAGAACGGCATAATGTACTCTGCCTCCGCCAAGTCAGGCGGAAGGAACTGGTCTTACAGGACCAATTCGGCCATCTACGCATCCCCCGCCCTCAGGGACGGGACACTTTATTTTTCCGCGTACAACAGGACCTTCTTCGCGCTCAATGCCGATAAGGGTTCGATCGTATGGAGAAAGAACCTGGATAACAAGCTCGTCTACGCTTCCCCTGTCGTCACAAGCGACAAGATATACGTAGCATTGAAGAGCGGGGAAGTGAAGGTATACAACAGGGCTGACGGCAGCGACGCGGCCACCTACAAGTTCCCTGACGAGGTCAACTCCACCCCGGCCCTCGCCGCAAACGGCTTCCTCTATGTGGGCTGCGATGACGGCGGGTTCTACGCCGTTGACACGAAGACCGGCGTCGTGGCATGGAAGTACATGACCGAAGGCAGCGTGCAGTCGTCCCCCGCCCTCACGGAAGACGCCGTGTTCATTGGCTCGCGTGACGGCAATGTCTACGCTTTCGGCGAATAACAATTAAAAAAAACGGCCCTGGCCGGCAACTAAAGAAGGTAGCTCCCATGTCAAGGAAATCGGCATTCTTAAAGATAACATTCCTCTCCGGCGCGCTTTTGTTTTCCGCCAACGCCTGGTCTGCGGACGCAGAGCTCCCCAAGGACCCTCCAAAGCCGCCCTATGAGAGGAGCGAGGCCCTGGTCTCCGCCATAAATCCCCACAACCAGATAGGCGAGACCGGAGAGGTGCTCTGGGGCACTTGCGTGACATGCCACAAGGAAGTGCCTGACCCGCAGAAGCAAAAGACGATAAAGGACGTAACGCTCTATTACGAAGACCCGGTCCAGCTCTGCAGGGGCTGCCATACCGTACCGAAGCACCCCGGCAGCGAGGGCGTGAGCGTCATGATGAGCGGATTCAAGGCGCCTGACCACCTTATCGTGCCTCCCAAGTTCGTCGTCGACAACATCAGGCTCACCTCGAAGGAAATACCGCTGATGATGCCCTTTGACCCCAGGAACGGCAAAATAATATGCCCTACCTGCCACAACCCGCATGAACGGGGTCTCCTGCCTGGCAGGGCCGACTGGGGCGCGGACTACAGGTCCCGTCTAAGGTCAGCTGGACTGGACGTCTGCCAGTATTGTCACAGGAAATAGGGCTCTCCTCATGCAGGATGTCCAGTTCAAAAAAAAAGGCCCGTCAAACGGCGCCATTTACGGCTTGCGCAGGCTCGGCGCTGCCCTTGCGCTCGCCGCTGTCACTTTAGCGCCCGGCTGCGCCTCCACCCCGGAAAAGGAGGCGGTCCTTACCCCTCAGACCCCTCTTATATGGCCCTCCCCGCCTGAACCGGCAAGGGTCTACTACCTCAAGACTATAAGCAAACCCGACGATATCGGCGCGAGCAAGGGATTCTTTCAGAGGGTAGCCGACCTCATACTCGGGCCCAAGGCCGATAGGCTCGTGAAGCCATACGGCATAAGCGTCGACTCAAAGGGCCGGATCATCGTCGCTGATACTGCCTTCAAGCGGGTGCATATCTTCGACGAGACCAAAAAATCATATATCGCAATCGAGAACCTGGGCAGAAAAGAGGCATTTGAGTCTCCTATAGCCGCGGCGGTCGATGCCCAGGACAATATATACGTTACGGATTCGGTCAGCCAGAAGGTCTTTGTCTTCAACCCCAAGGGCAAGCTCCTCTTCTCCTTCCCCGCGGGGGAGAGGCCGACCGGCATAGCCATAAACAGTAAAGAAGGCAGAGTCTATGTGACCGACACGGCCTCTCACAGCATCATGATCTACGGCCTCGACGGCAAGGAGAAAGGCTCTTTCGGCGGAAGGGGCAAGAACCCCGGGCAGTTCAACTATCCTGTCGACCTCACGATAAGCGCCAGCGGCGATCTCTATGTCGTCGACTCGCTCAACTTCAGGATCCAGGTATTCGATTCGAAGGGCAAGCACCTGACCTCGTTCGGCCGCCAGGGCGACGGCACCGGGGACTTCGGCAGGCCAAAGGGCATTGCCCTGGACAGGGATGGGAACATATACGTCGCGGACGCGCTCTTTGACACCATACAGGTATTTGACAGGAACGGGCATTTCCTCCTTAACTTCGGAAGCCTTGGCCGTTCGGCAGGCACATTCTGGCTTCCGAGCGGTCTTTTCATAGACCGGGGGAACAGGATATACGTTTCAGACTCATACAACAGCAGGATCCAGGTATTCGAGTACATGGGACAGGGCTAAAGAAAACCCTTTCTTGTGCGATAAATGAATCTGAAGGGCGTATAGATGGGAAAAATCCGGAAAAAGGCTCTCAGGCGGAAAAGCCCCTGGTTAAAGGCCGGGGTTCTGGGGGCAGCGGTCTCGCTTGCCGCTGCCGGAGTTTCGCTTGCCACCGTCGCGGGCACGAAGCACAACTTCGGGTCTCTCTCCCCGGCTGAGATAAAATCCGGCGAGACCACCGAGATATGCGTCTTCTGCCATACGCCGCATAACTCGAGCCCTTCCAAGCCGATATGGAACAAGCAGGACCAGGGGTCGACATACAACGTCTATGAGAGCCAGACCCTTGCGGCCACTCTTTCTCCGAACTCGCCTACGCTCGGGCAGCCTACAGGCGCCTCAAAGCTCTGCCTTTCGTGCCATGACGGCACCATAGCCGTCGGCTCGGTCTTGAACCTTCCGGGCAAGACAGGCGCGGGCGAGCTATCCGTGAGCGGCCAGGGCCTCTCGGGCGGCAAGATAAGCTCTACGTCCACATCATACATCAGCACCGACTTGCGGGACGATCACCCGATATCATTCGAATACTCGCGGGCCTATCCCTCGAACGTGGAAATAACCGACAACGAGGCGCTCCCCGCGGAGATACGCCTGGACAGCGCGGGCATGATGCAGTGCACGAGCTGCCATGACCCGCACGGCACGGAGTTCAACAAGTTCCTGGTCGCGGACCTCGCAAACGGCGGTCTCTGCCAGGCATGCCACGACAAGAGGTACTGGAACACCAACCCGTCAATTCATAGCACGTCAACGGCCACCTGGAACGCCAGCGGCGTGAACCCCTGGCACGAGGACC
>MGPL01000033.1:7342-9476 GCA_001797415.1 Deltaproteobacteria bacterium GWA2_55_10
AAGGGCTAACGCCGGCGACCCTGTGCGCGAGTCGGCCTCGGTGCTCGGCACAAACAGGCACGCGGAATGCGCTGACTGCCACAACGCGCACGGCGCGAAGGCCGGCAACCACGTCGTTGGCGGCGCCAACGGCAACATAATAGGCGCGAACATACTCGGCAGCTGGGGCGTGAAGCCCACGCCCTGGGGCTCGGCCGGGAGCCCGGCCACTTCCTACACTGTCGTGGATTTCACATCGACTACACCGGGCGGCGACAACCTTGAAGGGTATCTCTGCGCAAAGTGCCACTCATATTACGCATACGGGGCAACACAGCCCTTTGTGCCTTCGGGCAATGCCGACGGCTCGCAGGTAGAAGAGTCTGACATTACCGCGGACTTCAACGTCAACAACTTTGCATATCACCCGGTATTCGAAAGCACCGGCAAGAACAGGCCGCTCTCGACCGCAAACGGCAACTGGCCCGCAAACGGACTTGGCCTCACCAATACCTTCAGGTACATGGATTACTTGAGCGGCGAGCGCACCGGCTATTACAACATGACCCATGAGAGCAGGATAACCTGCACGGATTGCCACGCCTCTGACGTAAGCTCTGACCCGGGAGGGGCGCACGGATCAGGCAGAAGGTGGATATTGAAACAGAACATAACCGGAGTGGGCTCGAACGCGAACTTCTGCTATAACTGCCACAGGCGCGACGTCTATGGCGACGAGGGATATGTCGGCCCGGACGCGGACTTCTCGAGGGTGTCCCACCCGCCGGACGGTCTGGGCACAAGCTCGCCCTTCTACCAGACCGGGTCCGATACCGGCAACAACGGCAACAAGTTCGGGATACTTTGCCTCTCGTGCCACGGAGGGGCGTATGACTCGACGGAAAACCAGATGAAGGGCATACACGGCAGCAACATGGCGGCAGGGCCGCTATCGGGCTCTGACCCGCTGGGCTACCGGCTCATGAACGGGGCCTGCGTCGAGTCCTATACGCGCCCGACATCGCTGCAGACCGGCAGGACCGAGTTCAGGACAGTAACGCCCGCGACAGACAAGGTCTGCAATAAGAATTTTTCGAATTTTGATATTACTTATTCATCTACTGCCAATTATGATTGCCTTACCATAGGCGACTGCTCAAACTGACGGTCGTAAAATACAGGCGCTGCCGATATAACCAAACCGATGTCAAAATCGTTAATAATCATAGCAGCCGCTGTGCTGTTGGCAGCCGCCATACAGGGATTCATCGCGAGGGAATGCCGGTCTGCCGAAGAGGGCGAGGAGGCGACCTCCGGGGTAAACCCTCATGACTGGTACGATTCGAGCCTCTGCTCGGTCTGCCACAGCGAGGACCCGCCATTTCTCCAGAAGGACCCGATGACGACTTGCGCCAGGTGCCACGAGGCCAATATCGAAAACCACCCGGTGACCAGGCACCCCCTGGGGCAGGTACCGAAAATAGGCATACCCGTAAGCCTCCCTTTAACTGAGGAGGGAGAAATGGTATGCTACACCTGCCATGAGCCTCACGGAAAGACCCGGCACCCGCACATGCTCAGGGTGGAATACTTGAAACTTTGCGCATCATGCCATAAAGGCTATTGATCGAGAGCAATACACAAGGAGGTCCGAAAGTGCGTAGCAATAGCAGCAGGTTTTTGATACTGGCCATACTGGCCCTGTCCCTGGGGACCGGGCTTTACTTCTACCAGACAGCGCAGGCAGCGTCGACCGTCTGGGAGACTGACCTTAGAAAGCCCAAAAACCCGGACACCTACGGCAATGTGGTACTGGACAGGAGCACGAAAGGCGGCGAGATAATGAAGCCCGTCGTATTCCCCCACTGGGTGCACAGGGCCAAATATACCTGCAAGGTCTGCCATACCGACATAGGCTTCGCCTTCAAGGCCGGCACTGCAGAGATAAAGATGGCCGACATACAGGACGGCAAGTACTGCGGAACCTGCCATAACGGCAAGATAGCCTTCGAGCCGATAGAATGCGACAGGTGCCATTCTTACGGACTTGAGCAGACCAGGAAGATCACTGACAGGCTCAAGGATATGCCCAAGGACTTCTTCGGCAACAAAGTGAACTGGGTAAATGCGGCGCAGGACGGCGCGATAAAGCCCG
>MGPL01000033.1:9556-10688 GCA_001797415.1 Deltaproteobacteria bacterium GWA2_55_10
CCTCCTAATGTGAAGTTCCCGCATAAGGCTCACACTGACCTGCTGGACTGCACCTCGTGCCACGAGTCGATATTCAAGCAGCAGCAGGGCGGCAACCCGGAGATGAACATGATGAAGATAATCTCGGGGCAGTACTGCGGCGTATGCCACCTAAAGGTGGCCTTCCCGATCGACGACTGCTTCAGGTGCCACTCCGAGCCTCCTCCGGTATTCCCGGGCAGCGAGAATAAGAAACCCGAGGTAAAGGCGCCTGAGGTAAAGGCTCCTTAGGTCAGCCGGAGATAATGGATATTAAAAGGGCGGGTCAAACAGACCCGCCCTTTTCTTTTTAGATAAACGGTGAGCAGCTATCTCGAATTAAGCGTTATAGTAAAAGCCTTTTGCGCGCTGCCGCGCTTTTTTTGGGCATAAGGCTTCGCTCGCTTTCTGCCCCCTTCCTCCTCGCTCGCCCCTTATTGGAGCGATGCCTTATCAGGCATCGCTCCCTCTGCCTCGGCTCGCTCGCCCTCCCCCCCACCTTATGCTCGCTTCGCGTTATGCCCCGTTCTTTTAAAAAAACAAAAATAAACAAGGCGATTTCCCCACTCCCCTCAAGTATGCTAATATCGGCCTTATGGAAGTCATAACCTCCCATATAAACGCGGATTTCGACACCTTTGCCTCGATGACGGCGGCGAAAAGGCTCTACCCGGACGCCCTGCTCGTCTTCGCGGGCTCGCTCGAGAAGACCCTCAAGGACGCCATCGATACGCTCCCTCTCCCCTATCCGATAGCGAAGCTCAAGGACATAGATCTCTCCAGGATAACCCGGCTCATATTGGTAGACGTAAGCTCCCCTTCGAGGATAGGGCCTTTCGCAGATGTGGCCCGCAGGCCCGGCGTGGACATCCACATATACGACCATCACCCGCCCGCGCCCGAAGACATCAGGGGCAGCCTTGAGGTAAGAGAGCCGTACGGTTCGAACACGACCGTGCTTACGCATATCCTGCGGGAGCGCGGCATAAGGCCGTCCTCCGACGAGGCGACCATCCTCATGACCGGCATCTACGAAGATACCGGCTTTCTATCCTATCCTTCCACTACCTCGATGGACTTTGAGGCGGCTTCTTATCTACTCTCCTGCGGAGCT
>MGPL01000033.1:10697-10998 GCA_001797415.1 Deltaproteobacteria bacterium GWA2_55_10
ATTGTCTCGGACCTCCTGAGAAAAGAGCTTACCCCCGAGGAAGTCGCGCTCCTCAACGAGTTCCTCCAGTCTGAGACCCGCTACAATGTCGGCGGGGTCGAGGTCGTCATAGCGGAGGCCTACCTTGAGAAGTACAAGGGCGACATATCGATACTCGCGCACAAGATACGCGACATAGAAAACATGGGCTGTCTCTTCCTGCTCGTCGACTCGGAGGACAGGGTCCATATAATCGCGCGCTCACGCGACCCCAGGGCGGATGTAGGTACGATACTTAAGGCTCTCGGCGGCGGAGGCCACC
>MGPL01000033.1:11033-12328 GCA_001797415.1 Deltaproteobacteria bacterium GWA2_55_10
TAAACGCCGCGCCGGTCGTGAAGAACGGCGACATCCACGGCGTAATAACAAGACAGGTCGTAGACAAGGCCGCCTATCACGGCCTCGGCGACGCGCCCGTGAGGGACTATATGACGACGGAGGTCGAATGGGTCACGGACGATACTTCGATAGACAAGATACGCGAGAAGGTAGTGGGGCACGGACAGAGACTATTGCCGGTCGTTAAAGACAAGAAGGTAGTCGGCGTCATCACCAGGACCGACCTCCTGAAGCTCCTGCAGGACGAGCTCCGGACAGGCGCAAGGGAAGAATCCAGGAAGGTCCGGGTCGTCTCAGGCCTCATGAAAGAGCGGCTCCCTGAGTGGGCGCTCGATTTACTGAAGGAGGCGGGCGGGGCCGCGGCCTCTCACGGCTTCAAGGCCTACGCCGTAGGCGGGTTCGTGCGCGACCTTCTCATGAGGAGAGAGAACCTCGACATAGACATAGTGATCGAAGGCGGCAGCGGCATAGTCTTCGCCGAGGACCTTGCCCGGAGAAAGGGCGCGAAAATAAGGGCGCATCACAGGTTCAAGACAGCGGTCATAGTCTTCCCGGACGGATTCAAGATAGATGTCGCCACAGCGCGGCTTGAATATTATGAGCGGCCGGGCGCGCTGCCCACAGTGGAGCAGTCGTCCCTGAAGCTTGACCTCTACCGGAGGGACTTCATCATAAACACCCTCGCGGTATCGCTCAACCCCGGCAAATTCGGGGAGCTAATCGACTTTTTCGGCGCGCAAAAGGACCTCAAAGAGCGCACAATACGCGTGCTCCACAACCTGAGCTTTGTCGAAGACCCGACAAGGATGCTCCGGGCTGTCCGCTTCTCCGAGAAGTTCGATTTCAAGATCGGCAAGCACACGCTGAACCTCCTCAAGAATTCAGTAAAGCTCGACGCCTTCAGGACCATCTCAGGAGCGCGGGTATTCGAGGAATTAAAGAGCATCCTTGAAGAGGAGATCTCTGCAAAGGCGCTAAAGAGGCTATCTGACCTGGGCGTAATGAGGCTCATACATTCGTCGCTCGCATGGGACAAGGAGGCCGAACGCCTCTACCAGCGGGCGACAGAGGCCCTCGCCTGGTATGAGCTTCTATACACAAAGGAAGCGGCTGAGAGGTGGCTTACCCTCTTTCTGGCGCTTACAGACTCCTTGAGCGAAAGGGAGCTTGAATCGCTCGTAAAGAGGTCCGCCGTCTCAGGCAGGAAGAGGCTCACTGTGCTCGGCATGAGGGCAGACGGCTTGAAGGCCCTTGGCAAGATACATACCGGGTTG
>MGPL01000034.1:0-1211 GCA_001797415.1 Deltaproteobacteria bacterium GWA2_55_10
TTTAGATTCGATTCCCTGTAATAATATCTAAATACCAGAGTGTGCCGTTTTTCTAAAAAGAGTACCCCTTCCATTTCTTTTTTTCAACATAAAATTTAAAAGTTAGGCGTTATTCTTTGCGATTTGTAATCCCCCTCCGGCGTCCCCTTAGAAAAAGGAAAGTAAATTCCTCATTCCAGCCGTACCGTACCGGCATATTCCCCGGTCACGCCTTACGCCCGGCCTTAAGTATCCTCTCTATCTTCCAGTAATCCTTGATGATTTCTATGTTCTCGTAAGCCCCTGAACTTTCGGCCAGGCCCTTCACGGCATTTGCCTGCCCGTAGCCCATCTCCATCAGAAGAACACCGCCAGGCACCAGAAAACCCCAAGCTTCGTTTATTATCTTCTTTATGAAATCCAGCCCGTCCGGTCCGCCTGAAAGGGCCCAGAGAGGCTCGAAGTCCTTTACCTCAGGCTCAAGCGTCTTTATTTTCGCCGCTGCTATATAAGGCGGGTTTGACAGGATCATATTCACCTGTCCCCTTAGCTCACTGGAAAATGCCCCGAACAGGTCGCCCTGGAAAAACTTTACTCTGTCTGCCACGCCCGCCCTGTTGGCGTTCTCTCTGGCGACTTCAAGGGCAGCAGCCGAGATATCGGCTGCATAGACAAGAGAGCCCGGTATCTCCTTTGCCGCCGCCACGGCGATGCATCCGCTCCCTGTGCAAAGGTCTATGAGCCTTATTTCTCCCTTGAGCTGTCCTGCCACCTTTACGGCCTCATCCACCAGAAGCTCTGTCTCAGGCCTGGGGATGAGCACGTCCTTCGTGACCTTCAGTTCCAGGCCCCTGAACCATGCCTCTCCGAAGATGAACTGGGAAGGCTCCCTTGCTATCCGCCTCCGGACTATCTCTTCGAGGCCCTTTTCCTCATCTGCCGTAAGCTCCCTCATTGCGTCGAGGAATAGCTCGTGCCTCTTTGCGCCGAGCACATGCATCAATATGAACTCCGCTTCGGTCCTTGCCTCTGGCACTCCTGCCCCGGATAGCTCCGTGAATACGCTGCGCAGCGCCTCGCCTGCGGTTGTTCCTGTCCCTTTTTCCATCCCACAAGGTTAAGTAAATTCAGACTCATTGTCAAAGGAAACCGGGCCGAAAAGGCCAATCAAAATCTGTGCTAAACTCTGAATCGGATGCATCGGCCGAACGATATGAGAGATTGGCGGGGAG
>MGPL01000034.1:1266-1748 GCA_001797415.1 Deltaproteobacteria bacterium GWA2_55_10
CCAGTTTTTCTTCCGGTATCAGGAAGGCGGCTACCTCTACGATGTGGTGGACGGGGAGCACGGGGACGACAAATCGCTTCGGCCAAATCAGCTCTTCTCCATTTCTCCGCCCCACCCGATACTCGAAAAGTCGAGATGGGAGCCGGTCATAAATACCGTGAAAGAAAAACTGGTCACGCCGGTCGGAGTAAGGACGCTCGCGCCGTGGCACAGGGATTACAAAATGAGGTATTTCGGCGACCTCAGGTCAAGGGACGCGGCCTATCACCAGGGAACAGTCTGGGCGTGGCTCATGGGCCCGTTCATCGACGCATGGCTCAAGATCAATCCCCAGGACTACACGGGCGCGAGGGCGTTCCTTAAGGGCTTTGACAGGCATCTGAACGATGTGTGCATAGGCACGATAAGCGAGGTCTTTGACGCGGAAAACCCGTTCAACCCCGGGGAGTGCGTGTCGCAGGCATGGAGCATAGCAGAAATCC
>MGPL01000034.1:1790-4050 GCA_001797415.1 Deltaproteobacteria bacterium GWA2_55_10
CTGAAAAAGTCCATCTGCTTTGTTGGCCTCAAAGCTCGTCAGTGCGGCGTACGGCGAAAAGTACGCCTCCTTCCTCGCTCCCCGATTTAACCGGGGCCTCGCATATGGAGCTTTTTGAGCAGCCTGAATAACGTAGTTGCTACAGCTGCTCCCCGAATTCCGCGACCTGCGGCTTTACGATATCCTCGAAATCCTTGTACTTCATCTCGACCGCTTCGTAATGGGTCCCCGCGTTGAAGTATATGTTCTCGTCATGCGTAAGGGACTCGTCCACAAGGGTCTGGACATCGTAGAGATTGCCGAACGGGGGCTCGGCCCCGGGCTCGCAGTCCGGAAACATCGCCTTGAACTCCTCCTCTTTAGCGAGCTTGACATCCTTTTTGCCCAGCGCTGCCTCTAATTTCCCGAAGTTCACCTTCCTTGACGCCGGAAGCACTGTCATCACCAACTGGCCGTCGGCGCGCACCATCACGGGTTTTGCGAGTTCCCTGCCTTTTACGTGCATTGTCGCGGCTATTTCCTGGGCCGTATACGCTTCAGTGTGTACAAGCTCCTTGTACCAGACGTGTTTCTCATGCAGGGCATTTTCCAGCCTCTTGGGTATCATATTGTTCCCTCCTGACGGCTGCTGAAAAAGTCCATCTGCTTTGTTGTCTTTGTCTCGGCAGAAGCGGCGTACAGGAAAGAGTACGCCTCATTCCTCGCTCCCCGATTTAACCGGGGCCTCGCATATGGAGCTTTTTGAGCAGCCTTAAAACCCTACTAATATTATATACCCTTCCGAGCGAACGGGCAAAAGTCCACCGCAAGGCTATACATGAAAATAAGCTCTTTTCAGGAGGGATCCATTGGCTATCCTGATATTGCCCGTCGGGCGCATTGAGCCTGAGATCATAGACGACCTCAGGGGCGACCTCGAAAGGGAGTTCGGGTTTAAGGCCGCCGCAGGCAAGGCCGTGAAGGAGCCTGTTTTCGCCTATGACGCTCAAAGGGGACAGTACAACTCTACCGCCATACTCTATTCCATAGCGGACAGGCCGGATATCTTCGATTATGAAAGGGTCGTCGGAGTTGCAGGCGTCGACCTTTTCGCGTCCGGCCTCAACTTTGTATTCGGCGAGGCCGGTTCAAAGGCAGCCGTTATCTCCCTTTTCAGGCTCAACGAGAGCTTCTATGGAAGGGCTGAGGACAGGGCTATCCTGCGGCGGAGGGTCCTGACAGAAGCTGCCCATGAGCTTGGCCACACCTTTGGCCTCGGCCACTGCACTGACCCCGGCTGCGTCATGTTCTTTTCCAATACGATCCATGACACCGATATGAAGGGGCCGTACTTCAGGGGGGAGTGCTTGAGGAGGCTCCTGGATTTCGGCGTGATAATCGACCAGTTGGGCGGCTTCAAATAAAAACTCCCCCGCTCTTTCCAGAGCGGGGGAATATTTATGAAAACTGCCAGGCTGCCTCAGGCTGCCTGGGACCTCTTGACTACATCCTTCCTTTCGGAATCGGAAAGGAAGGCGTCTGATTCAGGGTAGAGTATGTGCTCTTCTTTCATGTTGTGGTCCATGAGTATGCTGATAAGAGAGCTTGAGCCGTTTGATACGCCTGCGGCGTCATGGCCATCGGTAGAGCCGAGTATCTTGTCGAGAAGGGACTGAATCTCCTTGTGCTCCATCTTCATGACGAAGGTCGGCCCGGCGTCATGCATGCCTGTCTTATCCTCGAAGACAGGGAAGAGTATCTCTTCTTCCACCCGGATGTGCCTTTTGAGGCCAAGGCTGAATTCCCTGAAATCAGCTGCGGCCTCGTCCCATCTGTTGGCGTGGACAGCGGACTGGAAGCGCTCGTAGATGCCGTCGAGCCTCCTGTGGTCGGTCTGGAAATACTCGGTTATGGTCCGGTCCGGGTCCGGGGTCTCCCTCTTCACGACGCTCACCCGCCAGGCCTGCGGGCCCTGCTCAAGCGGCCACCAGTCGAACTCGCCGTCGTGCTCTGCCTGGAACTGGTAAAGAAGCGGCTTCGGCTCGTGGTCGTTGACCAGGATGAACGATTCGCCAGGGTTTAATTTGTTGTAGGTGTCGAATATCTTCGAGTGCCTATCCTTTGGCACCAGCTCCCTTACGTCGAGTATCATTGACATTTATATGCTCCTCCTGAGGTTTAAATTCCAATCTCTATTTTTGTATTTGGGGCGGTATAATACCATGACAAAAATCAATAAGAGGCCGAATGCCGGGCCTGACTATCTCTTTGCCAGGTTCGA
>MGPL01000034.1:4168-7037 GCA_001797415.1 Deltaproteobacteria bacterium GWA2_55_10
GAGTATGAGGCCAATCCTGTCCGCCTCCAGCTCATGCTTCCGGCTGTAGGGCAGAAGCAGTCCGACCTTCGCGCCAAGGCCGTATGCCGACAGCACACCTTCCCTCACGATAGGGCTCCTGCCCGTGAGAGCTATGATGAGAGCGCTCTCGCCTATCGAAAGCGCCTGCTGCTGGCTCATCCTCTCTGCGCCGTGTCTTGCCAGTACATGGGCCACCTCGTGCCCCATGACCGCGGCAACTCCGTCAGCGTCCTTGGATATCGGCATTATGCCGGTATGGAAGGCGACCTTGCCCCCGGGCAGCGCGAACGCGTTTGCCGTGGGGTCGTCTATCACTATGAACTCCCAGTTATAGTCCTTCTTGCCAGCGGCAGCCGATATCCTCGCGCCCACTTCCCTGACAAGGGCGTTAAGGGCAGGGTCAGAGCTTATCTTCGAATCGGTCTTGACCTGCCGGAAGAGCGTCTCGCCGATTTTCGATTCCTGGTTCTCGGAGACCATCATGAACTGCTGGCGCTCCGTATACGGGACAGTGGCGCATCCCGCAAGGGAAAGGATCAGGGCCGCTCCGAAAAGCATCCTCTTTATCATGAATTTCCCCTCAGCTTTTTTATCTCCGGATAATATCTATTTTAACAAGTTTTTGAAAGCAGATACTGAGAGCCGGCCGGCAACTTGACAAAGGTTAATGCGGATCTAAAGTTATATCAGGGCATAGAAGACATCTCCGGATGTTTTTTTCGGAGGTGCGTACGTATAGCAGGAAGGAGGGAGTAAGATGGTAGGGAAGTCTTGTCATATCAACAGCTCAAACGCCGACGATATAAAAAAGACCGTCGGCATAAACGACAACGAGGCCAGAAAACTCGTCGACTACAGGGACGAGCATGGACCGTTCAGGAGCCTCGACGATATCATGAACGTTCCGGGCTTTGGCCCCGGCACCGTGAACAGGATAAAGAGCGAATGCGACCTCGACTGACGCGCGGTGCGACTCAAAACCGGGCCGGGTTTCCCGGCCCGGTTTTGTGTGTGCCGGTCCAGACCAGATGCCTTAAAGGAGGCCCCAATGGGAAGTAACGGACATGAGCTCTACAATCTTTTGCGCGATTTTACGGCCCGCCCCGGCTATGAAATCACCCCTGGATGGCTGAAGACCAACGTGGACGAGACCATATTCCTGCTGGAGATAGGCAAGAGCCCGCATCCGGAGTTCCTCAAAAAGATAGCCCAATACCTCGAGTTCGAGGCCTCCCAGGATTTGAGAAACTCGATGCTCCTTGAGCTTTTGAGGGGATATTTGAGGGACCAGCGCCATTCGAGGTAATGAACCCGCCTCAACCTGATTTGCCCTTCATTGATCTTCAAAATCCATTGATTTTCAATAGGTTGTTTCCCCGCCAATCCCCTTTTGTCCCGGCATTTCATCCAATACTCAACCCTTTGGACTACAAATAAATCAACCCTTTTGCCATGCACAATGCACCTCTATGGCGATATAGACTGCCAAAGCATCTCCGATAATATGATAAGAAAGAATAAAAGACAGGATTGGTCCTTAATTAATGGAAAAGCCCGGTTCTCTTCTGAAAAATCTTTTGATCTGCAGGGCAGGCGGCAGCTGGAAACTCGCTGCAGCGGCTGTCGTCATAATCGCCTTTGCGTTTGGATGGGGGATCTACGGCGGAGCCGGCCTGGGGGCTGCGCTTGACTCGGCGCTTTTGGCCGCGCTTATTGTCGCGATAACAGCTGTTGCGTGCAGAAGGCCCGGCATAAGGCTTTCTCTTCTCGATGACGAGGAGCTTGTAAGGGAGCTTGCCGAGAGGACGCGGCACTATTCGTCGAGGAGGGAAGGGCTTGAGAAGTTCTTCATCTCCCAGCACGGCCTCAACAGGCTCACTCAGAGCCACCTCGGCGACGTAATAACCCAGTCCGAGGCAGCCGCAAACCGGATAATAAGGCAGTCGCAGGAAATAGACTCCTCGATGGGCGTGATGCAGAGGACGATAGAGGCCCTCCAGGGCGAAAGCGAGTCCCTGGCGTCCTCGTCGAGCGAGATGATAGCGAAGAACGAGGCGAACATATCGGGGCTCAAGGGCTACATAGACAAGCGAAGGGCCGACGTCGACGAGGACTACAAGTCGGTGCTGGCCCTTGCCAGCGACGCCAGGTCGATGACAGGGCTCGTCGACCTCCTGAAGGAGATCAGCGACCAGACCAACCTCCTTGCCCTGAACGCCGCGATAGAGGCCGCGAGGGCAGGGGAGCACGGCAGGGGTTTCGCGATAGTGGCCGACGAGGTGAGAAAGCTCTCCAGGCACTCGGAAGAGGCCGCCAGCAAGATAGGCCAGGCCATGATAAGGATGGCCGAGGAAATAGAAAAGAAGTTCGCTTTGAAGCTCAACCAGGACAGGAACGCGGGAGAGTCCAAGCTCCTGATAGAACTGCAGTCGCAGCTCTCAAGCCTGGGTGAGGGCTACAGGAAGCTCGACCGCCTCAATATGCAGATCCTGGAGCAGGTGAGCGAAAGCGGGAGCGCGGTAGCAGGAGAGGTGCTCGAGCTCATCGCCGGGGTGCAGTTCCAGGACATAATCCGCCAGCAGATAGAGCTGGTGATGAAGACCATAGCCGACTCCGACAGGTACATGGAAAGTCTTGAGGGCTGCATGAATCATGAAAAGCTCTGCACGGACGAGTGCAGGATAAAGCATTACGGCATAGAGGACGTGCACAAGAACTATGTAATGGAGAAACAGAGGTCCACTCACAGGGCCGTCTCGGGCGACGCGGCTTCCAGGTCTCATCAACAGACCAGGACGGCGGCGCAGAGCGACATAACGTTCTTTTAGGGGAGGCAGCGGAGGGAATG
>MGPL01000034.1:7089-11361 GCA_001797415.1 Deltaproteobacteria bacterium GWA2_55_10
GCCCAACATGGACGGCATATCGTTTCTGAAATCCCTCAAGGAGAAACAGAACCACAGGTTCACTCCCGTGATAATGCTTACGACCGAGTCCCAGGAATCAAAGAAGCAGGAAGGCAAGGCAGCCGGGGCAAAGGCCTGGGTTGTAAAGCCCTTCAAGCCGGAGCAGATGCTTGAGGCGGTCTCAAAACTCATTCTGCCGTAAGGGGGAAACATGCCGCTTGTAATAAATACAACGGAAAACGGACAGGTCAGGATAGAGGGCGAGATGAACATCTACAACGCGGGCGAGCTGAAGCAAGGGCTGATGAACGCCATCAGGGACTCGAACGGGGTCTCTCTCGACCTCTCCGGCGTGTCTGAGATGGACTCCGCCGGGCTCCAGGTGGTCCTGCTTGCATGGAGGGAAGCGGGCAGGAGGACCGTGCCGTTCAGGCTTATTGGCATGAGCGGGGCCGTTGAATCCGTATTGTCGTTATTCGACCTTAAAGAGCTTTCAGAAGAATACAGGGAGAACCCTTGAGCATGGAACTCGATCTCGGAGCAGCCAGAAAGACCTTCATAGCCGAAAGCCAGGAACTCCTCACGGAGATGGAGAGCTCGCTCCTGGAGCTTGAGAGGGACCCGGTCGACCAGAACGCGATCAACTCGCTCTTCAGGGCGGCCCATACGATAAAGGGCTCCTCCGGCGTTCTCGGCATCGGAACGGTAGAGAGGTTCACGCACTTCGTCGAGAACCTCCTCGAGAAGATGAGGACGGGCAATATTAAGGCGTCCTCTGAAAATATAGAGCTGCTCCTCCAGTGCAGGGACCATATAGCCTGCCTCATATCGATGGCCGCCGAAGAGGTCGAGGGGCTCTCCGGAGATGCGCTCAATACTGACAGCGAGCTTAGCGCTCGGCTCAGCTCCTATCTTGGCGCAGAGGCAAAGGAGCGCTCATGCCATTCGGCGGGCCCGGCGCATGAAGAGGAAACTGCTGAAAAATCAGCCAGCGACGCTTGGCACATATCCATAAGGTTCGGCAGAGACCTGCTTAGAGGCGGGATCGACCCCATTTCTTTTATTTCGTATCTGGGGAAGCTCGGCGAGATAACGAGCATCACGACCCTTTTCTATTCCATGCCCGAAGCCGCTGAAATGGACCCGGAGGACTGCTATCTGGGGTTTGAGATAGATATTAAGACCGACTTCGACAAGAAGGCCCTTTACGAGGTCTTCGAGTTCGTACGCGAGGACTCGGTCATACACATACTGCCGCCCTGCAGCAAGATAGCCTCTTATGTGGAACTCATAAACAACCTGCCCGAGGAATCGGTGCTCCTGGGAGAGATACTCGTCAAGGGCGGCGCGCTCACCAGGGCGGAGCTCGATAGCGCACTTGCGCTCCAGGAGGAAAGCGCTCTCACTGCCGATAGGCCGCGCATAGGGGAGATACTCATAAACGAGGGAGCGACCTATCCTGAGCTTATCGACGCGGCCCTCGAGAAGCAGAAGAAGAACAAGGTCGTTGCGGCAAAGGAGGCGGCCACTGTAAGGATAGACGCCTCGAAGCTCGATTCACTCATGAACCTCGTAGGAGAGCTTGTCATATCCGGGGCATCTATCGACCAGCACGCGCAGAGGATAGGCGACAACGCGCTGCAGGAGTCCTCGTCAATGATGCTCCGCCTTGTCGAGGAGATAAGGGACAGCGCCATGAGGGTCAGGATGGTGCCCATAGGAGAGACCTTCAACCGTTTCAGGAGGGTCGTGAGGGACATAAGCAGGGAACTCGGCAAGGAGATAGACCTCGTCATAACAGGGGCCGAGACCGAGCTCGACAAGAACGTAATCGAGAAGATAAGCGACCCCCTGATGCATCTCGTCAGGAACGCCGCGGACCACGGGATAGAGAACCCTTCAGCCCGCTCCGGAAAAGGCAAAAAGGCCTCCGGCACCATACGCCTCAACGCGGGGCATGACGCCGGAAGCATCGTAATAGAGGTAAAGGACGACGGCAAGGGCCTTGACAGGGAAAGAATTGCGGAGAAGGCGGCCTCCCTCGGCATGATAAATCCGGGACAGCAGCTCACCGACTCAGAGGTCTTCAAGCTGATATTCGAGCCGGGCTTCTCGACGGCGGGAGAGGTGACGAAGTTCTCCGGCCGCGGCGTCGGCATGGACGTGGTGAGGAAGAACATAGAGGCCCTGCGCGGGACGATAGACATCGAGAGCCGGCCTGGAGAGGGCACCGCCGTGATGGTGCGCCTGCCGCTTACAATGGCGATAATCGACGGCTTCATGGTAGGCATAGGCTCTTCGCCGTACATAATCCCGCTGGACATGGTCGTCGAGTGCGTAGAGCTCTCGGAGGCCGACAGGCTTGCCGCCGGCAAGAGGAACTACATAAACTTGAGGGGTGAGGTCCTCCCCTTCATAATGCTCCGCGATTACTTCAACGAGACCGGCAGCGAAAGCAAATACCAGAACATCGTCATAGTCCAGTACGCCGGGCACAAGATAGGCCTTGTGGTGGACGAGCTCTTCGGCGAGGTCCAGACGGTCATAAAATCTCTGGGCAAGGTCTACAAGGAGGTGAAAGGCATATCCGGGGCGACCATACTCGGGAACGGCAGGGTGGCTCTCATACTCGACGTGCCCAGGCTCATTCAGTCGATAGAATCGAATTTCGCAAGAACGGCTTAAGCGGCCAGGCAGCCTTATCTACCGGGCTGCGGCTCTCAAGGTTTATAACAAAAAACAACGAGGAAGAGAAAGGGAGGGAGTAAATGGATTTCCTGAGGAACATGAAGACAAGGTCCAAGCTGCTTATGAGCTTTTCAGCGCTCATCATTTTCGTGCTGGGGCTCGGAATACTCAGCATCGAGAGGCTCACCAACATGAAGGGCGATCTTCAGTCGCTCTACGCTGACAGGTTCGTACCTGCCGTTGACCTTGGCATGATGAACAACCAGCTCGCTTTCATCCGCATCGGCGCGCTCCAGATAATGAACGAGCCTGACAAGGCCAAGAAGCAGTCCATCTTCGACAAGGCCGCAGAGGCAGAGCAGGAGACAAACCGGCTCATCCAGAAATACGGCGACACTTACATGGTAGACGAGGAGAAGAAGGTATACGATGAGCTCAAGTCCTCATGGACGGCCTACAACGAATCGAGGCTCAACACCTACAGGTGGGCGCTCGAAGGCGACGTGGCAAAGTCCAGGAACAATGCCCTGACCGACGCGGGCCCTAAGTTCAATATCCTCGACAGCAAGATAAAGAGGCTCATAGAGATACAGGACGAAGTCGGCAAGCAGCTCAATGACGAAGCCAATAACGATTTCATCTTCACCAGGAATACCGTGATCATTGCGACGCTGCTCGCCATAGGCCTTGCCATATCTCTCGTCTTCATACTTGCGAGCCTCATAGCCAAGCCGCTGGCGCAGGTAACCGCCCTTGCAAACAAGCTCTCCGACGGCGATCTTTCCATCGACGTTGACGCCAGGGGCAGAGACGAGATAGGCCAGCTTATGCTCGCGTTCAAGAACATGATAGGCAAGCTTAGAGAGGTCGTATCGGACGTGAGGACGGTCTCCGACAACGTAGCCTCCGGCGCGCAGGAGCTCTCAGGCGGCGCCCAGCAGATATCGCAGGGAGCTACCGAGCAGGCGGCGTCAATAGAAGAGACCTCCTCTTCAATGGAAGAGATGACCGCCAACATCAGGCAGAACTCGGATAACGCGCAGCAGACCGAGAAGATAGCCCAGAAGTCCGCTACTGACGCGAAAGAAAGCGGCCAGGCAGTCTCAGAGACCGTGAGCGCTATGAAGGAGATAGCCTCCAAGATATCGATCATCGAAGAGATAGCCAGGCAGACCAACCTGCTTGCCTTGAACGCCGCAATCGAGGCAGCAAGGGCCGGCGAGCACGGCAAGGGCTTCGCGGTAGTCGCCTCAGAGGTGAGAAAGCTCGCCGAGAGGAGCCAGACCGCGGCGGGAGAGATATCGAACCTGTCGGCCTCGAGCGTCATGATAGCCGAGAAGGCCGGCGAGATGCTCGCAAAACTCGTCCCGGACATCCAGAAGACCTCCGAGCTCGTGCAGGAGATAACAGCAGCCAGCGCAGAGCAGAACTCCGGCGCAGAGCAGATAAACAAGGCCCTGCAGCAGCTTGACCAGGTCATCCAGCAGAACGCCAGCGGCGCGGAGGAGCTCGCCTCCACCTCCGAGGAGCTCTCTTCCCAGTCCGAGCAGCTGCAGAACACGATAGCCTTCTTCAAGCTCGCCG
>MGPL01000034.1:11420-14522 GCA_001797415.1 Deltaproteobacteria bacterium GWA2_55_10
AGGCAGAAATCGGCCGCGCACCCGGCAGTCCATGCTGCCCCGCACGCCGCGCACAAGCCCTCGGTTGCCGTAGCCAACGGCGGCGTCAAGATAGACCTCGGCACCGGCAAGGACGATGAAGACGGCGAGTTCGTCAAATACTAAACGGGAGGTACAGATGAGCACGGTAGCAGGAGAAAGCATGCAGTACCTCACGTTCAAGCTCGAGGACGAGGTCTTTGCACTTGATATCACCAAGGTGAGGGAGGTCCTCGACTTCACGACCGTGACAAAGGTCCCGAGGACGCCGGATTTCATGAGGGGCGTCATAAACCTCCGCGGCAGCGTGGTGCCGGTGGTCGACATGAGGCTCAAGTTCGGCATGAGCCGAACCGAGCAGACAGTGAATACCTGCATCATCATAGTAGAGATAAACCTGGACGAGGAGAGGCTCATACTCGGGGCGCTTGCCGACTCGGTCCAGGAGGTCATAGATCTCGAACCCGGACAGATCGAGCCTGCTCCGAGGATAGGCACCAGGCTCAATACCGCGTTCATCAAAGGCATGGGCAAGAGGGACGAGCAGTTCATAATCATCCTGGACATAGACAGGATATTCTCGATGGACGAGCTCGAGGTCTTCGGCAACACCGTGGCGCAGAGCGCGTAACCGAATAAATGGAATGCGCAATGGACATATCAGGCAACGACATCCTGGAGCCGGGTGCAAGCCTCAAAAGGCTATCGTCCGGGGATTTCGAACGCCTGAGCCTCTTCATCCACCAGGAACTGGGGATCAAGATGCCCCCGGCAAAAAAGGCGCTTCTGGAGTCCAGGCTCCAGAAGCGCCTCCGGGCCCTGGGGCATTCTTCCTTTACTGAATATTGCGAGTTCCTTTTCAGCCCAGGCGGCCTCGACCAGGAACTCGTGATGATGATAGACCTTGTCACGACCAACAAGACCGATTTTTTCAGGGAGTCGCACCATTTCGATTTCCTGTCCCGCACCGCGCTCCCCGAGTTGATCAAGTCGGCCGGGCCTGTGGTTACAGTCTGGAGCGCGGGCTGCTCTACCGGGGAGGAGCCCTATACGATAGCCGCGGTGATGAGCGATTTCGCCCTGAACAATCCCGGTATCGGCTTCGATTATTCGATACTCGCGACCGACATATCCACCAGGGTCCTTGAGCACGCCAGAAAAGGCATCTACAAGGAAGAGAGGCTCGCCCCGGTGCCGGAGGGCGTCAAGAGACGGTATTTTCTAAGGAGCAGGGATTCATCCAGAGAGCTTGTCAGGGTCTGCCCGGAGCTCAGGGAGAAGCTGAGGTTCATGAGGCTCAACTTCATGGACGAGACCTTTCCGATAGACGGGCAGCTCGATATTATTTTCTGCAGGAATGTCATAATCTATTTTAACAAGGAGACGCAGGAGCGGCTCATGTGGAAGTTCTGCGAGCACCTGAGGCCCGGAGGCTATCTCTTTCTCGGGCACTCCGAGACTTTGAGCGGCCTCGGTCTGCCGCTCAAGAAGGTCTCAGCTTCGGTCTACATTCGTCAATGAGGAAAAGGACACACAGGAGGAAATGATGGAACATCTCTCGGACAAAGAGCTTCTGGACGTGATACGCCAGAGGCTCGCGGCCAAGGACAGGGCCTACGGGGACCTGAAGGAGCTTACGGCCAGGCTCGAGGACCTGAACATTAAACTCGTCGAATCCGAGCGGGTAAAATCCAGTTTCCTTTCGAACATCAGGAACGAGATAAACAACCCCCTTACGGCCGTCCTTACCATGGCGGAGCTTGTAGTATCGGGCAATGAAGCGCCTGACTACGAGACATTGAAGACCATCGCCGCGCTCATACACAAGGAGGCCTTCAGCCTGAACTTCCAGCTCCGCAACATCTTCGCAGCCGCCGAGCTCGAGGCAGGTGAAGCGGTGCCGAGCTTCTCAGGCGCGGATATCGACTCGATACTAAAGGACATAACGTCGTCTTTCAGCCACAGGGCTATCGAGAAGAATGTCATTGTTGATCTGGATATCTCCGGCAGGTTTTCCGTCACTCCTTTCAGGACAGACGCGGAGAAGGTGCACAGGGTAGTCTCGAACCTCCTTTCGAACGCCATAGAGTTCAGCCCTGAGAACTCAAGGGTCTCCCTGAAGGCGGCGGAAGAGGACGGCTGGCTTTGCGTCTCGGTAGCCGATAATGGACCGGGCATAGACCCGGCCCGGCACGGCACGATCTTCGAGAGGTTCAGGCAGCTTGACATGGGCGCTTCGAAAAAGCACCTCGGCCACGGCCTTGGCCTCAGCATCGTTAAGGCCACCGTCGATATGCTGGGCGGGCAGATATCGGTCGATAGCTGCAGCGGCAAGGGCGCCGTCTTTACCGTACTAATTCCGGAAGCGGACGCAGCCGCGTCAAACAACGCGCTCTGCACCGACGGCGCAGAGTTCTTCATGCCCGCTGAAGCTGAAAGGTTCTGAAAATTGCTCCAGACGGCATCCCGCACATCGTCACAATATCTGTATCCTGGCATGCTGTTTGCCGAACCCGGCGCGCACAGCGTGACCACGGTTCTGGGCTCGTGCATTTCGGTCTGCCTTTGGGACCCGGTCTCCAGGACAGGCGGAATGAACCATTACCTCCTGCCTTACTGGAACGGCGATGGTCTCAAGACCCCCAAGTATGGAAATATCGCTATACCCATGCTGCTGGAACGGCTCGTTAACGCGGGCTGCCGCAAAGGCGACCTCATAGCCAAGGTTTTCGGAGGGGCGAGCGTGCTTGGAAGCTCCGGCATCCTTAATGTAGGCGTGCGCAATATCGAGTTCGCGACCAGCGCCCTTCAGGATGCCGGGATCCCAATCGCCTGCATGGACATCGGCGGGTCGCAGGGAAGAAAAGTAATGTTCCTTACCTCCACGGGCGAGGTATTCGTAAGAAAGGTAGGCAGAGGTGAGCGATAAGAAGATAAAGGTCCTCGTCGTCGACGATTCGGCTGTCGTCCGTAAGGTCCTCTCGGCCATAATCTCCTCCGAGAGAGATCTGGAGGTCATAGGCACTGCCGGTGATCCGTTACTGGCCGCTGAAAAGATAGCGCATGAGGTACCGGATGTCATAA
>MGPL01000035.1:0-7429 GCA_001797415.1 Deltaproteobacteria bacterium GWA2_55_10
CACGCTTCGTTCATGCGCTCATTCGATGTCCTCATGGTCTTCAACGCCGCCAACAGCCCCGCGCTCGCCGTACCGCGCCTCCTCGGAAAGAAGATAGCCATCAACACGGACGGCCTCGAATGGAAGCGCGGCAAATGGGGGGTGGTGGCGAGGCGATATTACAAGTCAGCCGAATGGCTATCCACCAGGCTCGCGGACAGGATAGTCGCCGACTCTACCGGCATACAGGACTATTATCGCGACACATACGGCAAAGAGAGCACATATATAGCCTACGGCGCGTATCCAGGCGTGAGCCGCGATCCGAAACTCATTGAGCCGATGGGCCTGAAGCCGGGCGGATACTTCCTGCAGGTAACGAGGTTCGAGCCTGAGAACAATCCATTGCTGACAATTCAGGCATATAAAAAACTGAAAACAGACAAGAAGCTGGTCCTTGTCGGCGGGGTCCCGTACCGGAGCGGTTACGCCGAGGAGATGGCCCGGCTGGCAAAGGGCGACCCGAACATAATCATGCCGGGGTACATATTCGAAAAGGAGCTGTTGAACGAGCTCTGGTGCAATTCATTCGCCTATGTGCATGGCAACGAGGTCGGAGGAACCAACCCGGCGCTCCTTCAGAGCATGGGCAGCGCCTCATTCGTCATAGCAATCGATGTGCCCTTCAGCCGCGATGTGCTTTCCGGCGCGGGCATCTTCTTTGATAAGGACGCCGCGAGCCTCGCTCAAAAGATGAATTGGGCGATAGAGAACAAGGACGGCCTTGAGCCGTTCAGGAAAAGGGCCGTTGACAGGATAAAGGAGCATTATTCCTGGGAGATGGTCGCTGACGGCTATGAGGCGCTCTTCTACGGCCTCACCGGGACGGACGCCGTTGCCGATCTCAATAAGGCGTAAGCAGGACAACTCTGGTGCCGTCGTCAGTCCCGCAGACTGCTGAGATCTCGCCCCTGTTGTTTATATCGAGCGCGTCGGTTATTTTGCACGGTGAGCTTGCGAGCGTGTTCAGGTCAACCGTCGCGCCTTTGTCGTAGAGGAAGCCGCGCTGAGAGCCGTCAGTCAGCCTTATCCAGCCCACAGCCTGCCCGATATTGTTGATTGAATTTGCCCCGCTCTCCACTCCGTCTCCAGCGCCCAGGTCTTTCATGCTCCCGTCGTAGATAAAGGCCCGGTAGGTCCCGTCGCCAAGCTCGCTTGTCCCGGCCGCATCCCCTGAGTCGTTTATCGAGGAAAGAGAGCTGTACTGGCCGCCGAGGGTGCCAATGTCGAATATTGTCCCGTTCCTGTAAAGGATTGCGTGGAATGAGCCTCCTGCCTCCATATGGCCTGCGGCATGCCCGGCTATGTTGATATCGTTGATGAACACATGCTGGCCGGGGATGCCCACGGCTTCGATGCCGCTGTCATTTTTGACAAAGCCCTGGTAGGAGCTTCCATCGTAGAAGAAACCGGCTGAAAGGCCGTTGCCGTTGACTGCCCTTGCAGAGCTCATGAGTGCCTGAGGCAGGTTTACTAGCTCGACCATGCCGTCATGCGCAATAAAGGCCTTTTGGCGGGGCGCGTCAAGCTCGCCGGCGGCCCTGTTTGCCTGGTCTGTTGAGAACGCGGCGCTGTAGGCGTATCCAGGCGCGGCCTCTGTAGCAACGCCCCCGCTGTAGACAATGGCCTGTTTTGTGCCTTTTACCGTCCTATAGCCCGTGATAGCGCCCGAATCATTTATTGAGAGTCCGGCGCTTCCGGTCCCAAGCGCGGTTATTTCTGCTGCCCTGTAGCCTGAGGCGGCATGGGTCGTAGATGCGCTTCCATTCCCGCCCTGGCCGCAGGAGACGGCCATCAAGGAAATTGCAAATAAAACCAGCTGGCTGATCCGGCCCATGTTAGGTAAAACCATAATAATATTGCTTCTATTAAGGTTTACAGCTCTGCGGATTCTGTTGTGTGAAGGGTGCGAAGATGAGAGATGATATTGATATGAGCCAAGTATATTGAATATTGTAAATCTGTCAAAATACAAAAGGTTAATCAACTCAAATGGAAAGGGCTGAAAAAATTGTCTGAGTTGCAGTCGCTTATTCTCAAAAAAATCGGCATCTTAGGATTAAAAATGAATGTGATTCAAGTCACATTCATTTTTAATGCACCCTTGTATAAATAAAATATTGAAAACTTATTTAGTAAATGATAATAGGGCGTTTCAATAATTATTATAGGGGCTAATCTTATGGAGAAATTGAACCAGATACTTGATCGGATTATATCGTCTCGGAAGGAGAAAGAGTATACACAGTCGGATGTGTCTGTAAGGCTTGGGTTGGCGCGGTCCACATATGCGCGCAAGGAACTCGGAAGTATACCTTTGACATTGGAGGAATTACTTTTGATTGCAGAATTTTTAGGAATGCCTATACTTTCGTTCTTTGTATCTGGCCGTCAGAAAAAGCCAACAAAGCCGCCTAATGTGTAGAATTGAGTTCAAGTTCTTTCATTTTGTGCGTCAGTGTATTCCTGTGAATACCCATCTTTTTTGCCGCCTCGGTTCTGTTCCAGCCAGTCTCACTTAGTATATTTCGTATGTATTCCCGCTCGAATGTTCGCATGGCGTCATTATAATCTATTGTCGGTGGCGCTTTTGCATCCATTCTAAAGCAATTATTGGGCAAATCGTTTGCGTCAATTTTTCTGTTTTCAGTCCACAAAATAACGAGCATCTCTGATAAATTCTGTAGCTCGCGAATATTGCCAGGCCATGAATGGTTGATAAGCACATTCATAGCCTTATTGGTTATTCCTGCAATTTTTTTATTGTATCTATTGGAATATTCTTCAATGAAGTGCTTGAGTAACAGCGGGATATCCTCCTTCCTCTCTCTTAATGGCGGAAGTTCTATCGGTAATACATTAAGTCTATAATAAAGATCTTCTCTGAAATTGCCTTTCATCATTTCTTCGTATAAATTAACATTTGCTGCTGCTATAAATCTTATATCAATTTCCATCGGTATGAGCGCACCAATAGGCTCAAACATTTTTTCCTGTATGACCCGAAGGAGTTTGACTTGTAAATAGGGATTAAGTGTTGATATTTCATCCAGGAATACAGTCCCGCCATTTGCATACTCTAATTTTCCAATCGCCTTATGGTATGCACCTGTAAATGCACCTTTTTCATTTCCAAAAAGCTCTCTTTCCATTAAATCAGAAGGTATTGCGCCACAATTTATGGCAACAAAAGATTTATGGGCACGGTTACTATTTTTATGAATGGCTTGGGCTATTAGTTCTTTACCTGTTCCAGTTTCACCTGTAATCAGTACAGTTGTTGGAGTATTTGAAATTGCATCAATGATTTGGAGAACACGCTGCATTTTAGATGATTTAAAAATCATCCCAAATCGTGGCATAAGTTCTCTTTTCGTTTATTTATAACAATTGGAACTATATCAGATGTTCGCTATACACACAATGTATTTTGAACTGTACTAAGGAACAGGTAACGTTCTTAGAGGCAATTGAAAAAAAACAAAATATAATGATCTCAATTGTTGCATGTGAGAGATGGATTGAAAACAGGGCTCATTTCTGTAATGATGCTGAATTATTGATTGAAATATCCGCCATTGCTGAAAGGAAAAGGGGCATGGTCGAGAAGATAGCAGGGCTTGCAAGAAGGGCGGGGGAGAGCATAATGGATGTCTATTCCAGGCCCTTTAGCGTGGAATATAAGGATGACTCATCCCCCTTGACCGAGGCTGACAAGGCCTCTCACATGGTCATAGAGGCCGGGCTCAGGCAAATAGCGCCCGAGGTGCCGGTAATATCAGAGGAGGGGGAAGAGGTACCTTTTTCGATAAGAAAGGGGTTCAGGAGCTTCTGGCTGGTCGACCCTCTCGACGGCACAAAAGAGTTCATAAAGAGGAACGGCGAGTTCACCGTTAACATCGCCCTTATTGAGAATACGGTCCCGGTGCTGGGCGTCATATACGCGCCCGCGAAGGGGCTCATGTACTTTGCAGAGAGAGGGAAGGGGGCCTGGAGGGAAGAGGCCGGTAGTTCCAGAAGAATTCACTCCGCGGAGTTAAGGCCAGATGCCGCCATAAAAGCCGTCGTAAGCAGGTCTCATCCGTCGCCCGCGATCGAGGAGTACCTTTCCGGCTTCAAGGTGGCGAGCAGTTTAGAGGCAGGCAGCTCTCTTAAGTTCTGCCTTGTCGCCGAGGGCGCTGCCGATATCTACCCCAGGTTCGGGGAGACATGGGAGTGGGACACTGCCGCGGGCCACGCCATAGCGGCTGAGGCTGGCGCGAGCGTCACCCTGCCGGACTTGAGCCCCCTTACCTATAACAAGGAAGGGCTCAAGAACCCTGGTTTTATCGTCGCTTCCCGGGGGCTCGCGCTCAAGCCATTTATTTTTTCACGCTGAGCGAAAAACCCTGTAAATATAGTCTTGACAATTTTTTCGGTTATGTTATTTATATCTTGTTGTCGGAAGCCGTACGGCATTTTCAATGCCTTCCAGGTCCTCCCGATCAAACAAAACTTAAAACAGAATAGAATTATTTTCGCGGGAGTAGCTCAGTTGGTAGAGCGCAACCTTGCCAAGGTTGAGGTCGCGGGTTCGAGACCCGTCTCCCGCTCCATTCTTTTGTTCATCCCTTAAGGCAGGTTCCGGCTATGCAGCCAGCGAACAAGATGGCCGTCCTGAAATCCTTTATCGACGCCAAAGGTCTCAAGTCGACATCTCAGCGGGATTTCATCGCCGAGACCTTCTTCAAGACCAACACCCACATAAGCCTCGACGAGCTCCTCAGCAAGGTAAGAAAAAAGACCCCTAACATCGGCTACGCCACTGTCTACAGGACCATGAAGCTCCTTAGCGAGTGCGGCCTTGCGATAGCGAGGCAGTTCGGGGACGGCCAGACCAGGTACGAGAACCTCCCGGAAGACGGCCACCACGACCACATCATCTGCATCAAGTGCGCGAAGATAGCCGAGTTCCAGAACCCGAAGATAGAGCAGCTGCAGATAGAGGCGGCCAAAAAGCTTGGATTTACCGTGGTAAACCATAAACTGGAACTTTACGGCTACTGCCCGGACTGCGCCTGAGTTTTTTTTGCTTGCAAATGAAAATGAAAGTTAATATCATTTAAGGAATGAACCACGGACACGGCACCATAGAAAAGGCGTCAGGTGAATCCCTTGTGCTGGTCGGCAACCCCAATGTGGGCAAGAGCGTCATCTTCGGCGCGCTCACAGGCAGGTACGCGACTGTTTCCAACTACCCCGGCACTTCGGTCGAGATCTCCAGGGGCCTTGCGCGATTCGGTGTTAAAAAGCTCGGCATTATAGACAGCCCCGGCGTAAACAGCCTCGTGCCAATGTCAGAGGATGAGAGGGTCACGAGGGACATCCTCATGACCGACGAGGCGGTTTCGGCCCTCCAGGTGATGGACTCCAAGAACCTCAGGAGGAGCCTCCTCATCACTCTTCAGCTGATCGAGATGGGCCTGCCCATTACGCTCGCCCTGAACATGTACGACGAGGCAGGGGAGCGCGGCATAAAGATAGACACCGAAGGGCTCGCGAAGGCCCTCGGGTTAAAGGTCATACCGACCATAGCAACGCAGAGATGGAACCTCGATAAGCTCGAGGCCGCCTTCTACAACCGTGAAGCGCCTTCCTTATACCCGGTCAGATACCATGACCATATAGAGGAAGGACTCGGCAAGATCGAACCGCTCATCCCAAAAAACCGCATCTCCGCAAGGTCCATCGCCATAATGCTCCTTTCAGGGGATACGACCCTGAAAGACTGGCTCTTAAAGACTTTCAATCCAGATGATATTGCCCGGATCGACGAGATACGCATCTCCATCCAGGCCAGGTTTGCCGAGCCCGTCGGCTACATCATAAACCGGACGCGCCTCAAGGCAGTCGACTCCCTTGTGTCAAAGTTCGTCACGCAGGAGGCCGTTGGCAAGGGCGCTCTCGCGACCTTCCTGGGCTCTGTCACCATGCACCCGGTCTGGGGCATACCCGTACTCATAGCCGTACTCCTTTTCATGTACGAGTTCGTCGGAGTATTCGGAGCCGGCGTGAGCGTTGATTTCCTCGAAGAGACTATCTTCGGAGCTTACGTTAACCCCTGGGCAGAGCGCATGGTCGGCTATGTATTCACGCCCGGCGGCCTCATATACGACCTCATTGTCGGGCCTTACGGCGTCGTTACGATGGCCTTCACCTACGCCATCGCCATAGTCCTGCCCATCGTGAGTTTCTTCTTCATCTTCTTCAGCTTCCTTGAGGACTCAGGATATCTCCCGAGGCTTGCCGTCATGGTAGACAGGATCTTCAAACTGATGGGCTTGAACGGCAAAGCGGTGCTCCCGATGGTCCTGGGCCTTGGCTGCGATACGATGGCGACCATGACAACGAGGATACTCGAGAGCAGGAAGGAGAGGGTGATTGTAACGCTGCTCCTCGCCTTGGGCGTGCCATGCTCTGCCCAGCTCGGCGTCATACTCGGCATGCTCGGCGCGGTCTCGTTCAAGGCCACCGTGCTCTGGGCCTTCATAGTGCTCATCGTGCTCTTCCTCGTGGGCCTGCTTGCCTCGAAGGTGCTTCCCGGGCAGTCATCTGATTTCATATTGGAAATACCGCCTATGAGGATGCCGCAGCTCTCGAACATGCTCTTGAAGACGCTCGTCAGGGTCGAATGGTATCTGAAAGAGGCGGTGCCGCTCTTCATAGTGGGCACGCTCATACTTTACGTGCTGGACAAGCTCAATGCACTTGTCTCAATACAGAACGCGGTAGCCCCGGTGGTGGTCGGCCTCCTCGACCTGCCTCCAAAGGCGGCGGAAGCCTTTATAATAGGATTCCTCCGCAGGGATTACGGCGCCGCCGGCCTGCTTTCGCTCCAGAAAGACGGCCTGCTCGACCCGGTGCAGGTGGTCGTTGCCCTTGTCACGATGACCCTTTTCGTGCCGTGCATCGCGAACCTCCTCATGATAGTCAAGGAACGGGGGCTCAAGGCCGCATTCTGGATGTCTCTTTTCATATTCCCGTTTGCCATACTTGTAGGAACTGTCGTGAATTTCACGATCAGGTTTTTGGGGATAACGCTTTAATAGGGGATTATTTATGACAAAGGATAAGGCGGTAGACGAGGTCCTTGAGTTCATCTGGTCGCAGAGGGAGCTTGGGAGCCAGTCTGTCCAGCAGCTCCTTGGAATCGACGAGGTCGCGGAAGAGGCCGACATCAATACCCTCGTGAGGATGATGAAGGAGGGCCTCGTTGACATAAACGGGGACATCATAACGCTCACGGCGCATGGTGAAAGGCTCGCGGAAGGAGCCATACGGCGTCACAGGCTCGCGGAGAGGCTGCTCACAGAGGTCCTCGCGTTGTCTGACGAGAACCTCGAGAAGAACG
>MGPL01000035.1:7442-14586 GCA_001797415.1 Deltaproteobacteria bacterium GWA2_55_10
CCCTCACGGCTTACCCGTACCGAGGGGCGCGTGCTGCAACAGGGCAAAGGACGAACTCAAGCCCATTGTTCAGCAGCTGAATGTGCTCGATGTTGGGGACGTAGGCAGGATAATCTTCATAGCCTCCAACTCTCACATGAGGCTCGATAAGCTCGGCTCGCTCGGCATCGTGCCCGGGAGCACCGTGAGGGTGCACCAGAAGCGGCCCGCCTTTGTCATCCAGTTGGGCGAGACGACCCTTGCGCTTGACCCGGAGATAATAAAAGAGATCTACGTGAAGAAGATAGAATAGAGTCTGAGTCTACTTAAAGAAGTTTACGGAGATTTGTTTGTCATTGCGAGCGAAGCGCGGCAATCTCAGGCCTTTCGGCAATAAAGTGAGTTTGCTTCGTCGCTGAAGCTCCTCGCAATGACTTTTTTTGTGTCATTCTGAACGAAGTGAAGAATCTCTGGGCTGAATTTACTAAGAGATTCTTCGTCGCCTCCGGCTCCTCAGAATGACAGCTTTCTCAAGCTCCCTGCGCCTTGCCAGTCCTGCCTGCCCACGCCTCGTATATTTCAGTAAATATCGTAAACAGGTCCTTTGATATGTCCCAGCCGGGATAGTGGCTGCGCGCCTTTGTCAGATCCGATATGTAGCAGATGTGGTCTCCTGCCCTGTTCGCGTCCACGTACTCCCATTTCATCGGGGTCCCGGAGATGGATTCAATGAGAGTAAAGGCTTCGAGTATGGAGATCGAATTGCCCCTGCCTCCGCCAATGTTGTAGACCTCGGAGGAGCGCGGCGATTCGATGAACCTTTTTATGAAGCGCGCGACGTCATTGGAGTGGATGTTGTCCCTTACCTGCTTGCCCTTGTAGCCGTAGACCTTGTATGTCCGCCTCTCCAGGTTGCACCTTATGAGATAGCTCAAAAAGCCGTGCAGCTCGACACCCGAATGATTCGGCCCCGTGAGGCAGCCGCCGCGGAGACATACTGTGGGCATATCGAAGTACCTCCCGTACTCCTGCACCATTATGTCGGCCGCTACCTTCGAAGCCCCGAAGAGCGAGTGCTTGGACCTGTCTATCCTGAAGTCCTCCGCTATCCCGTTTTCAAATGCGTCGTCGGCATAGTCGTATCTCGTGTCATTTTCGACGAGCTCTATCTCGTTTGGCGCGTCGCCGTAGACCTTATTTGTAGAGAGCAGGACAAAGGGGGCCTCAGGGCAGGCCCGCCTTGCAGCCTCAAGGAGATTCAGCGTGCCCCCGGCGTTGATGTCGAAGTCGTCAAAGGGCCGGGATGCCGCGAGGTCGTGGCTCGGCTGCGCGGCCGCGTGGACGATTGCGTCGGGCTTCAGGCGCACTATCTCGGCTATTACCCTCAGTCTGTCCCTTATGTCCAGCTCAATATGGTCGAAGTTTCGGTGTCTCTCCATGAGCCTTGTCTGGTTCCATCGCGTGTCTCCGCTTGGGCCGAAGAAGGCGGCCCTCATATTATTGTCCATGCCTGAGACCGTCCAGCCTTCGAGGCAGAAGTATTCGACGATCTCGCTCCCAATAAGGCCGCTCGAGCCTGTAACAAGAAGTTTCTTTGGCATTTCAGCCCCGGTTGTTTTATTGGAGTCCTGGTACGGTGAACTTGCGCAGGGGAAATCAACAGAAAGGCGTACATGTACAAGGATAGCAGAAGTTGAAACGGGCGCAACGAAAGTGCAGTGAAAAGGCCGTTTGTGCGGCTGAGCGCGCCATAAAAGCACTACCTAAAAACATCGGAATATGTTAACCTTTCGGACTATGCACCATGCCAATTTCGTCCATCTCCATCTCCATACCCAGTACAGCCTGCTTGACGGCGCGATAAGGCCGGAGGCCCTCATTGCCCTTGCCAAGGAGTACAGGATGCCGGCGGTGGCGGTAACCGACCACGGCAACCTCTTCGGCGCTGTCGAGTTCTACCAGAAGGCAATGTCAAAGGGCATAAAGCCCATAATCGGCTGCGAGGTCTATGTCGCGCCCGCAAGCCGCACCGAGAAGACCGCGGTAAAGGGCGAGTACGCCTTTCATCTTGTCCTGCTTGTTAAGAACCTCTTGGGGTACCAGAACCTCTGCAAGCTCCTCACGAGGTCGTATACCGAGGGCTTCTACTATAAACCGAGGGTGGACAAAGAGCTTCTGAGGCAATATAACGAAGGGCTCATCGCGCTCTCGGCATGCCTCCACGGAGAGGTGGCATACGACTTCAGCATCGGTCAGAGAGACGCGGCTGAAAGGGCGGCGACCGAATATAAGGCCATCTTCAACAACAGGCGTTTCTATCTTGAGATACAGCACAACGGCATAGAGGAGCAGGAGAGGGTAAATAAAGAGATCATCGAGCTTGGCAGGCGGCTCGACATCCCGCTCGTGGCCACGAACGACTGCCATTACCTCAGGAAAGAGGACGCCAGGGTGCATGACGTGCTGCTCTGCATTCAGACCGGCACGACGGTGAACGCTCCCCAACGCATGCGCTTCTCTACTGAGGAGTTCTACGTAAAGTCCCCTGATGAGATGATCGAGGCCTTCAAGGACACGCCGGAGGCCATCGCGAACACCATAGAAATAGCGGAGAGGTGCAACTTCGAGTTTACGCTCGGCAAGAACTTCCTGCCCGAATATCCGCTGCCTGCGGGAGAGACGCTCGATTCCTTAATCGACGCGAAGGCGCGCGCCGGCCTTGAGAAGAGGCTCGATGCCATGCGCAAACAGGGCGCGGACGTTGAATCGATAAAGTGGCAGTACTACGACAGGCTGGAGAAGGAGCTCAAGGTCATAAAGGGAATGGGCTTCCCCGGCTATTTCCTCATAGTCACGGACTTCATCGACTATGCCAGGGGCAGGGACATACCCGTGGGCCCGGGAAGGGGCTCGGCCGCAGGCAGCCTTGTCGCCTATTCGCTCGGCATCACCAACCTCGACCCCATCAGGTACAACCTCCTCTTTGAAAGGTTCCTTAACCCGGACAGGATTTCCTTGCCTGATATCGACATCGACTTCTGCTTCGAAAAGAGGGACGAGGTCATAAAGTACGTCACAGAGAAGTACGGGGCAGACAAGGTCACCCAGATAATCACCTTCGGCCAGATGAAGGCAAAGGCCTGCATCAGGGACGTGGGCAGGGCCCTCGATATGCCCTACGGCGACGTTGACAGGATAGCCAAGCTCGTGCCCAATACCCTGAATATCACGATCCAGGAGGCCATCGAGCAGGAGCAGAGGCTCAAGGAGCTCTACGAGAAGGACCCGCAGATAAAAAACCTTATAGATACCGCGATAGCGCTCGAAGGCCTTCCGCGCCACGCCTCGACGCACGCGGCGGGCGTCGTCATATCGAACAGGCCCCTTGACGAGTACCTGCCCCTTTACAAGCAGCAGAAAGAAGATTCCATAACGACGCAGTACACGATGAAGGACGTCGAGAAGATAGGGCTCGTAAAGTTCGACTTCCTCGGCCTCAAGACCCTCACAGTAATAGACAAGACCATAAAGTTCATAAAGTCGGGGAGGGGAGAAGACCTCGACATAGAGGCGCTGCCTTTGGACGACGGGAAGACATACAGCCTTGTAGCAAGCGGCGTATCCAACGGCATATTCCAGCTTGAAAGCTCGGGCATGAAGGAGCTTCTCCGTAAGCTCAAGCCCACGACATTCGAGGACATGATAGCAGCGGTCGCGCTCTACAGGCCGGGCCCTCTGCAGAGCGGCATGGTCGACGACTTCATAAACAGGAAGCACAAGCGCACGCAGATTGTCTATGAAGTGCCGGAACTGAAGCCCATTCTTGAGAACACCTACGGCGTCATGGTCTACCAGGAACAGGTCATGGAGATAGCCAAGGTGCTCGCGGGCTACACCCCAGGCGACGCCGATGTCCTCAGGAAGGCGATGGGCAAAAAGCAGGCTGAGGAGATGCTGGATCAGAGGAAGAAATTCCTCGACGGGAGCAAGAAAAAGAGCATAGACCAGAAGAGGGCTGAGAAGATTTTCGACCTCATGGCCAAGTTTGCGGGCTACGGCTTCAACAAGAGCCACAGCGCGGCATACGCCCTCATCGCCTATCAGACCGCGTACCTCAAGACCCATTACACGGTCGAGTTCATGGCGGCCCTTCTCGGCTCTGACATGGGCAACACCGACCAGGTCGTAAAGTACATAAACGAGTGCAAGGAGCTTGGCATAGAGGTCGACCCGCCTGACCTCAACGAGAGCTCGATGGAGTTTACGGTCTCAAAGGGCCGCATCAGGTTCGGCCTTGCGGCCATAAAGAACGTCGGCGGGTCCGCGATAGAAGACATATTGCGGATCCGTGGAAAGGGCAAGTTCACCTCTCTCCTTGATTTCCTCTCAAGGATAGATTCGCGCAAGGTCAACAAAAAGGTCATCGAGAGCCTCATAAAATGCGGCGCGCTGGATTTCACGAAGGAGAAGAGGGCCCAGCTTGCGGCAGAGCTTGACCCGACCCTGGACGCGGCCCAGTCTATGCAGCGCGACAGGGAACTCGGGCAGTCGTCGCTCTTCGATGCCTTCGGAGGCGGAGGCGGCGGCGGCGCAGCCGTAAAGCCAACGGTAAACGCGCCCAAAGTCGCGGAGTGGGGCAACAAGGAACTGCTGGGCTACGAGAAGGAGACGCTCGGATTTTATTTCTCGTCGCACCCGCTCGCGGGCTACAAGAGAGAGCTGGACCTCTACACCGTCCACATCGACTCCCTTGTCGAGAGGAACAACGAAGACGAGGTCACGATCGGCGGCATTATCGCCGAACTCAAGGAGATAACGACCAAGAAGGGCGACCGCATGGCCTTTGCCCGCATAGAGGACCTCACGGGCTCCGTCGAGTCCGTCATCTTCGCGGACCTCTATAAGAAGACAAGGGACATTATCGCCGGAGGATCTCCTCTCATCGTGATGGGCAGGCTCGATAAGGAAGAGGAAGAGGTAAAGCTCATCGTCACCGGCCTATCCTCTATCGAAGACTTCGGCAGCATGGAAAAGAAGCTCAAGGCCAGAAATACCCACATACACGCGCCAATCGACGGCCTTACGGGAGAAAAGCTCGCGGAACTGAAGAAGATAATACAGGAGAACCCGGGCACATCCCCGGTCATACTGCACCTGGTCTATCCAGACCAGGGAAGGATAATAATAAGCGTTAACGACGGGCTCAAGATAAGCCCGCTCGAGCCTGCTGTCGCCCGGATCAAGGAACTTATAGACGGCGCTCAGGTGGAAATTATATAGTTAGAAACTTGAACCTCAGGCTGCTCAAAAAGCTCCATATGCAAGGCGTCGAGGAGCGAGGAGTGAGTCGTACTCTTCATGTACGTCGCAGCGACGAGCGACAAAGACAACGCAGCAGATGGATTTTTTCAGCAGCCTGCTAAAAAGGAGAACCAGTCGGATATGTACAGACACTGGCTCGAATTCGAAAAACCCGTAGAAGAGATAGAGAAGAAGATAGAAGAGCTCCGTACCTACGAGGCCACGGGAAACGTGCGCTCGTCCGAGGACATCGCCAAGCTTGAGAAGAAGGCAAAGGGGCTATTGAAAGAGATATACGGCAAGCTCACGCCCCAGCAGATAACGCTGGTAGCGCGGCACCCTGAAAGGCCTTATACGCTGGACTACATCCAGAACATGTTCGAAGAGTTCATGGAGCTTCACGGCGACCGGGCATTCAGGGACGACCCCGCAATAATCGGCGGCATGGCGAAGCTCGACGGGGTGCCTGTCATGGTAATGGGCCAGCAGAAGGGGCGCAACACCAAGGAGAAGGTCCACAGGAACTTCGGCATGCCCCACCCTGAAGGCTACAGGAAGGCGTTGAGGCTATTCGAGCTTGCGGAGAGGTTTTCATTGCCCGTATTCACGTTTATCGACACGCCCGGCGCATACCCCGGCATAGGGGCCGAGGAGAGGGGGCAGTCAGAGGCAATTGCGACCAACCTGATGGTAATGTCCAGGCTCAGGGTGCCGATAGTGGCTACCGTCATAGGCGAGGGCGGCAGCGGAGGCGCGCTTGCCATAGGCGTCGCCGACAGGGTCAACATGATGGAGTTTTCTACGTATTCCGTAATTTCCCCGGAGGGCTGCGCCGCGATCCTCTGGAAGGACGGCAGCAAGGCTGACCTTGCGGCAAAGGCCCTGAAGGTCGACGCCGGGGAGCTCTTGAAAATGGGCATCATAGACAAGGTCATAAAGGAACCGCTTGGCGGGGCGCACAGGGAGCCTGCCACAGCCTTCAAGAGCTTGAAGGCCGCGCTCGTGTCAGAGCTGGCGGAATTGACGGCACTTGACGCAGAATCCCTTGTCGAGGCCAGGTACAGGAAGTTCCGCAACATGGGCGTCTTCGCGGAGCCTAAAAGGTAAATAAGGTATTGATTTTTTTGAGGGAATACAATAAAGTGTCTTTTTAAAACTTAGCGGTTTCTGACGCTGAAAACGTTCAGGCTTCAAATAAGCTCCATATGCGAGGAGTCGAGGAGCGAGTCGTACTCTTCATGTACGTCGCAGCGACGAGCGACGGAGACAACAAAGCAGATGGACTTTTTCAGCAGCCTTTAAGGGTATATGCCGACGACCAAGAGCATAGAAGAACTTAGGGCCTCGATAGATTCCGTCGACATGGAGATACTGGCTCTCCTGAACAGGAGGGCCAATCATGTCCTCGAGGTCGGCAAGATAAAGGCCAGGGAGAACAAGGAATTCTACGTTCCTGAAAGGGAGCAGGAGGTCCTCAAAAGGCTCATGGACCGGAACGCCGGGCCTTTCCCGAACCAGGCATTGAAGAGCGTCTTCAGGGAGATAATGAGCGCCTCGCTTTCGCTTGAGAAGCCTCTGCGGATAGCGTTCTTAGGGCCGGTTGCCACGTTCACCCATCAGGCCTGCATGCAGCACTTCGGCCTCTCCGGAGACTTCGTCCCCAAGAAGGACATAGCCGACGTATTCGACGACGTTGAAAAGGGCAGGGCTGACTTCGGCGTCGTCCCTATAGAGAACTCCACCGAGGGCGTGGTGAGCCATACCCTTGATAAGTTCGTCCAGTCAAACCTCAAGATATATTCAGAAGTGATGCTCGAGATATCGCTCGCGCTCTTGAACAAGACAGGCAAGGTATCCGACATAG
>MGPL01000036.1:0-243 GCA_001797415.1 Deltaproteobacteria bacterium GWA2_55_10
CTATGGATTCGACCTCATTCCTGTGTACACGACCGGAGTAAACGGAGAGCAGACCAAAGCCTACACGGATTACAGAATCAATGAGCATCAGAAGGAAATCACTATCGGGATTTTCACAATGTCCGCGGACGGTCATGGCATCCATAAAATTACGAAAACCCTCGACGGAGACCCGCGTTACCGGAAATATTCATTGAAGTACTTCGACGGGAAGACGCCGCCCCCTCCCCGGAAAAGTGCCGG
>MGPL01000036.1:334-6010 GCA_001797415.1 Deltaproteobacteria bacterium GWA2_55_10
GGTGGCACGAAGAAAAGAGAGAAGCAGTCTGATTATCTTAAAATCGCTCGCGAGGATTTGAGGATTATTCCTCAGCAGCTCTGGGAGAAAGTTCAGGCGAGAATCAAGGCGACCTCCGCCATGTATATAAGAAGTTCGGATGGAAAGTTGCAGGGCAAACCTGATAGCGGACGGGATTCAAAGTACCTCTTGAGCGTCATTACCCAGTGCGGAATTTGCGGACACCATATTATCGGTTTCCGCTCCGGCGCGAGTCACAGGAGATTTTATGTCTGTTCATATCATAGCAACCGAGGCTCAAAGGTCTGCTCGAATGATTTAAGAATCCCTATGACTGAGCTGGATAATCTCGTCCTGTCTGCTATAAAAAAGGATGTCCTGAGTAAGGACACCATCAAGTACATCGTGAAGAAGTCGATGGATGAAATAGCCAAGCTCCAGAAAGAACAGCCTCATAGGGGCTCCTCCTTAAAAGAGGAACTTCGGAAGACTGAGCAGGAATTAAAGAACCTCGCATCGGCTATTGCCTCAGGGAGTGGTGTCCCTAAAATTATCTTACAGGAGATTAAGGACAGGGAATCGAAGACAGAGGCATTGAAAGTCGAAGTCGCTCGATATAATGCCCCTGCTCAGATGAATGAGGTGGATTATGAAAAACTGGAAAAGGCCCTTGAATCAAGATTGATGAGGTTCGAGGAGTTGATATTCTCTGATGTCGCCATTGCTCGGCAGGTGTTACGGAAGCTATTCAAGAAGCCGCTGATTCTCAAACCAGAAGAGGGTGGCGGATATAGTCTCGAAGGGGAAACGGCTCTTGGCCCGCTACTCCCTCCTGCGAAGGTAACAGTCGGACACCCTTCGCTAACCCAACCTACAACTACAACTGTCCACAAAAAAAGACCGCCGATGTAATTACTAAATACCGGACACACTTCAACGTTGAAATGCGCTTTCCTGCATTCAAACTTCAGCCTCATTGCCCCTGCTTTCAGTCCTGCTCCTCAGAAAGCTGGAAGCAGAAAATAGCCAATGATCATGGCCAATGTAAGGATAGCCACGACCGCGATATAGACCTCGTCGGCGTGCCTGAATTCCTTATCGTGCCAATCGAACATCCTGGTTGCGAGCGGCATACTATTCGCCTCCTTCCCGCACCTTCAAAAACCTATGGAACCTCTGATTAATTCATTGATTCGTCATTGCGAGCGCAGCGAAGCAATCTCGTCTTTAGGTAAATCAAGCACTTGGAGATTGCTTCGTCGCTTTGCTCCTCGCAATGACAGCAAAAACGAGAATTAATCAGAACTTCCCTATATAAATTATATCACTTTTGAACAGGGCGCGGGCCGGAGGCGCTGGGCCGGAACTCCAGCTTGCCAGCTTGCATGGTGGGCTCTGCCCACCTTACCATGCTGACTCACAATATTTTCTACTTGGATGGCTAAAAAGGACGGCGCCCGCCTCGCCCGCCGCCGCGCCCGCCGGGACCCCCTCGCCCTCCTTTACCGCCAGGGCGGCCTTCCTCGCGAGGACGAGCCTCATTGACGCTAAGCGCCCTTCCTTTAAATTCCTTCTCATTCAGGCCGTCGATCGCGCTTTTGGCTTCCGCCGAATTGGGCATCTCCACGAATCCAAACCCTTTTGATTCGCCGCTGTACTTGTCTTTTATAATCGAGACGGACTCAACACGGCCGAATGCTTCGAAAGCCCGCTTTATATCCTCTTCCGTTGCATCATACGACAAATTCCCCACATAGAGATTCATTCCGGTCTCCTTTCACTATGACCCAGTGTCTTTGAAATGCGCCTGATTATTCAATTATAGCAGTTTTTTATCAAATCATTACTCGGCCTGCTCAGCCGACAGTTTGCCGAGCACAAAGGCGTCCAGGATAGTCAGAAGGATCTCCTTTTCCTTGCGAGAGAGGCGCTTGTAGCCGTGGAGCAGCCTGTCAGTGTCGGCAGTGGACTTCCTGCCGGCGGGCTTGCGAGTAAAGTTTGTCAGGTGCACCACATTGTTCTTTTTCATTTTAAGACCTTTTCCCTTTATGAAATTTACTTCCATTGCAAACCGGCGGAAACTCTATGCCGCCTTCTCCGCGGCGTCTTTTTTCTGGAAGAATTTGCCGAACGGGCTCTTGCAGATGTCCTTGAGCTTCCAGTTCATTGGCAGCGCGCACATGTCGATTCCGCTGCAGTAGATGGGCTCGCCCGTAAAGAGCAGCCCGACCCTGGTAAAGAGCTTCAATGTCTGCGGCAATTCTTCTATGTCGAACTCCTCTCCAGAGTCGCCGACGGGTTTCTTCGCGAGCGGGAACCTGTAGTCCGAGGTCTTGCCGCCGGTCTTTCTGGGATGGACCGTGATATCCGGGTCGAACAGGCTGTTTGACTTCGCGTGCTTGTAAATGAGATAGGTGTCGGAGAGGCTGTCGGTCTCGGGGTTGACGTTTGTAATGAGGTCCGTTACGCCCCTTTCGCCCGCGTACTCTATAAGGCTTCTCCACAGACAAAAAATAGTCTTTGTGCTTTTGAACCTTTCCTTGACGCATGACCTGGATATCTCGGCTATCTTCAGGTCCGTCGAGGCGTAATGCCTTATATCGTACAGGTTCTCCATCGGGAGGCCGTAACAGCCGCCTTCCCTTTCAGAGACCGACCTGTTCGGGAGGAGGAGGCGCGCGCTCCCGGCCGGCTGCCCGTTGAAATACGCGAGGAAGTGTACTGTCGTATCCAATCTGTCGTAATCGTCGATTTCCAGGCCGCTTTCGATTTCCTTCTGGATATACCCGGTCTCTCTCACAAATACGTCATAGCGGATGCGATAGCACAGTTCTTTTGCCTGATCGGATGTCGCGCGGACCACCTCGATACTGATTGCACTCACCTCCCCTGCTGGTTCAAATGACGAGGGCTTGCATCCTGAAAGACTTTAGGCTGATATTTTTACGGGTAAGCTGCTTGCGCTCCTGTTAATCGTCTTGATTATCCCTTCCATGCTCGGCCTGTCGCCTGCCTTCAGGTAATGGCGGACCTTGCTCCGGAACTCCCTGAAGTCCATCCGGCAGTGCTTGGACATCAGCGCGGCGTCGTCCATCACCTGCGTCAGCATCCCTTCTTCCTTCTCCAGCGCGTCGGCAAAGCGGTCCGACTCCCCGGCTATCTCGAAGAAATCCTTCCCGTTTATCTTGTAGTTCAGAGGCTTCCACATGGTAGGCGGGTAGAAGAGCGCCGGGGTGAAGAACATCAGATCGTAAAAGTAGTTCTCGCTGAGCTCGATGAAGTACTCTCCGGGCTTGTCGCCCCAGGTGCTCTTCGGCGTGATGATGGGCGTGCATATCGACACTGCGTCCGCGCCGGAAGCCTTTATGAAATTATAAGTGTCCCTCTTGGTCTCTTCAGTCTCGCCGGGCGACGGATATACGTAGCTCGTCACCACGAAAAGCCCTCTTTTCCTGCATTCGTCTATGGCCCTTTTCGCGTTCTCCAGCTTGAGCCCCTTGTTTATGTATTTATCGATCATCTGCTGGTTGCCGGACTCCACCCCGAAGAAGACCGAGAAACACCCGGACTTTTTCAGGATGTCCAGGGCGTCCATATCGAGGTTGTTCACATGGCTTATGAGCGCGTACTCGATGTCGAGGCCCTCGTTGACTATCCGTTCGGCGACGTCCCTTATGAGCATGCCCGGAGTGTTCGAGTCGCCGTTCCTGAAGACGCGGGTGCCGTGGGTGTCGATTACGTGCCGGAACTCGCTTATGATATGCTCCGGGCTCTTGCTCCGCCACTTGGAGCCGCTCTTGTTCGAGTGTCCGCAGAAGTTGCATTTGAACGGGCATCCCCGGCTGAACTCTGAGATGAACAGTTTAAGCTTCTGGTCGCCCTTGAGGGCCGGGTATATATCGGTATCGTAGATTGGAAAAGATTTATCGAGATTCTGGAGCCGCTTCTCAGGGGTCTCCCACACGCCGGAGCCGTCCTTTATGACGAGATTGGGGATGGATTTGAGTTCCCTGCGCCCAATCGCGTATTCGGCGAGGTCGACTATCGTCTCCTCTCCTTCCCCGTAGGCGAGCACATCGTAGACGTCCGTCACCTTGTAGATATTGCCCCTGAAATAATCGACATGGGAGCCGCCGGCGAATATCCTGATCCCGGGATTTCTGCTTTTTATATTCTTCGCGAGCTTTATGCCGTTCTCAAAGCTCTGGCCCATCCACAATTTGAAGCCGAGAAAATCTATCTTGCGCCTCCGGATGATATCCGTTATCTCCCGGGCCTTTTCGTCTATGTCCAGGTCCTGGATAAGGTCCAGCTCAGCCGATATCTCCTTCAACTCCCTGGAGCTGTCCGGAGTATCTTTACCGGCGAGATCGACAAGCCTCTTCCCGTATTCATGCGGGAGCAGCTTCATTATGTCTATCGTGTTGTAATCGAGTATCGTGGTCTCATGGCCGCTGGAGAGCAACGAGTTGGCCAGCACGGCCAGGCCGTTGTCCGGCATGAAAGCGTTCGGCGTGGTCGGATATCCGGTGTAATTTACGAGGAGGCTTCTGCTCTTCATCATCTGCCCGTTCCGGTCAGCCGGCGAGTGATTTTTCCGCCGCTTGCACCCTGGCGGTCTTCGTTCTCCGCCTTTGAATGTTGAGATGCCTTTTCTGCATCAATATCTTGGCGATGTTCAATATCTTGCCCCTGCTGCTGTCGGAGAGCCTTTTGAAGATCCCGAGAAGGTGCATGGTCTCTTCCATCTTTCTGTCCTGGCTGTCGCTCGGCGCCCCCCTTTTTCCTGTCATGAGCCAAAGCTCATTGACCCCGAAAAACTCCTTCAGGGCGAAGAGCAGCCTGCCGCTTGGCTGGCGTTTGCCGGTTTCTATCTCTGAGAGGGTCTTGACCCGCACCATCAGCGCGGCGGCGAATTCGGCCTTTGTCAGGTTGTTCTGCAGCCTGATGTCCCTTATTCGCGACCCAAGCTCTTTAAGAAAAAGATGTTTGTCCGCTTCCAGTTCGCGCCCTATCGCTCTTTTTAGAGAAGCCATTTAAACCTCGTATATAAATGTAATTAAAAGTTTTCCGGACGGACCATACGAATGCGTCAAACCGTTTTTAAATTCGTGATCGGATTGTATGAATAAGAAACTAACTTTTAGGTAACCGATAGGAAAAAAGGCGTGTCACAGGAAAAAGAATGTATCTGATTCAGGAGTATGCTGGCGGCTTGCGGGGTGTTTTTTTGCGGGCTAACCGGCTGTGAGGCTTTGATAGATCTGTTTTGTTTTCGAGGAGGGTTCTATTCCAAGCACTTCCGCGAAGACCTTCGCCATCCTCCTGTACAGGGCGAGCGCTTCGCCGTCGTGCCCATGCCGGTGCATGCAGAGCATGAGATTCTGGTACAGGTTCTCTGAAAGGGGCTCTCTTTCGATCCCCTTTTTGTAATACGCGATGGCGTCGTCGATCTCCCCGGTCTTTTCAAAATGCGCGCCGAGTCTCATGACCGCGCGGACAAACATGCTCTTCAGGCGCTCATGGAACATGAGCGACCACTGGTTGTCTTCGAAGTCGATAAAATTATGCCCCGCCTTATAAAGGCCGAGGGCCTTGTCCAGATAGCCGATGGCGCCGTCGTCCAGCCCGGCGTCGGAACGGGCGTCGGCGAGATTTATCAAGTGCTCGAATGCC
>MGPL01000036.1:6025-10270 GCA_001797415.1 Deltaproteobacteria bacterium GWA2_55_10
CAGTAGCGCTGGTTGAGGGTCAATCTTCCGTTCCGCAGCACGATGGCGTCATCATAGCCGAGCAGGTCACGGAGGCGTTTCAATGTAGTAGTAAATGAAGCATGGGCCGCGTCTCCGTCCGCGTCCTGCCAGAGCGTGTCCAGTATCCTGCTTTCGGGAACGTCCTTGCCTCCGAGCACTATTATGAGCTTCAACATCTCCATTATTTTCCTGGGGGCCTTTTTGCTGAATACGAGGGATGTCTCGCCCCTGACTATCTGGAAGCGGCCCAGGGTATATATCTTTATGCGCCACGGCCAGTTCTCGACTTCAAGGGGCGGCTCCTCGGGGAAGATATTGCGCGCGACGATTAGTTTCTTCGCATAGTTCGTCTCCATCCCTTCGTTCAAGGCCAGTACGCAAAGGCGCGAGATGATGTCAGGGGACCACATGTGAAAGTTCACGAAACCCTTCTTGCTGCCGAGCGACATCGCGGACCTGAGGTTCTCGATCGTACGCTCCCTGTCTCCTTCGACGAGGCCGAAATAGGCTTCAAAAAGGTATGAGATGAACTCCGTCAGGGCGCTTCCGGACCTTATCGCAAGCTCCCTTGCATTCGTTATTTCAACGGACGCCCTTTGCCGTTCGCCGATCTCGAAAAGCAGGAGAGCAAGTCCCGTTCTGCTCATCACCTCGCCGAAAGGCGAGCCGAGCCTGACCGCGAGGGACAGTGAATGTTCCTCGTGCTCCAGCGCCCCCGGGATATCCTTCTTCAGAAGCCTGCTGCACGCCGCTATGTGATGATAATACGAGGCGCAAAGCCTCTTGCTGCTGTCCAGCACCGAGGCCATCTGTTTTATGTAGGACTCGGCTCCTTTGACGTCCCCGGAAGTAAGCAGGCCGATTGCGGCATGGCCGAACAGGAAATAATTGAATACATTGACTCCTTTCGTTTCAGCAACTTTCAAGCCCTCGGTGACCGCCGACAGGCAGAACTGCACTCTCCCGTGATACCAGTGGTTCAAAGCCTCCGTGAGCTTTGAGGCTATCACCGTCATCGGGCTGCAGCTTTTAATGTCTACGGTTTTCGCTATCTTCTCCGCGACCAGGTCTGCCCTTACCATGTTGCCGGTCCAGAGGAAATAATCGACGAGGTAAAGGCTTATGTAGGCGGCAAGGTCCGGGTCCGCGGTCTCTTCCATTATGTCGAAGGTCTTCTGGCACCAGATGTTTACCTGCGGGTGCTGAGGAGCCCTGAAAGACAGGGCCATGAACATGGCGAGCGATACCCTGTACTCGATCTCCTTTGATGGAAACCGTGGAAATTCCTTTAACAGCCCGTCCAGCGAATCTATGCAGCGGTCGAGTATCATTAGGTCGTCGAAGCCGTGGACAGCGGCCTCCACCATCCCGCACCAGCTCATGAATGTCCCTGCCGGGTCTCCTCCGGCGTGCATGGCAATGAACGCCGCCTCAAAGCAGGACCGGCTCTTCTCCTGGTCAAAGGGCAGATGACAGCTGCCTTTCCAATAGAGTAGCCACGGGTTCTCTTCGCTTATATGCCCCGGAACCGAATCAAGCCATTCCGATAACGTCTGATGCCTTCCCTGGCCGAGCATCACAGGGGCCTCTTTGAGGAGCGCTGCGACCAGCCGCTCCCAATCGCCGAGGCTCTGATAAAGCCTCACCGCGTCGTCGACGCGTCCGTTCGCGGCAAGAAGTCCCGCTGCTTTTGCTTCTATCTTCGCCAGGCCGTCCGCATCCAGCTCGTTTTTCAAGTGGTCGAGAAGGAAATCCCGGAAGAGGTGGTGGTACTGGTAATAGGCCTGGTCGCTGAAATAGCTCTGGATGAAATAGTTCATGTCGACCAGGTCCGTGAGGATGGAAGCGGCCCTCCTGTTCCCGGTGAGCTCTTCCGCCATTTCAGCGGTCATCACCGGAAGGACGGAGGTCTTTAACAGAAAATCCCTTGCCTCGCCGCTGAACTTTGTGAGCAGCTCCTCCGCGAAGTAGTTGAAGATAGCGCCGAGGTTATGTTTGTCAAAGGCCTTATGCGGCGCTGTCTCGATCTTACTGTCGAGCATGAGCACAAGCCCTGCCGCCCACCCTTCGGTCCTCGCCAGTATCTGGCGGCAGTCCTGTTCGGTTATCCTGCTGCCCCTCTTTGAAGCTATCCCCATTATCTCGTCGGATGTAAGGCGCAGCTCGTCCCATGTTATCGATTCCATCTTCTGCAGCAGGCGCAGGCGCGAGATGACCGGCGGCAGGGCAGTGCGGCTTATTATGACGATGTTTACCCCTTCGGGTATTTCGTCGAGAGCGTGTCCCACAAGCTCGTGGAGGACTGACTCCGCGGGCAATTCCTGATAATTGTCGAATACGATAAGCAAATTTTTCCCGAGGCTCTTGTAGAGCCGGGCGAAATACTCTTTCGTAAAGGTCTGGATGCCGCTCTGGTATTCCGGGGTAAGATGAGGGAGCTGGATCTTCTTGCCGGGGTTGGCCTTCTCGGCGGCAAGGCCCAGATAATGGAAGAAGGCGGCCGGGTCTTTGTCATTCGGGTCGATCTGATACCAGAGGCATTTGAGCCTGCGTACTTCGATATAGCTGGTTATGAGGGTCGTCTTTCCGGAGCCCTGCGGCGCGATGAGAGAGACCGCCGGTTTTTTTCTGCATTGGTCCAGGATGCCGAAAAAATTTTCGCGTAAATAGACGTTATGAGGTCTTGGACGGGTTATCTTGGCGAGGAAAGCGTCTTGCAGCATATCGGTATCGACATCTCACAGGGTCATAGGGGATTGCGGGATGATACCATAAAGCAATATCATCAAAAACATAAATATTCCGGCGCATTTCATAACGGGTGATGGGCTGTTTTACTTCGACCCATTCCCGCTGCTTCGCCGGGCCTGAAGCCCCAAAACTATATTTCTGGATTTCCGAACGCAAGTTAACCTATAATGTGCGCAGGCTTTTATTCCAAATCCCGGCACCTCACACAGGAGAAGACTCATGCGCAGCAGTATCCTTTTTTCAACAATATTGGCCTTTTTGCTCGTGACGGCCTCATACGCCTTTGCCGTTGACCACAGCGGCACTGTCCTCGAGACCGCTTCGGGCGGGGGCTACACATACATAAAGGTCAAAGAGGGCAAGAACGTATTCTGGGCAGCGGGCCCCACAACGCAGGTGAAGAAAGGCGCTGTCGTGAACTTCTCCGAGCAGGTATGGATGCCCAACTTCAAGAGCCAGGCCCTGAACCGCACATTCGACAAGATACTCTTTGTAAGCGAGATCAGGCCGGGCGCAGGTAAGGCAGTAAAGCCCGCCCCCAAGAAGCAGGTACAGGCCAAGCAGGTCAAGAAGGTCAAGCAGACAAAGCAGGCCAAAAAGCCCAGGATAGCCGAGAGATACACCGTAGAGCAGATATTCGACAAGGGCGAGGACCTCAAGGGCCATCTCGTGCAGGTGCAAGGCAAAGTCGTGAAGGTATCTGAGGGCATAATGGGCAGGAACTGGGTGCATGTCGTGGACGGCACAGGCATAGAGGGCGGCAACAAGCTCATCTTCACCTCGCCCAGCGACACCGCGGCCGTCGGCGACCAGGTAATGGCGCAGGGCATACTGGAGACCGAAAAGGACTTCGGATACGGTTACTTCTACCCGATAATAGTCGAGGATTCGGTCTTCGCGAAATAAGGTTTCAATCTCAACAATTAAAAGGGGTGCGTGGCTTCGGACGCACCCCTTTTTCATTCACCTGCCTTAACCGCCGAGCCGCCGCAGCATCCCTGCAATATGAACCGAACCGATCCAGACTGGCGACCGCCGGATTTCCTTTCAATTTGTCGGAAAATCTTACGGATGCTTTCTTAGATCCCACTTCCAAATATAGAAAAAAGCAATAAAACCAAGCACTTTAAAATTCAGCAAGACGGCGTAATTTTTGCATCTCATTCAAGCAATAATAAAAACATTCTGCGGGAGGGGAAGAAATGAAAAGGATTATATTAGGGCTGGCCCTTGCGCTGTTTGCATATCAGCCTGCGTTTGCGTCGACCATCGACTGGACCGACTGGACTTCTTATACGACCGGACTTTATGGCACGGCTTCCGGTAATATCGATGGCGTTACGGTGACCTACAACGGCGATGTGACCTTTGCCCAGACCGGCACAGGCACCAATTACTGGACCGAAGGCACCCCGGCTCCCTATACGGGCAACGCGGTAGTCGACAACGCGCCGACCGCCGCCGAGATGGTCG
>MGPL01000036.1:10328-11505 GCA_001797415.1 Deltaproteobacteria bacterium GWA2_55_10
CATGGCCATAGTCAGCCAGGGTCAGCCCGGTTATCCCGTCTCTTACGATTTCAACCTCCCCTTTACCGTCCTGAGCGAGGGCCAGGGCTATTGGGGAAATGGTTGGTATAACCTGTACGCGGGCGACATCCTGCAGGGTTACGAGTTGCACGGAGTAATCCAGTTCACCGGCAGCATTTCTTCGATAACCTGGGCCGTAAGCCCCGGCGAATACTGGCACGGGTTCACAATCGGCGTTGCCGAAAACCAGACCCAGCCGGTTCCTGAGCCTGCCACCCTTCTTCTGGTCGGCGGCGGCCTGGCAGGGCTGATCTTCGCCAGGAGAAGATTCAAGAGATAACAAAACAGATTAATACGAGGTCCGCTGGTTAACCTCCAGCGGGCTTTTTTTCGCCCGTTACCCCAAAATTATGGGACACGTCGCCCCCCCTTCCCTTAAAAGACTGGCGGCTTTTTCCGCAATATAGTAGAATTACCGTTATGGAATCGGCACTTATACGGGTCGTAAAGAAAGCCTCCCTGTACATTTTTCTTGCCTGGTCTATTGTCATCACCGTCTCTTTTCTCGCCATGTATTATCACCATCACCATGAGGCTATTGACGGGGCCGTTATCGAGGCAAGGACCCATTCCGAGTACTACAAGAAGGTGATGTCAGGCTTCGGGGACATATACGTCAAACCCGATACCGCAAAGGACCTGGTATTCTGTCCGGATAAAACGCCTGACCCGTCTTTGTGCACTGAGCCCGTTACCGGCCACAGCCCGCCCAATATGAATGTCACCACCACTGATGGCCATCGCCTTACCCTTGTGAACCCGGTCATCAGGACAAGGGTCGTCTTCGAGAACATCAAGGGCAAGACCGAACTCCCGGTCCTCAACAGGCTCACCAGTCTCAAGCTCTACAACCCGAAGAACGAGCCGGACGAATGGGAGAAGGCCGCCCTGATAGCATTTGAAAAACGAGAGACCGAGTCGCAGGAGATAACCAGCATAGACGGAGCGCCGTACCTTCGCGTAATAAGGCCGCTCTTCGTGGAGAAGAGCTGCTTACGGTGCCACGCCGACCAGGGCTACAAGGAGGGCGACGTGCGCGGCGGGGTGAGCATAGCCGTGCCAATGGAGCCCTATTACAAAAACGAGCGCAAGACCGTATGGTTCATCTTCTGGATGC
>MGPL01000037.1:0-1496 GCA_001797415.1 Deltaproteobacteria bacterium GWA2_55_10
ATCCATGAGTGCTTTTCCTCGCTTCGCTCGGCGTTCAGGCATTGCGGATTCCCGCCGCTCGGCGCCTTTCGAATCCTGCCCACAAAATGAAAATATCCGTAACCCCTTTAGGGATTACGGATATTTTGACTTGGTCGGGGCGAGAGGATTCGAACCTCCGGCCCCCGCGTCCCGAACGCGGTGCTCTACCAGACTGAGCCACGCCCCGATTTCTAAAAAATCAACAACTCACAAAATACATTCGCGAGACTAATGCGACTCTCCTGCCCCTAAAATCCTTTATAAAATCAGCAGGTTACCAATTCAAGGGGCTCAGAATTCATTTCTTGCCGCAATTTTGCACCTGCGAGCAACTCGATTGACGCCAACAGAGCAAATTTTTATAACACATCTCCATATCTCAATCAAGTTTTTCAGCGATTAATCCATATCATTATAAGATAAGGCCTTGGACCCATGATTTTATCTTCCCAGTATAACACACACTATTTGCCCGCAGGTTACAACGCTATACTGGCGTTTTTCAGTGGCTGACTCCGATAAGATGCTATTCCGTTATTTCCCTTCTTTCTGGATTCATTTCCTTTCTTCAAATAATCCTTCATCACCAGCCCACATATACAACTCGATTGAGAGCTTCTCAAAGGCGGCTAAGTCCTTATTTCTGTCCCCGGTCAATTCAACGGAAAACATTTTTTCTAAAGTCTTTTCGGTTTTCATTACTCGTATGTCCAGTTTCATATTCACCTCTGCAATATGTGCGTACGAAGAAACTTCCTTCCCGTGTGGCAGCACTTCAATCTCAAGAGCCCCGAAGGTCCCGGCAATTTTCCAGTACCATATCTTAGCAAGGAGCTAAAGGCGCGAGCTAACACATTATATCTTAGATCTCATTCCTCTGGAGTTTAATTGTGAGAGCGACCTGAAACCTTGCTGATGGGCGGGGATTGCTGTTCCTGTCAGCCTTTTCTTTGGCATCTCTTCACCTGACATCGGCTGACTTTGCCAATCTCGATTAACAACTTGAAACACAAGGATTATTTAAGAAAACGAGGGGTAAAAGCAAGAAGGAAAAAGGCCTGGAATGTACTCTCTAAAGCGGCGGGTTTTAAGGCTGGCACCCGTTCAAAATCATTCTCTTATTTCGGGTGTTTCACGGATCCCGAATAAAATATCGCGCACTCTTCGCCTTTAAACAACTCGCTTGCCTTATCGAACAGATCAAGCATGGGTTTTGCCATTGATCTCAGTATGCTTACCTTTTCGACTCGGGGGTCCCGGAAGTTACCGTGAATTTTCTGTCTGAACCGCACGCACCCTTTTTCATCCACCACCGCCACCGTCACATCGTCGAGCCGCTCGTTGACAAAATCCAGCCTTCCCTTCATGGCAACCCTGTTCTGTCTTGTCGAAAAGGCAACGTCTTTAGCCTCTGCAACGCCTTTTTTCAACTTCCAGTCAGAGACTAGTTTTTGTATCGTGCTCTTTCCTCCCAG
>MGPL01000037.1:1517-8817 GCA_001797415.1 Deltaproteobacteria bacterium GWA2_55_10
TCGAGGTCGATGCTTTCGTGGACGAGGTTCTGCCCCCGGAGCGAAATCTCTCCCTCAGCCGTCCTCTTCATCTCATTCGCGTTTTTGCCTTTCATCGCGAGATGAGAATTCAGATTCAGCTCGCCGCGTATGGATTTTTTCTTTTTAAAAGCCCCAAGCACCTCTTCGAAACGGAATTTTGTAATCGTAAAATCTACCGTGTACTCGGGGCTTTCACCTGACATCACACCCATGATGCTACCCCTGCCGTCTCCGCCGAAAATCTTCAGCGTGACGGGATTTGCCTCAAACTTCCTTTCACGCGCTTTCATGACAACGCGGACATCTGATACCTTTAAGCCTTTCGCCTTCACCTCCTTGCATGACAAATCCCCCTCGAAAGAGCTGGCGTAAATAGACTCTCCTCCAACCACAGCGAGGTTCTTGATCTCAAGGTCGCACTCGTTCGCCTCGCTCTTCCCGCCTGTTTTTTTATCCACGTAAAAGACTTGCCCCTTTTTGACGAAGATTTTTCCTGCCGCAAAGGGCGGTAACTTTTTCTCAGGGAATTTCCTCTCCGGTGTTTCGAAGTTGAAATGCCCTCTCCTGTCTTTCGTGATAAAGAACCTGGGGGCGATGAGCCCTACCTGCTGTATGAGTATTTTCCTTCCGACAAGGGGCAGGAGTTTTATTTTCACCTGCACCTCTTCTACAGAGGCAACGTCAGCGTTCTGGTTTTGTATCAGGATGTCCTCAATCGATACGCGTGCGTGGGGGAAAAACGCGAGCTTCAGTTTGCCGTTGATGCGGACCTTCATCCCAGTAGCCTCGGAGACGGCAGCCTCAATGCGGGGCTTGTAGCTGTTTATGTCGAAGGTGCGTACGAAAATGACCACTGCGAGAACAGCGGCCGCCGTTACTCCGACGAGGACATAAAGGGCTTTTTTCATCTTCGTGTTCATTCCTGCAGATCCCCTGGGTATAGAGACCCCCAACTGCCGCAATCGTTCGTCTAAAATAATCCATTACTTTTCTATCTCAAATTCGCTCATCACTGACCCACACGATCTATTCACTTCTATTCTGCCAGAAAAAAGTTACGCCAGCATAATGAAATGGGAATAAGGCAAAAACGATACCCGCCACGTACTGGATCAACTCTTGCTTTGCCAGGACGGTGGCTGCTGTCCAAAGACCCCATGAACTTCTTGCGGGCCAGTCAAAGGCATGAAAATTAAGATAGCGTTACATAGTCAACTGATCGATGCCCGTCAGCTTGTCGCGTTCACATCGCTACTGATGGTCGAAAGAGGGTCTTTGAAGCACAGGATGGCCTGCTGGGCAGAGCCGTTGGGCTTGACCGTTAGTCATTATGCGAAAATGATCGATTCTCCGTAATCAACTACTCGTCTAATTTGAACCTCAGGTTTATATCTATCTTGAACGGCCCCTTATCGAAAGGGGCGGCCCGCTCCACGGCTTCGAGGGCTGCCTTGTTGAGGATATCGCTCGCGCAAGGCTTTGTAACGGCAAGCGCCCTGACAGAGCCGTCCGTCATCACGCTGAAACTCAGGCCCACGACGCCTTCGTAGCCCCTCTGTTTGGCCCAGTTAGGGTAGCGTTTTGCCCTGTCTACCTTTTCATTCACATAACGGCTCAACGCGGCCCTCTCATCGATCGAGGCTGCCTTCGCACTGACAGGCTGCTGTGCAACGGCCGGCACAACTGGCTTTTCAGCAGCGGGAGTTGGTGCGGGCGTTTCCTTCTTTTCAGCCGCGGCCGGGGCCTCAGGCGCTGCCTTTATGATTTCTTTCCTGATCTCCTGAACGTCCTCGGGCTCTGTTTCGGGAAGAGGCCTCACGGCTTCGGGCTCTATCTTCTTCTCGATAACAGGCCAGGGCTTTACGGGCGCGGGTGCGGCTCTCTGAGGCTCCGTTGTCTTCGGGACCTCGACGAGTTCCACGGGCGTAAGCTCCTGAAGTGACGGCACTGCCCTGGGCAGCACTCCGCTCATGGCGGCAAACAGGGCCGCGTGGAAGAGCGCCGAGACGGCTATCAGTTTCCTTATATCAGCCATATCCGCCTACTTCGGCCTCGTCGCTATCGCGAGCCTCTTTATGCCGGAGAGCTTGACCGTGTCCATCACTTCGACCACCTTCCCGTGAATGACGGACTCGTCGGCGTTAATGATAACGAGCGCGTCCTGGTCTGCCGCGGCGTATGCCCTGAGACTTCCCCCAAGCTCTTCAATCCGTATGGCTTCCTTGTCGAGATAGAGCGAGCCGTCGCTCGATATGGTCACCGACCTGTTCTCCGGCACGCTCCTGCTGTCAGCCGAGTCGACCTTGGGCAGATTGACCGGCATGCCCCTCATCACGGTCATGGACATGGTCGCGACCATGAAGAAGACGAGCAGGAAAAACATGGTGTCTATCATCGGGATTATCTCTATGCGCGCCTTCTTTTTCGCTCCGAACCTTCTTATCTTCATTGGCTCATCCTCATGGGCGGCCTGCCTGCGCGTCTTTGGATGCCGCGAGCGCCATCTCGAGGCGCGTGGCGTACCGCTCTATCTCGGCGGTCGCCTTCTCCGACTTTGACTGGAAGAAGTTATGGGGTATGAGCGTCACGACCGCGACTATAATGCCCGCTGCCGTAGCGATAAGGGCCTCTGATATGCCGCCGGTTACGGCAAGCGGCTTGCTGAGCCCCGCTTCCGCGATTATGCCGAAAGAGCCTATCATGCCGACGATGGTGCCAAGTAGCCCCAGGAGGGGCGCGAGCGTTATTATGGTATCAAGAGCGGGGAGATACCTGTTCATCTCCCTCACCTCGCCTGTCGCCTCCGCCTCCATGGCGAGCGCAGCTCTGTTGGTCCTGCTCATTAGGCCTGCCTTCAGGACCCTTGTCACTGGAGAGTCGTTCGCGTTGCACAGGGTCAGGGCCTTCTCAAACCTGCCTGCCTCGGCCTCTTTTATAATTTCGAGCATTGAAGCGGGAGTCCTCTGCCTCCTCCAGAAAAGTATCCTCTCTATCACGAGCGCCATCGATACGATCGACGCAAGTATTATCGGGACCATGAGGAGCCCGCCACTTGCGAGTATGTCCAGCATAAGACCTCCTTTGACTTTCTATCTGCCTATCGCGAACATCGTCTTCGCGGCCCTCATATCCATCTTCTGCCAGGCCACGAGCACGTCCCCTTTCCTGTTGACGGAGATGACGGGGTTAGTGGCCTTTCTCACATCGGTATTGAGCTGGACGCGGGTCATATCCGCGCCCTTGCGGGATTCAAAGACGACATTGCTCAGAACCGGCGTTATCTCCTGCCATGCGAGCAGAAGCTCACTGCCCCTGGCTGCCGCCGCGACATTATCGGGAAAGGCGCTCCTTTTGCTCTCTATCCTCTCCTTGAGAAAGGTCTTTTCGTCTTTCGAGGCGGCAAGGAACACGCCCGGCTCTCCGTCGACCTCGGCATACCATGATACAAGCACCTCTCCGTTGTCCCCGGCAATGACTGACGAACCCCTGTGCGGGCAGCCGGATATTTCCCAGTTGTCCTTGCCGACTATAACCGGCCCGGTGAACTCTGATTTGGCCTCATCCGTGCTCTTTGAGATCACCATCTCCCTTATGTTACCGGGATAGACCTTGCGCCAGACCACATAGAGGGAGTTGTCCTTGCCGATTGCTATCGAAGTCCTGCAGCAGGGGCATGAATCAAAATCAACGGCGACATTCTTTCCAAAACTCCTGCCGCTGTCCTTTGAATAGGCTACATAGGTGCCAGTACCCCTTGTTTGCCTCTCCCTGCCGTCGAGCCATGATATGTAAATAGCCCCGTCAGCGCCGACGGCGATGGACGCGAACCCGGCTGATGCCGGGTTCGCGTTGTCGTTGACCACAACAGACGGGCTGAAGCTTTTGCCTGAATCATCTGATCTCGCGAACCTGAGGTCAGAGGCGAAATCATTTCCGCTTCCCTTCGCGCTCCAAAGGAGATAGACCTCGCCCTTTGAACCCAAAGACAACGCAGGCGCGTCGTTTACGGAAGCCGGAGCGTCATCGGTCCCGTTGACCCTGACCTCTTGAGAGAAGGTCTTGCCGTTGTTATTCGAGACAGCCAGATAGAGCGAGTTCACGTCCTTCTCTTCCTCGAACCATGCGAGATAGACCCTGCCCTCGTCGTCCATGGCCGCAGCCGGGGGTGAGACCGACTTTGAGCGGTGCTCGATCCCCCCGGGGGGGCCGAACGCGACGGCCCCCCATGAGTCGAACGGCAAAACGACGAGAAGAAAAAGAACGGCAAATATTGAAAACAATGCCTTCATCATATCTCCTTCCACCTGTAGACCACGCCGGCGAAGAACGACTGCGGGCTGCCCGGCGTATATAGCGCCTCGCCCGATGAGCTCTTTGATACCCGCTCAGCATATTTCCTGTCCAGGAGGTTTGCAGCCTTCAGGTAAAGCTCCCATCCGGGCGTCAGGTTATAGGATGTCCTCAGGTTTATGAGGTCATGTCCGTCGTACTTCTCGGTATTGGCGTCATCGAGCCAGTAACTCCCCAGGTGCACCCACTCGACCTCCGCGACCCCGCCCTTCAATATGGCAGGGCTGTAATCCAGCCTGACGTTCAGGTTCTGCCTCGGCGCAATCGCTATCTCCTTGCCGCTGTAATCGACGGTAGGAGAGACCCTCCAGTCGTCATACTCGTGCTTCGCGTAGGAATAGCTCACGCCAAGCTCGACCCTTTCCACCGGCCTCACCTCAAGGCCCACCTCTATGCCCTTGTGCACGGTCTTGCCCGCGTTCAGCCTCTGGCTGTTGCCCGTCGAGATGTTGAAGGTTCCTATGTCATCCTTCTTCTCCATGTAATAGACGGATGTCTCGAAGCTCACCTTCTCGCTGATCTTGCCCTTGACGCCTGTCTCGTAGCTGTAGACCTTTACCGGGTCCAGGTCAACGGCTGTCGTAGCAGTGCCACCTGCCCTGAATATGTCCCCGGTGGACGGTATCCTGAAACCCTCGTTGTAGGAGGCGAAGATGCTTACATCATCTGCAAGCTCGTATGTTGCGCCCGCCTTTGGGCTGAGCCTTGACCACGACCTGTAGGTTGACGCTGGCCTATTTGGGCTTGGGCTCGCTTCAAGGTTATTGGTGTAGTCATAGGCAAGGTCGTCATAGCGCGCGCCAATGGTTAAGCGGAGCTTCTCAATAGGAGAGAACTCGAACTGCGCGTACGGCGAGATGCCTATGAAGGCCGCGTCATAATCGTAGTTGTTGGCATCAGTCGACGCATAGCTGAAACCAGTGTATTTGAGCGTCGCAGTGTCCCTCGTGACAGTCAAACGCTTCTCCTCGTAGTAGCCGGGACTGTAGTCGAGGTCTATGCCGACTATCAGCCGTGACCGCAGCGGTGAGAAGTCGCGCCTGTACTTGGCAAGGAGTCCGAGGGAGTAGAACGCTGTCGTAGACTCGTAACCCGCGTAAGTCGTAGGGTCAGAGCCGACTTTGAATATGCCCCACTCGGGCAGCAGCTCCATCCTGTTGACCCTCAGATAAGGGATAAGGCTCAGGAGTGCCTTTTCCCCGAACTCCTTTTGGAAGTCGGTAGAGAGCCTGAAGGCCTCGACGTTCCTGTAGTCGAAGGTATGATAGTTATAGGAGGGTCTTGAGTCGTAATCGGCCTTGGTAAGGGGCGCGCCTCCGCTCGTCTCCTGGTCTATCTTCGAGTACGAGACTATCGTCTTCGCGCTAGCCGAGGCTGAATGGAGGTGGTCCCACCTCAGGGTCGCGCTCAGGCGGTCGTAGGTCTTGCGCTCTCTCCAGCCGTTTGAGTGCGTGGCGTTTAGGTCGAGCCTGAAGCCGTCGTCGTCCCAGGTGTTGCCCATGCACGTAAGAAGCCTGTACCAGTCGTAAGAGCCGAACTCCGGGTTGAGCTCTATCTCGGGCGTGAGCGGAGCCGGCCTGGTGAGTATGTTTATCGTGCCGCCGATGGCGTCGCTGCCGTACAGGGCCGTGCCCGTGCCCTTGACGACCTCTATCCTGTCAGCCCCAGGCACGTTCACTTCGTAAAGGGCGTTATGGTTGAAGAAGCCCGTTGACCTGATGGGAATCCCGTCCTCGAGAAAAAGATAGACCGGGGCGGTCGTGAGCGGCTGGCGTATGGATGTTATGTGCCCCTCGCCACCCGTGGAGCTTATCCACGCGCCCGGGACCCTGTTCATTATCTCCGCCGGGTGGACCGGCTTTACGTTCCTTATCTCCTTATCTTTAATGGCGTTTATCGTTGAAGGGACCTCTTTGGCAAGGTCAGCCTCCCTTGTGCCTGTTACCGTTACCTCCCCGGCATATATGGCCTCTTCCTCCGCAAACGCGGGAGAGGCGAAAGACACGTACCCGATGACCGCAATGAGGAAAGCGCCGCGGCTGAAGGCGCGAATGAGAGAGCGAATGCTGCTATACGGCATGGAAAGCATCTCCTTGTAGTTTGTTTATTCATTCAGCAGCCTTTCAAAGAACTTCTTTGACGCCGCCCCGGTCCAGTCCCTCGGCCCGACGATCTTGCCCTTTATTGCCCCGTCCTTGCCGACGATGTAGCTCGTCGGCATCACGGTGGCTCCGTAGACGCTGGCAATATTGCCTGAAGGGTCGATGGAGACAGGGAAGGTGACATCGTGCATCCTGCAGAACTCGCCCACCTTGTGTATATTGCCCCTGTCTAGGGCGATTGCCACAACGGCAAGCCCCTTTGGCCCGAGCTCCTTCCAGAGCGCCTCGAGCGCGGGCATCTCCTCGCGGCAGGGCTCGCACCATGTGCCCCAGAAATTCAGGAGCACGACCTTGCCCTTCAACTGCTTCATTGACAGGTTTCTGCCGTCGATATCAGTCAGGCTGAAATCCGGGGCATTGGAAAGGCCTCTTGGCTGGATAAGGCCCATTTCAGAGCCGTCACCGCAATACCCGGGGCGGACGAATAGAAATAGGGCAAGGACCGCTAACAATAGCGCTCTCGGCGCAGAGCAAGTCATCTCTTGTCTCCTTTGGGTTCTGAGACTAAGCGGCTAAAAAAAGATATTGGATTTGATTCTCAGGAAGCGGGCGGCCGGTCGAAGAGGCTTGGGAATGGGTCTTTGTAATCTGCATTAAGCGCAGCTGTATTGAAGCCAGTCAATATATCAAGCTTGAAGCCCTCTCTTACAATAAGATAATCGCCCCCGAATATGGGAGCGCTTACGCCCTGGGTCTCCTGGTCAGCGCAGCTCGAAATGGAAAGGCATGAGTGCGATGCTCCGCCGTCTTCATCGTCACCATCCGAT
>MGPL01000038.1:0-360 GCA_001797415.1 Deltaproteobacteria bacterium GWA2_55_10
CTCACTCGTTTCTTCATCGCATAATTGTAAACTCCGATTATCCAGGCTGCTCACTCACTCGTTTCTTCATCGCATAATTGTAAACTCCGATTATCCAGGCTGCTCAAAAAGCTCCATATGCAAGGCCCCGGTTAAATCGGGGAGCGAGGAACGAGTCGTACTCTTCATGTACGTCGCAGTGACGAGCTTTGAGGCTAACGCAGCAGATGGACTTATTTCATGCTGCCTATACCTTCTCATACGGGTCCCAAAGCTTCTTGAACTCATCCAGCGCGAACCTGTCCGTCATGCCCGCGATATAGTCGCAGATGACCCTTTCCTTGCCGATGTTATCGATCTCCATGCAGGTCTTTGGCGGCA
>MGPL01000038.1:421-1275 GCA_001797415.1 Deltaproteobacteria bacterium GWA2_55_10
AGCCATCCTTATGACCCTGTGGTGGCTGTAGAGGTTCACCTTGAGGAACTTTTTCAATTCCTTGTTCTTGACCTCCATCGCGTGGCTGAAGTGCGCTATGTTGCCCTTTCGGCTGCGCACAGCGTCAAGCGAGTCTATGCCCTCTTCCTCGATGGTCTTTCGTATGCTATCCACCAGGTCAGTGACCTGCGCGTTTATTATCCTGATGACTGTCTGGGACTTGAGTATCTTGAAGCCCTCGTTCGGGAATTTCTTTTTTACTTCGTCGAACTGCTCCCGCCAGAGCGAGACATCCATGAGCATATCACGGTCCAGCATCTCGGAAGAGAGGCCGTCGTCTATGTCGTGGTTGTTGTAGGCAATTTCGTCGGCTATATCGACTATCTGTGCTTCGAGGCTCGCTGACCTGCCCCTGTCATACTCCGAATTCATGCCCGGCCTGTCGTGCTCTGAGGAGTGCTTTACGATGCCCTCCCTTACCTCGAAGGTGAGGTTCAATCCCTTGAAGCCCGGGTACTTCCCCTCAAGCTCCTCTACTATGCGCAGGCTCTGTGCGTTGTGCTCAAAGCCGCCGTGGCCCTCCATGAGGTGGTTGAGGGCGTCCTCGCCGGTGTGGCCGAATGGCGGGTGGCCCAGGTCATGGGCCAGGGCTATTGCCTCGGCAAGGTCTTCGTTCAGGCCCAGGGCGCGGGCTATTGTCCGTGAAATCTGAGCGACTTCAATGGTATGCGTGAGCCTTGTCCTGTAGTGGTCGCCCTCGTGGTAGACAAAGACCTGCGTCTTGTACTCAAGACGCCTGAAGGCGTGGGAATGGATTATCCTGTCCCTGTCCCGCTGAAAAGGCGTCCTGAAGG
>MGPL01000038.1:1304-6403 GCA_001797415.1 Deltaproteobacteria bacterium GWA2_55_10
TTTGATAAACAGCTCTTTGCGGCGTAGGGCGCGAGCCTCTGGGCTTCCAGTTCTGAGAAGTTTAAATCTTTTGTCATTTGACAATTCCCCGGAAGATAATACAATCTAAAATATGAGAACCTTTGCTCTTATGCTTGCGGCCATATTCCTGGCCGGCTGCTCGGTCCTCCCCCGGAGCGTGCTCAAGGAGGCGGACCGCGATATCACCCTCGACATGGTCCAGACCAACCCCGAGAGGTTAGTAGGCTCGAAGGTCATCTGGGGAGGCGTAATACTCAATTCTGAAAACCTTGAAAATGTTACTGAGATAGAAGTCCTCGAGACCGAGCTCTCTTTTGACGAACGCCCCAAGAACGGCTCGTCAAAAGGCAGGTTCATCATACAGTCGCCCGGCTATCTCGACACGAACATATATTCCAAGGGCAAGAAGATAACTGTCGCCGGTACGGTCAAAGGCATCGAGAGGCGCAAGATCGGGAAGATGGACTACCCCTACCCGATAATCACGCCCATCGAGGTCCGTGCATTTGAGCCGCTCCCGGAGCGCTACATGGACCCCTATTACTATGGTGGTTACGGCGGCCCTTATGGCCCCTACGGCCCGTCTTACCCGTACGGCCCCACATATCCTTTTGGCCCGTATTCGCCCTTCGGCCCGTTCAGGCAGCCGTTCTATCCGTATCCTTATCCGTTCCCCTGATATCTAATGATTCCTCTCTTTTCTAAAGAGGAGTAGGGGAGATTATGGTTTCCCGTTAATCCCCCTCAGTCCCCCTTTAGAAAAGGGGGATGTTCGTCATTGTTGTCATTGCGAGCGGAGCGAAGCAATCTGCTTCTGAGGGTAACCATGAGATTGCTGCGTCGCTAAAGCTCCTCGCAATGACAGTCTCCGAATTTTCAGGTCATTCTGAGCGGAGCGAAGAATCTGTTTGTACTTGATCTTTGGCGGGTTCAATTTTGCAAATTGAACCCGGAATTTCGTAAACCCTCCGCGAATCATCGGGTTCAGGTTGCAAACCTGAACCCGCAGAGCGTCGCCTCCGGCTCCCTCAGAATGACAATTCGAGCTACTTCGGCCCGCAGCCGTCCTTCATGGTCTTCAAAAAGTCCATGTACTCGTCATAGTACTCGTCCATGAACTCGAATACGTTCTTGCCCTCGATATCCATGCCCTTCTTTACTTTCAAAAATTCCTTGAAGGTCATTAGCAGCCTCCTGATTGCCCCCTCTACCTTTTGCGGTAAGGGATGGGGTCTTTCACGCCTGCTTCTCTGAAGCCGCGCAGCCTCAGCAGGCACGAGTCGCACTCTCCGCACGCCTCGACAGAATCCTTGTAGCACGACCAGGATAGCTCCAGGGGCGCGCCGAGCTCGACGCCCTTTTTCACTATATCTGATTTCCTCAAATGGATAAGGGGCGTGACTATCTTAACGCGAGTCTCCGGCCTTGTGCCGAGGTTCGCGGCCTTCTCAAAGGCCGCGAAGAACTCCCCGGTGCAGTCCGGATATCCTGAGCTGTCCTCCTCGACAGCGCCTATGTAGATCTCTTCCGCGCCTATTACCTCTGCCCACGATACGGCGATAGACAACAGGTGCGCGTTCCTGAACGGCACATAGGTAACAGGCACTTCTTTCTTGTCCAGGCCGCCCTGGGGCACGGCTATATTGTCGTCGGTCAGCGCCGAGCCGCCGATGAGCTTCAGGTGGCTGATATCGACTACGAGGCGTTCGCTTATATTATAGAAATCGGCTATTCTGGTGAAGGCGGCAAGCTCACGCCCCTCGGTCCTTTGACCGTAGTTTACATGCAAAAAGGCGCATTCGCCCCTTGCCGCAGCTATGGCGGCGGTAACGGTGCTGTCCATGCCGCCGCTTACGAGTACAACCGCTTTTTCCATCTGAGAGATTAAAGCACAAGGGCAACAAAGGCTCAACCGAAAATTGCCGCGACCACCCGCTTGAGGCCCGCTGAAAAAGGCTCCTCTGCCCTTAATTCGGTATGCGGCTCCTTTATCTCCTCGAAAAGGGCCTTTTGCTTCAAGTATATCTCCCAGTCAGCGTCAGATATGACGCCTTCGGGGGTCGCGCCCCTCTTTGAAAGCCGCTCCCGTATGGTCGAATTGAGGGCCGTGCACTCCACGACCCTGAAAAGGGCGCGCGTCCTCTGGGCCGCCTTCTTTGCCTCCAAAAGGCGAGTCCGCTTGCCGAAGGTCGCGTCCACCACCACCGAGCGCCCCTCTTCAAGAAAGGCCGTCGCCCTTTTTATAAGCTCCCCGTATGTCCTCAGCGTGAACTCTTCCGAGTATATGCCGCCTCCAAAGGGTTCAGGCCTTCTTTGTCCGGGCGGAAGCCCGGCAAGCTCCTTCCGTATCCTGTCTGATGAGAGATGGACAAAACCCGTATGCCGTGCCAGCTCAAAGGCCAGTGTCGATTTGCCTGTGCCGGAAGGGCCGCAGACTACGACCATCATGGGCCTGAACCCGCCTGAGGCGTAGAGTCCCGATAGGTGAAAGTGAATCGCCGCTTTTATGAAGGAGCCGTCTTTTTCCATTTCATCGACCTCAGGCTCGAAGGCCTTGAAGCCATCTACCTTGCCCCGAACAAAGGCGCGGTAGCACCTGTAGAAATCCATCAGGCGGCCTCCCTGATAATCCCCGGTCTCGGCAAGGTAGGCGTTGTCGAGCGTTATTGAGAGCCCGTGCCGGTTCGCGTAATCGAGGTCCATTGAAAGGAAGGCGATGTCGGCGATCACGTCAGAGTACCTGAAGCGCTCGTTGAACTCTATGCAGTCTATTATCTCTATCCCGTTCTCGATAAAGATATGTTCCGAATGTATGTCGCCGTGGCAGTCCCTAATGAAATTATTTTTTATCCGGCTTTTGAACAGGAGGTCGTTCTGAGAGAGGAAGTCGTCTGTATAGTCCTTGATGCTTGAATAAAGGGAAGTACTTATGGTTTTGCCGATGAACGGGATGGTCTGGTCGAAATTTTCCAGGGTATTTTTGCGTATCACCTCGATAGAGCCGAAGCCGGATATATGTCCGCTCGTCTCAGCAGAGGAGTGGAACGCCGCAATCACATGGCCTATCCTCTTTATGATGTCGGGCGACGCCTCGTCCTTCTCAAGCAGCCTTGACAGCATGCGCCCCTCGTCGAGACGGCGCATCTTCACGGCGTACTCGACAGGCTCTACAGCGCCGCCCATGAAAAATCTGCCGTCCTCCCGTGTTATCCCCATCACATCGAGATATGCTTTGGGGGAGAGCCTGCGGTTCAGGCGCACCTCTTCATTGCATAGGAATAAGCGCCTCTCCAGGGTCGTATAATCGAGAAAGCCGAAGTTGACCGGCTTTTTTATCTTGTAGACGAACTCAGGCGTGAACAGGAGGTACGAGATGTGTGTCTGGCGGAGCTCTATCGCAGATGGGCGCTCATGGTATGCCTCAGGCTTCAGGAGCCCCCTTATAAGCTTCGGTATTCCATCCAACGCTCCCTCCTTTTTAGGCTGTCTCTAAAAATTGTTATTTTTCCTGATCTCTGTGTCAGGGTAGAAATAAAAATGCTCACATATTGCCATATATGCTGCGCTTTTTATTTCCACCCTTCCTTGACCTCAGAAAAAATTCCTAATTTTTAGTGGCAGCCTCTATTCCATCAGATATAGGGCCGCAAGGCCCCTGTAGCCTTCCTTGTAGTCCATGCCGTAGCCCACGACAAAGCCCTTGTCTATGGTCGCTCCCGTGTAATCGACCTTGAGGTCAGGGCAGCCGCCATCGCGCCGGAGCAGCGTACATATCTTAATCGCTGCCGCGCCCTTGTTCGCGAAATACTTCCTGAGAGCCCTTCCGGTGTGGCCCCTGTCGACGATGTCCTCGACTATTATTACGTCGCGTCCCCTGATGTCCGCCGTGATGTCACGGAGTATCAGGACCTCGTCAGAGGGTATGTCGCGAAGCCCGTAGCAGGATGTCTGGATGAAATCGACCTCGTGCTCGATATCCAGCTTCCGCGCGAGGTCTGATAGAAATAGGAACGAGCCCTTGAGAACGCCGACAAGGATCGGCCTTCGCCCCTTGAAATCAGAGTTCAGCTCCGCTGCAAGGCGGCTGACTATGCCGTCGATTTCAGCTGATGATATAAAAGGTTTAAGCTCCATTTAACAGGCCCGGCCCATGTAAAGCATATAATCAGGCTTGAAGGCTGTCAAGAAGGAGTTTATCTTGAATTGGGGCCAAGCGGTATGCTACAAATAAGGAAACTCTCGTATCAGGGGAGAGAGATGATAATTAAATGCGATAAATGCTCCACCAAATTCCGACTCGACGATTCCCGCATAACCGGCAATGGTGTAAAGGTAAGGTGCACCAAGTGCCAGAATGTCTTTATAGTAACGCCTCCGCCGCCCGCTGAAGAGGTCCAGCTTGAAGAGGTCTTTGGCGTAGGCGCGTCCTCGCGTCCTGACGATGCCTTGAAGAAGGCCGCGGCCGCAAAGAGCGCGGCCAAGCCAAAGGAAGAGGAGAGGAGAAACCTTGCCTTTGACTTTCAGGAGACCGGGGCTAAAGAGGAGAAAAAGGCGGAAGAGACAAGGCCTGACTTCAGCAGCTTCTCCGAGGACGAATTCGAAAGGTCGTTTGAGGCGGCCAAGAACGAAGAGCAGCCAGAGCAGCAGGAGGAGCCCTCAGGCGGCCCGTCATTCGACAACATAGACTTTTCTTTCAGTGAAGAGCGCACCGAAGAGAAGGAGCGCGAGGAAGGCTGGAACGCAGGCACAGACGAGGACCTCGACCTTAACAAGGGCGAGGCCGGCACGCCTGAGAAGAAGGATGATGACGACTTCAGCTTCGATATGGAAGAACCTGTTGAGCGCGAGGCTGCCAGGGTTGGGGCAGCGAAAGGCGCGGAAGCTCTCTGGGAAGAAAATATCGAGAGCGTACCGGCTGCCCCGAAGGCAAAGTCCGTAGCTGCATCAGGGTATACAAGGGGCGGCAAGGCAGAGGAGCCGAAGTCGCCTGTGGCCGTAAAGGAACCTGAAGACGAGTTGAACGGCGAGGCTCCGGAGGACTTTAAGGAGATCCTTTCGCAGAACCTGTCGAGGGAGGA
>MGPL01000038.1:6410-6776 GCA_001797415.1 Deltaproteobacteria bacterium GWA2_55_10
TCGTTCAGCGGCCCTGATGAGGAAGATATTCCCGTGAAAAAAGAGCGTTCAGGCAATATTGGCCTCATTGCCGCCATACTCATAATCGTGCTCGGCGGAGGCTTCGTATATTATACCGGAGTCATCGACAAGCTCGCGCGCACGCTCATGCCGCCTGCCACGAGCCAGTTGAAGACAGTCGAGATCGAGACCATAAAGGGCTTCTACGAAGAGAACAGGAACTTCGGCAAGCTCTTCGTAATAGAGGCGCGCGTAAAGAACATCACCGGAGAGCCGCAGGAGATAAAGGCCGCCACCGGCATCATATACAACGAGGACGGGGACAAAATAGGTTCGCGTTCCGTGTCGCCCGGCAGGATAGTAACC
>MGPL01000038.1:6869-7316 GCA_001797415.1 Deltaproteobacteria bacterium GWA2_55_10
GTGATGGTCATATTCACGGAGGCCGAAGGTGTTGCCGAGTACGGCCTCGACATAGTGAGATAGCCCCGGACCAACTACAATGCGCCGTCTTGAGGCAATAGCAGCCAGGCTCCTCGTCGACCTTACGGCATTGCCCGAGAGCAGCATGAGGCTCGCCCTCGTTTCAAGGACGCTTGCCTCCCTCCAGCCTGAAGAAAGCTCAAGGATAATCGAGATAATTTTAAAAAAGGGGCCGGAGGACGCCGGCGCGTCCATCGTGCGCGCCATACTGGTAGACAACGACGGCGTGCTCGAATGCCTGGGCCAGTCCCAGTACGACTCCATCTACCTTGCCTCGCTCCGGCTCGGTCTTGTACGGGTATCCCGCTTTTTCACCGATTTCGAGGCGCATAAGGAAGGAGTAAGCGGCTACGAGGAAGAGGAGTTCATAAAGACAGCGCACCTTAC
>MGPL01000039.1:0-5195 GCA_001797415.1 Deltaproteobacteria bacterium GWA2_55_10
AGAGATCGTGACCGCGACATCGATAAGGGCTCCGTCCTTTCTTTTGCGCTGGGTCTCGTACCGTTCGACCTTGATCCCTTTTCTGGCCTTTTCTATTATTTCCCTGAATTCGCCAACCCGGTCTGCAGGACCTAAGATCGACATAGGTTTTTCAAGGATTTCCCTTTCCGTGTAACCGAACATCTTCTCAGCCGCCGGATTCCAGCTTGTAATGGTGCCGTCCAGCGTTTCGCCTATTATGGCGTCCTCAGACGACCTTACGATCGCGGCCAGAAACTCGAATTTCTCTTCACCTGGATATCCCTCTTCTGCCCTGTGCGCGGAGGAATTTTTTTGTCTTGCCATTGCCAATTCTCCTCATCAGGTTAATATCCATGATTGGATAGCTGCCAAATTTTCAAAGCGGTCCATGTTCGCCAGAAAATACCCGCTATATTTAACTTTGTTATCTCTTCTGGCGGATGTCAAGAATTGAGGTGAATAATACGGAAGGGTTCCATCTTAAAGCCTGGCATTCTGGGTCTGGCACATAGCTGTTAATCGAGTGGTTTTATCGAAAAAAAGCCTTGGGAAGGGTTTGAGGTCAATTTTCAAAAAAAAACTTGAACATTTGACCTATTACCGTGTTAAAATGTGCGGAAGCTTTTGGAATGGCAGTTTAAATCCGGCAAATAAGTTGATGGCCGGCTAAAGTAAGCCCTGGGATATACCGATATAAAAACCACATATATGCCCACGCCGAATTGCCAATCAAAAGATTATCTCCTGAGTGATATCAATTAAGGGTCCGATAAGGGTCCAAGGTGCTCATACATACGCTTTGTTAGTTGTTCAGGAAACGTCTTGAAAAAGGTAAATGTCATTGCATCAGTATAAAAAGCACAATAAAATCAACTGATTATATTCCTGGCAAGGGGGTTCAACTCCCCCCTCTCGCACCAAATAAATTAATTAATGAATCCCACATAGAGGAAAGGGCAAGATGCAGAACATCAGAGTTGAAATCGAGGATTTGACCCCTGTTAAGAAAAAGCTCGACATTTCGGTCCCTGCCGAGACGGTCAGGAAGGAGATCGACGCCGCCTACCGTAATATCAGGACGAACGCCTCAATACCCGGTTTCAGGAAGGGCGCTATCCCGATGAATATCATCAAGGCCAGGTTCGGGGGCAATGTTCAGGAGGACGTGACCAAGAGGCTCATCGAGACCACCTATCCGCAGGCCCTGGGCGAGAAGAAGCTCATCCCCGTCGAGGCTCCCCAGGTGGAGCTGAAGAATGAGAAGGCCGAGGAAGACAAGGACTTTGCCTACTCTATAACGGTCGAGGTCCAGCCCAGCGTAGATATCGAGAACTACAAGGGCATGGCCCTCAAGAAAGAAGAGATAACCGTCACCGAAGAGGACGTGGACAGGGGATTGCAGAACCTCAGGCAGGCGGCAGGAGAGTTCAAGGAGGCTGAGAGGCCTGCAAAGGAAGGGGACCTGGTCGAGGTGGATTTCGAGGCATTTCTCGACGGAGAGGCCATCAAGAACGGCAAAGCGACCGGTTATCAGTGTATAATTGGTGAAAAGACTTTGCTGCCCGGCTTCGATGAAGCCCTCATAGGCGCGACAAAGGGCGAAAACAGGGGCGCGGACATCACGTTCCCCGAGAACTACAGTGAAGCGAACCTCTCCGGCAAGACCGGCCACTTCAAGATAAACATCAAATTCGTAAAGGAAAAGTCTTTGCCTGAGCTTAACGAGGAGTTCGCGAGGGACCTGGGCTGCGTAGACAGCCTCGAGTTGAGGTCCAGGGTAAAGGGAGAGATAGAAAAGCACAAGAAGGCCGATATAAAGGAGAAGCTCAAAAACGAGATACTCTCCATTCTTATCGAGGCAAACCCGTTCGAGGTGCCCCAGGCCCTGGTAAACAGGTACATGGGTATAATCCTCAACAGGGTCGTAGAGAACATGAAGATGGGCGTATTCTCCCCGGAGGACAAGGGTCTTTCCATCGACCAGCTCAAGGAGAAATACCTCCCCGCCGCCGTGAGGTCCGTGAAGGAAGACATCATCCTCGACCATATAGCCGCGAAGGAGAAGGTAGAAGCCGACTCCAGGGAGGTCGAGGCAGCCGTGAGGAACATAGCTGCCCAGAGGAACGTCGCCTACGAGTCGCTCATGGCCAGGGTGGAGAGGGAAGGCGCCCTCGAGGTAATAAAGGACGGCCTCAAGCACGAGAAGGTATTCGACATTATAATCGATTCGAGCAAGCCCGGGGCTTAAACCCACAGGGCAATAAAAAGACCGGGGAGGGGATATGAATCTGGTCCCTATGGTAGTCGAGCAGACTGGCAGGGGAGAGAGGGCCTATGACATATTCTCAAGGCTCCTGAAGGACAGGATCATCTTCCTTGGGAGCGGAGTGGACGACATCGTCGCCAACCTCATAGTCGCCCAGCTCCTGTTCCTTGAATCAGAGGACCCTGACAAGGACATCCATCTATACATCAATTCTCCGGGCGGGCTCGTGACGGCGGGCCTGGCGATCTACGACACCATGCAGTACGTCAAGCCCGACGTATCGACCATCTGCTTAGGGCAGGCCGCTTCAATGGGCGCGCTTCTCCTTTGCGGAGGGGCCCCGGGCAAGAGGTTCGCGCTCCCGCATTCCCGTATTCTCATCCATCAGCCCCTCGGCGGAGCGCAGGGGCAGGCCACTGACATCGATATCCAGGCAAAAGAGATCATTAGGGTGCGCGCAGAGCTCACCGGCATCATGGCCAGGCATTCGGGGCAGGCCTTGGAAAAGATACACAGGGACACTGAGAGGGACTTTTTTATGACTGGGCAGCAGGCAGTCGAGTATGGTATAATTGACACGGTCATAGAGAAGAGGATGGTAACAGAAGCGAAGCCGAAATAAGCAGATAATACGCGGGTTTTCGGCCAAAGGACTGGTCGGAGGATAAGATGTCGATCAATAAAAAGGGTGGCAGCTACCTGACATGCTCGTTCTGCAGCAAAGGGCAGGACGAGGTGAAGAAACTCGTCGCCGGACCCATGGTCTATATATGCGACGAGTGCATTGAACTCTGCAATGACATAATTGCCGAGGAGTACGAGAAAGAGGAGTTCAAGAAACGGGAGCATACCATCCCCAAGCCGTCTGAGATAAAAAAGACGCTGGATGAGTACGTCATCGGGCAGGAGCACGCCAAAAAGGTGCTCTCGGTCGCGGTGCACAACCATTACAAGAGGATAGAGTCCAAGGTGGCGCTCGGCAATGTCGAGCTGCAGAAGTCCAACATCCTCCTGGTGGGACCGACCGGTTCAGGCAAGACCCTTCTCGCGCAGACTCTGGCCAAGATATTGAACGTCCCATTTACCATCGCGGACGCCACGACGCTTACAGAGGCAGGCTACGTCGGCGAGGACGTCGAGAACATAATCCTGAGCCTCCTTCAGAACGCCGAGTACGACATCGAGAGGTGCCAGAAGGGCATCGTCTATATCGATGAGATAGACAAGATCTCCAGGAAGAGCGACAGCCCGTCCATCACAAGGGACGTATCCGGAGAGGGCGTGCAGCAGGCCCTCCTGAAGATAATAGAGGGCACCGTGGCGAACGTGCCGCCCAAGGGCGGCAGGAAGCACCCCCAGCAGGAGTTCCTGCAGGTGGACACCACGAACATACTCTTCATCTGCGGAGGCGCCTTCTCCGGCCTCGAGACCATAGTGGCCCAGAGGGTGGGAAAGAGGGCAGTGGGCTTCAGCACCGAAGAGAAGCTGAAAAAGGAAGTGGAAGCGAGCTACTCAAAGCTCATGCACCGGGTCGAGCCAGGGGACTTCTTGAGGTACGGGCTCATACCCGAGTTCATGGGAAGGCTTCCCGTAACCGCGGTATTGGACGAGCTCAGCGAGCAGGACCTCGTCAGGATACTCACGGAGCCGAGGAACGCCATAATAAAGCAATACCAGAAGCTCTTCGAGTTCGAGAACGTGAAGCTCAAGTTCACGGACGGCGCGCTCGCGTCCGTGGCAAAGGAATCGATGAGGAGGAAGGCGGGCGCAAGGGGCCTTCGTGCCATCCTTGAGAACGTCATGCTCGATACCATGTACGAGCTGCCATCTCAGACGAACATAAAAGAGTGCATCATAAACGAGGACGTAATAACAGAGAACGCAAAGCCCATTATCGTCTACGGTAACAGGGCTGAGACAGCCTGAGCCTGAACGGCCCTCCTGGGCCGCTTGAACATACGCAACATGCTTGAGTTGAATGCGAACGGGTGATGAGATGCTGTCCTTTTTTAAAGGAGGAAGGGATTTGAAGAAAGACAGAATGGTAGTCCCGTTAATACCGTTACGAGACATCATCATATTTCCATATATGGTAGTGCCCCTTTTTGTGGGAAGGGAGAAGTCCATCAAGGCCCTCGAGCTCGCGATGGGCTCTGATAAATCAATACTGCTCGCGGCCCAGAAAAAGGCCAAGACCGAAGAGCCGGGCTCGGACGACATATACGAGGCCGGCACGCTCGGTACGATATTGCAGCTCCTTCGCCTGCCGGACGGCACGGTAAAGGTGCTTGTCGAAGGCAAGAGAAGGGCCAAGATAAAGGAGTACGTCTCAGAGGACGACTGCTTTATGGTCGCGATCGAGGAGATAGACGAGGCGATAGACGAGACCGTCGAGACGGAGGCCCTCACCAGGTCGGTGGTGAAATCCTTCGAGACCTACGTGAAGTACAACAAGAGGGTCCCGCCCGAGATGATAATGAGCGTCTCCTCGATAGAGGACCCGGGCAGGCTCGCCGATACCATCTCCGCGCACCTTTCGATCAAGGTCGATGACAAGCAGGCGCTCCTTACGATCTCCAGCCCGACCAAGAGGCTCGAGAGGCTCTACTCCATTATGGAGAGCGAGATAGAGATCCTCGAGGTCGAGCAGAAGATCCGCCAGAGGGTCAAGCGCCAGATGGAGAAGACCCAGAAGGAGTATTACCTCTCCGAGCAGATGAAGGCCATACAGAAGGAGCTCGGAGAGAAGGACGAATTCAAGAGCGAGCTGCAGGAGTTCGAGGAGAAGCTCAAGACAAAGAAGATGTCCAAGGAGGCGGCAAAGAAGGCGAAGCAGGAGATCAAGAAACTGCGCCTGATGTCGCCCATGTCAGCTGAGGCGACCGTCTCGAGGAACTACATAGACTGG
>MGPL01000039.1:5211-7287 GCA_001797415.1 Deltaproteobacteria bacterium GWA2_55_10
GGGACCATGTCACCGAAGAGAAGAAGGACATAACCGAAGCCGAGAGGGTGCTCGACGAGGACCACTATGGCCTCAAAGCCGTCAAGGAGAGGATAACGGAGTACCTGGCCGTAAGGGGCCTCGTAGAAGAGATGAAGGGGCCGATACTGTGCCTGGTAGGGCCTCCGGGCGTCGGCAAGACGTCGCTCGCCAAGTCCATCGCCAGGGCGACCGGCAGGAACTTCGTGCGTCTCTCGCTGGGCGGCGTTAAGGACGAGGCCGAGATAAGAGGCCACAGGCGTACATACATAGGCTCCATGCCCGGCAAGATAATACAGTCTCTTAAGAAGGCCGGCTCGAACAACCCTGTCTTCCTCCTCGACGAGGTCGACAAGATGAGCCATGACTTCAGGGGAGACCCGGCTTCCGCGCTGCTCGAAGTCCTCGACCCCGAGCAGAACCATACCTTCAGCGACCATTATCTGGACTGCGACTACGACCTTTCCAAGATAATGTTCCTTACGACCGCTAACTCTCTTCAGGGCATACCTTATCCGCTCCTCGACAGGATGGAGCTCATAAGGATACCCGGCTATATGGAGCTTGAGAAGCTCCACATAGTCGAGAAGTTCCTGCTGCCGAAGCAGCTCAAGTTGCACGGCCTTACCGAGGCGAACCTCGATCTCGGCAAGTCCACCATCCTGATGCTCATAAGGAGATACACCAAGGAAGCGGGCGTCAGGAACCTCGAGCGCCAGGTGGCCGCCATCTGCAGGAAGGCCGCGAAGGAGATACTGAAGAAGGGCGTCGACACAAGGGTCAGCATGACCACCAGGACGCTCTCCAAGTACCTCGGCGTGCCTCCGTACCGCTACGGCACCGTGGATAAGCTAAATGAGATAGGAGTTGCAACGGGCCTTGCCTGGACAGAGGTGGGCGGAGAGCTCCTCGCAATAGAGGTGGCTCTCGTGCCCGGCAAAGGCAAGCTCATCATAACCGGAAAGCTCGGCGAAGTCATGCAGGAGTCCGCGCAGGCGGCCATGACCTACATAAGGAGCCGCGCGACCGAACTTGGCCTTGAGAAGGACTTCTACCAGAAGCTCGATATCCATATCCATGTCCCAGAGGGCGCGATACCCAAGGACGGCCCTTCGGCAGGCATAACCATGGCAACTGCAATCGCGTCAGCGCTCACGAGGATAGCCGTGAGGAAAGACGTGGCCATGACCGGCGAGATTACGCTCCGCGGAAAGGTGCTGCCCATAGGCGGCCTCAAGGAGAAGCTCCTTGCAGCGCACAGGGCAGGCATCCCCAAGGTCCTCATCCCCATGGAGAACGAGAAGGACCTGAAGGAGATACCGCCGCAGATATTAAAGAAGGTCTCGACTGAGCTGGTCGAGCACATGGACGACGTGCTCATGAAGGCGCTCGACGTCAAGACCAGGGAAGAGATATTCAAGGCGCTGGCCGTCGAGAAGGAGCTTGTGCCTGTGGCTCCGGCCCCGGCTCCGCAGGGCGTATCAGGCGACCTCGTCAGGCACTGAATAAGTCAAAATCCCTTGACACAGGGGAGCAAAACTGATACATAATTAAATCCCCCGCTCGTAAGGGCGGGGGATTCATATTCAAGCGGGGGCGGATTTGCGGAAATGGGCTCCGCTGCTATAATAAATACTTCTCAAGCGGGCGGACAGCGATAAATGGTCCGCTGCCATGATCAGTTTTCAGCGGGCGGATAGCTCAGTTGGTAGAGCACAGCCCTTACAAGGCTGGGGTCACAGGTTCGAACCCTGTTCCGCCTACCAGATTGAAACAACTTAAAACGGGGCCGTAGTTAAGTCGGTTATAACGCTGGCCTGTCAAGCCAGAGGGCGCGGGTTCGAGTCCCGTCGGCCCCGCCATCATTAAATGTAGTAAAAACAAGGGGTTAGCTGATTTTAAAGTCAGCTAACCCCTTGTTTTTTGCGTCACCAGACTGTCCCCACGCAGTGAAATTCAATATAAATCAATCAGTTATGTAATAAGCAGAAAAGTGTCCCCGGAGCGTCACCAGACTATACTACAAGAAAAAAGTGTACTCACGTGATTGCATAGCCT
>MGPL01000039.1:7366-8516 GCA_001797415.1 Deltaproteobacteria bacterium GWA2_55_10
TAATTTCGGCAGAACCGTACTGAAGTTGTTTTCCGCTCATGATGAGATACTTGATTTTCCCTGCATGGATTAAGAAGGCCAGTTGGGACAGCATATCAAAGGGCAATGAGCCCAAGTATTCCCTGGATGCACCCCTTACGGTCAGTGTGCCAACGCATTTGGGTTCCCATTCACGAAAGTCCTGAGGTTTCTCTAACACGGGAACTACTCGCCTATCTCCCAGTAGATTGACATCTACAGTTTTTTCCGCGAGCTTTTCGGGATGTATCAGTTTCCCCTTTATCTCGAGGCCCATGTGCTCCCATATGGGTCCGTAGATAATCTCCTTGTTGATGTTTAGAGAATAAGAATAGGGCAAATCCCATTCTAAGATCTCGATGCAATAGGTAACTTCGCGTCTTGTTTCTCTTTTTTTCCTTTTTGATGATCTTTTCTTCAAAATCACTCCTGTTTTTGTTGATTTTGTGGTTTTAACTGTTCCTGCCTTTTGTTAAAATACTTCCCTTCACATTTCAGATTGTTATTCAGAGTTGATTTAATTATATGGCTATTCACAAAAATAGCAGGCTTAGGCTTGTGGCGCCTTGCGATGTGCTTGGTATTGAATACACGAAGGAGATAAAGTATAGTATTCGCACCTGAAATAATGAATTTTGCAGAAGAATTCACCCGATAATAGCAAAGAGATGAGAATCTCGATAATCCACTCATAATGCTAATGAACTGTAAATAGATGGACTATGCTAAAGCTTGAAGACCTCCAGCCAAATGCAGCCATAAAGGGTATTCTTCCAGACTGCCTTGTATCGGTAATTAACGTCCAGTGGTTTGGTTCAGAAGCCCTCGAGTTAACCTATAAGGATCCGTCGGGCCGGGTAGCTAATCTCCTACTGTACAGGTACGATGAGCCCCGCTTGGAAATCGTGGAGCAGGGGCGTCCTTGGAGCTTCGATGGTGATGGCAGCCTTTTCCGTCTCGTATCTGAAGCCAATCGTATTCGTCTTGCACACCTATTCGACCCTGTTCTAGCAGTACACACATCACTGGTCGAGCCTTTACCTCATCAGATTACAGCTGTTTATGAATCGATGCTGCCTCGGCAGCCATTGCGTTTTTTGCTGGCAGATGATCCCGGTGCTGGCAAAACGAT
>MGPL01000039.1:8677-10114 GCA_001797415.1 Deltaproteobacteria bacterium GWA2_55_10
GACTGGTTCGCTTCGCAGTCGCTCTCCGATTTACACTCCGGAACCGGGCAATAGCTAGGACCTGTTTCGCACAGCCATCCTCCTTCGACCGTGCACTCGCCCGAACACCCGTCGCCGTTGTCCGTGTTCCCGTCATCACAATCTTCCGCGGGCCTATTCAAGATCCCATTTCCACATTCCCAATAAACGCACTTGTTATTTACGCATCTTTCACTGCGGGAACAGTCCGAGTGGGCATTGCATTCGCTGTCACTGATGACACAAGCACCATCCTTACAAACATCATCACATTCATAAACATATGAATTAATGTAATAATCACTATCGCAATAATACTCTCGCAGTTTGTTATCTGTTTCACAATAATCCAAAACACCTGTACGCACTTTTTTCTCGGATTCGTTTAAAGAAGAATCATTCCTAAATCCAAATCCTTTTGCTTTTTCTCCCGGTACTTTTCCTCCGTCAAAATCAACACATTTCTTGCGTTCTGATAGGCATGAATCTGTTTCCTGGTCGAAATAATAAGATTCGTATGACAAACATTCATCCAGATTCCAGAAATAATGTTTACAATTAAAACACCCATCAAATTTACTATCATTCCCGTCATCGCACTCCTCCTCTCCCTCAATAACCTTATTCCCGCAAACCGGAACTGATGAAGACAAACTCCACACGCTTTGCCCGGTCTTAGCCGAGTAATCGAGTTTAACGGTTCCGCAACGCGCTTCCAAAGGCACATGATATGCCGACGAATTATATTCCTTCTCCTTCTCATCTAAGAATTTAACACGCACGTCTCGATCCAGAGGCAGTAGCGAATCTACATGGTGGTTTGTGCCGAAATCGTACGATCCGCCTGCCAACCGCGCGCCCTCAAATTCGTCTTTGGAACGATAATATGCCTTGAATATGGTTGGAACATCCGTTTGAATCTCAAGATTCGCGCGCGGATAAACATATATATCACCGACCGCCGCAACGTTCTTCACTTCAGACACGGAGCTACCACCCTCGCCGCGCATATCGCCGTACTTATAAATTTCAAGTCCTCCACCATCTGTATATATTGAAAACCCGGCATCCGGATAACATGGCAGATTAAAACTCCAAGTTCCTTCGTTATCGGAATACGTTTCCCCGTTTTCCGAAATTTTGAAATCCGACCTTACAAGAAAATCAAATATCCCGTTCTCGTTTGTCTTATATCTCTTCATCTGCATTCCTTCGGACGTGTAAGTTTCCACTATCATCGGAGAAGTGGCATACACCTCGAATTCATAAGCGCTTGTGAGCTGCGCACCGGAAATCGGTTCTTTTGTAAGCTCATCTACAAGCCTTCCTGTAACATGAATGTTATAAGCTTCCTCTTCGCATACTCCGCCATCACATCCCAATTCGCAAAACTTAGGATCGGAGTAAACGGCAAAGCCA
>MGPL01000040.1:0-3094 GCA_001797415.1 Deltaproteobacteria bacterium GWA2_55_10
AGGGAGTCAATATAGTTGTTTCTGTGAAAATCAGCGTAAATTCAGCCACATGCCTCTTGAGTCTGAGAATTTACATTAATATCCGTACAGGGCCATTTCTGTTTCTGGTTCTTTTATTGTTGTAGAGAGAGTCCCTGCCTATGAGAGCTGACGTTTGACTGCATTTGCCTCTTTGATAAGCTTTAGGTAGAGGCGAATATAGGAGGTCCGGATGTCCAAGTTCCCACCTCAAAAACAGTCTCAGCCCGGCAAGGAATCGGAGATGCGCCCTGTTCCAGAATCAGAGAACCCTCTTTACAGGGCATGCGGGAAGCTCAAGGACAAGGTCGCCCTCATAACAGGCGGCGACAGCGGCATCGGCAAGGCCGTTGCCATAGCCTTTGCCAAAGAAGGGGCGGATATCGCGATAATCTATTATAACGAACACGAGGACGCCGAAAGGACCAAAAAGGAAGTGGAACGCCTGCACCGGCGCTGCATGACGATAGACGGTGACATCGGCAATGAGGAGTTTTGCTGGAGCGCGGTCGGGCAGACGGCAGCCGTGCTCGGCGGAATAAATATCCTGGTGAACAACGCCGGAGAGCAGCACGAGACGGAAGGCATAGGGGAGATCAGCTCGAGGCAGCTGCTACGCACTTTCCAGACCAATCTCTTTTCCATGTTTTACTTGACCAAGGCAGCCCTTGGCCATATGAAAAGCGGAGACTCAATCATCAATACGGCATCCGTGGACGCGTACAAGGGCGACAGGTTCATGATAGACTATGCGGCGTCAAAGGGCGCTGTAGTCTCATTTACCCGTTCCCTGGCGCTTTCGCTCGCGGACAAGGGCATACGCGTCAATGCGGTAGCGCCTGGCCCCATCTGGACGCCCCTCATACCGGCGAGCGCCGAAGATCCCGGCAAGCTATGCTCATTCGGCGCAGATGTCCCGCTTGGCCGCGCTGGCCAGCCAAGCGAGGCCGCGCCCGCTTACGTATTCCTTGCCTCTTCCTTGGACTCTTCATACATCACGGGACAGGTGCTTCACCCGAACGGCGGAGTGATGGTCAACGGCTAAGGCTTAAATAATATCAACGGAGGCCGTCATGGCCGAAAAAAGAAAATACGCCTCAAGAGGCCGCAGGCGCAAAAAAGTCTCATGAAAAAGCAGCGTAACCGGCCTCTCTGAGAACCCACGATTCGGGGCGAGGCAATACCCCTGCCCTCTCGCCTATTCTTTTGTTGAAAACCAATAATTTATGTGTATAATCTGCCCGATTAGCAGTCCTCTATCAAAAAACCCTTAACTGTCATAAGGCCCTGATTCGAGGCGGATTTGAAGTCCTCATCTTTGAAGCATTTGTTTTCCTTCTTCTTCGCCGCAATTATCATCACTGGATTGCTTGCGAGCTCCTCCAAGTCCCACGCGTCCACGCCCGATGAAGTAGTCGTAGCCTGCGAACAGGATTTTAAGCCATATTCGTTCCTGGATGATTACGGCCGGCCTGCTGGCTTTTGCGTCGAGATCATCACCGCAGTCGCCGGGGCCATGGACATACCGATCAGGATAGTCCATGGCACCTGGGATAGCGTATGGAATGGCCTGGTCGAAGGACGTTATGACGTCCTGCCCATTGTGGCCAAGCTGCCAAGCCGGTTGCCTTACGTTGATTTCAGCCTCTCCCATACCGAGACCTTTGATGCCTTTATCGTACGCAGCGGAGACCCTTTGATTAAGGACGTCAGGGGCGCCAGGGGAAAGGAAATACTGGTCCTGCGTTCAGATGCCGCGCATCATGCCCTGCTGGAACGCAACTTCGAGGGGAAGATAATCCCGGTCGATAAGGCCTCCGAAATGGTCCGCCTTCTCGCTTCCGGCAAGCACGACGCCATACTTTTTCCGAAGCTTCTTGGGATAATGCTGGTCAACGACCTTGGAATAAGCGGACTCAAGGTCGGCCCGACCATACCCGACCACCTTCGCGATTTTGCCTTTGCGGTCAAGAAAGGCGATGCCGAGCTCCTCGAGAAGCTCAACCAGGGCCTGCTCATCGTCAAATCCAATGGAGAGTACGACCGCATCTACGAAAAGTGGCTCGGCTATGCAGATCCGTGGCTGAAGTATAAAAAATATTTCTGGCATATCGCAGCTATCCTGGCAGCGGCGGCGATCGTCACGATCATAAGCATATTCATGCTGCGCCGTATTGTAAAGGAGCGCACCGCCGAATTGGCCGAGAAAAACCAGTTGCTCTCCCACGAAATAGCCGAGCGAATGCGCGCTGAGGATGAGCTTATAAAGGCCCAGAAGCTCGAATCATTGGGAGTATTCGCCGGAGGCATCGCCCATGACTTCAATAACCTGCTCCAAGCCATAACGAACAGCATAAGAGCGTAGCCAGGATGCACGCGCCGCCTGGCAGCCCGGTATTGCGCGTACTGAATGACGCTGAAAACGCCACGAAGTACGCCGCGGGCCTGAGCATGAGGCTCCTGACTTTTGCCAAGGGAGGCTCTCCGGTCCGGAAGGTATCATTAATAGAGAACGTCCTCCAGGAATCGATAAGCCTTTCCATGAGCGGCTCGAACATAGCATGCGAAACCGTGATAGGGGACGGCCTTCCACCGGTGGAGATAGACGAGGCGCAGATGAACCAGGTCTTCAGTAACCTCATTATAAACGCAAAGGAGTCCATGCCGGACGGCGGCAGGATACAGGTGAATGCGCAATGGTTTACGGCGCTGGAAAACAGACAGCCGCGCCTCAAAGACGGTGAGTATGTCAGGATATCGATAACGGACAACGGTGCCGGCATACCGGAAGAGAACCTGATAAAGATATTCGACCCTTATTTCAGCACAAAGGAACGTGGCGCTGAAAAAGGAACGGGGCTCGGGCTTTCGGTCTGCCACTCCATAATAACCAAGCACGACGGCCTTATCACGGTAGAATCCCAGGTGGGCCGCGGCGCCACCTTCCATGTATACCTTCCGGTGTCTGACAAGCCGCCGTACGAGGTGCTTAAAAAAGAGATCGCGCCAAGGGTCTGCAGCGGAAGGATACTCATGATGGAGGACGAGAAAAATCTCTGGGTATCAACACGGTTGA
>MGPL01000040.1:3118-10370 GCA_001797415.1 Deltaproteobacteria bacterium GWA2_55_10
CATAAAAATGCTCCAGGAGACAGATGGCGGCGTGAAGGCCATCGTCGTAAGCGGCTACGCCGACGACCCTGTGATGACGAATTTCAGGGAATACGGCTTTGTAGCGGCGCTGGCAAAGCCGTATACGGTCGAACAATTGAGGGAGACTGTGATCAGCGAATTCGGACCGGAGGGCGTATTGACCCGCGCCTGAGGCGGCGCAATCCCCTCCCCTTAGAACGGCAATTCAGGCAGCGCGCCCCTTGTTGCCTCGGCAAGGACCCTGTTCAAGTCGTCAAAACGCTCCTTTACTACTGCGTTAACATCCATCAGTCCTTTGAAATCCTTGTTCATCTCCTTTAGTGGCCCTTCGGTCTGTCCGTGTATCTCTGCAGTGAGCATGCTCTCGAACGCGAGCATGCGCTCCTTGAGGACGCCTCCGGCAGCCCTGTTCAGTACCGCGTCCAGGTCGGATGATATATTGAGCTTGAAATCGTCTATTGTGCCTGCGGCCTTCGCGTTGAAGCTGAAGGCCTTCACATTAGAGAGCGCAGCCGCTATCGTATCCAGGATTGCATTCTGCTCTTCTTTCGAGACCGCGTTTATCGCAGCTGATCTTATATTTGAACCGATATCAGCCTTAAGCGAAGTTCCCCTGATCTCTGCCCTTACGTTGAAGTCGGCAAGGGCCTCCTTTATCGATATGGGGACATATTTGTTGTCTGACAGCATAAAATCATGAAGCCTGTACTGCCTTATTGCGAAGTTGACCAGGTCCCTCGGGCTCTCGGGCGCTACCCTGTTTATCTCCCCTTCAAGGAGCGCGGATGAAAGGCCCTTCAGTCTCTCGCCAGAGAGCCTTATCCTCATGGGACTTCCGAGTATATCCTGATCGCCTGTTACGTTCGTAGCGAGGCCGCTGAAGTCGCCAGCAGGGATGCTCAGTGTTATGGCAGCCCTTCTTATGAGGAAATCAGGCAGCGGCGCGTATTCCCTGAACTGAACATCCACGCCCCTGCCGCGGAGCGTCTTCTGGACCTCAAGCCCCTTCTCCTTTCCTTCCGGCGCGACGATGAGGTCGAGCTTCTGCCGCCACCTGAGCCCCTCTGCCACCCACTCGCGTATCCTGCCGCCGATGAAGAGGCTTCCCAGGTTGGACAGTCCTTCGGTCGAAAGCGAGTATTTATCCAGTATCTTTCTTACATCATCCTGAGGGGCTGCTGCCGCGGCCTTTACCCTGCCACGGTAATCCGTTGCCTTGGACGAGAGCTCGTCCTTGAGAGCCGATATCCGCTTGAGGTCGCCCTCGATCTCGTTCTTTACGGCAAGGAGCTCTGATGTGCCGCCCAGGATGCCGCCAATGCCGCGAGAGCGCTTTATTTTCTCTATTCTTTTTTCGTAATCCTCTATCTTCTTTTCGTTCGGAAGCTCTTTGATCTCCCGCTCGAACCGCGTCCTGTCAGCCGCTATCTGTTTTTGAGTAGCCTCTATTATTTCGATCGACTGGAGGTCTTTTTTCCTCAGCGCCTCTTTTATATTTGGCAGCTCGAAAGTCAGGAGCTTTATCGCTTCATCTTCGGGAGCCTCTTTCTTCTTTTCAGGCCTGCCGACGGCGCCGGAGCGCTTGCGCCCGGTATTGATCCGCACGCCCTCGACCGCCATATCTTCAATGATGTATTTCTTGCGGATAATGTTCACGCCGTCCACGAGAAACGAGATGCGGCCGACTTCGAATATATTCCTCATCGGCTCATCCGGGTTCGTGACCTGAAGCCCGGTGAGCGTAAGCCCGAGCGGAAAGAGCGTGAGGTCTGCCTTGTCGAGATCGACCTTCGCACCTACGATGGACGTACCGGTCTTCTCTATGCGCCTCTCTATAAAAATATCGATGAACAGAAACCAGAAGACGAGGAGTACGGCCGCCATCACGAGGAAGGAGATGAGCCCGGACAAGCGTATCCACCTCATAGCCTGCTCCTTAGCCTGGCGTAGGACATGTAATACTCATAGAGCTTGCTGCCTGATACGGCCCTGGCCAGGGGCGTATTTTTCATCCAGGTCAGGATATGCCGGCGGTATTTTTTTATGCCATAGTTGAGCGCGAAAAAGAGGGGCGCGAAAAGGACAAGGGAGAATATGAGGCTTCCCAGGACTATCGAATTGTAGAAGTTCGAGAGCCTGAAGAAGGTATTGTTATAGAGCGTCGTCCAGAGGCCCCGTAACCCCTCTGCCGTCAGGACTTTGAGACCTATCAGGTGGAACAACGGATCAAGGGCATAAGCGATGAGGCTGAAGACCGACAATGCGAGGAGAAAGGATGAGAGGTTCACCCGCAGAACGAGCACGAGGAGAAATACAAGCAGGTTATGGAGATTAAAAAAGGGCGTAAGGCCGGCTATGAGGGCAAAGCAGACCGCAAGGCTTATCTGAGAGGGCCTTTCATTCTCCGAATTCAATACGACGAGGACCTTTGCGACCGTCCTTATCATCATCCTTCTCCCGCTGAGATTATAGCAGAGACAAAAAAAGCCCGCGCATTTGGCGCGCGGGCTTTATCCCGGAATCCCCGGAAGATTACCGTATCCGCTTCCTCAGCGCAATCACTCCAGCGAAACTTCCGGCCAAAAGCAACAGGGCAGACGGCTCAGGTACGGAGGCGTTGGTTCTTATAATGTTGCTTGCGGTCGTAAAGGGGGTCAGGAGAAATCCGTGGTCCAGGTCTTCGTATTCGCCATTATACGGCCCGTAAAAGCTCCCGACTATCTGGCCCAGGTCATTTATCCCGTAGACATAGCTCATGTCTGTGTACATGGATGGCAGTTCAGTGAAGGCGCCGTCTTCGTAGAGAAAATTGGCGCTTTCCAGCAATTCATTTATGTATCCGCCCACTACCTGCCCGGAATTGTTGATGTCAACCAGAAAGGTCGAGTCGAACTCCCCGGAGTACGGGTGGTCTACGTCCGTGAACCCGTTGTCCTTAAAAATAAAACCCATTGAATTATACAAGGAATTAGGGTCAGGATCATAGCTGCCTACGAGGTCGCCGTTGTCGTTGAAACCGGACGCCAATGTCGAATAGGCGCCGGGAAATGCCAGATCGAGCGCTGTGAATTCCCCTGAATCGTATATGTAATTTTTGTACTCTACCCCGTCCATTGAATAAGAGCCGAGCACCTGCCCCTCGTTGTTAATATCCAGGGCCTGGCTGAATTGCGCGCCAGGGTAGTCTATATCAAGCAGTTCCTTCCCATCGTAAAAGGCCCCTCCCCAATCGGATGTCCAGCCGATTGCCTGGCCGTTGTTATTGATCCCGGTAGCCGTAAAGCCCGGCACAAAGTCCGTGTATTCCTGTCCGTCATAGATAAAGCCCCCATAGTCATCCCCTCCGTAATACCCGACGACCTGCCCCAGGTCGTTCACGCCGGTAGTTGTGGTATAAAGGGAACCCGGGTAATGGATCACCTCCTCTACATATGACTGGGCAGAAGAATCAGACGCCCAAAACAATGCCATTGAACAGAGAAGGATCGGAAGGGACCTTTTCATCGATATAGCCTCCTATGTAAAATGTTTTTACAATATGGTATAGGATTTTTGACAATAATCCGAATAGTTATAGCTGGAAGTTGATACTAAGTATAGCAGAGTTCAAGGGCTGCGCCGGCTGATTTGCCCCAGCAAAAAAAATGCGGCTGTCAAGACACCCGCCCATTCGCGGAATAGAATATTTTTCATTCAAGTTTGTCCGGCCGCCGCCGATAAATAAATCATCACGGCGCCATGACCAATACAGTAACCATCCATACCGGCGAGATAACAGACTCGAAAAAGAACTCGTTAAGGTCGAAAGTCCTCGAGATCTTGAAGATATCTACTGTCCCGTCGGTACTGAAAAAGATCATCGAGGTCACCGAGGACCCCGAGTCAGAGGTATGCGACCTTGAGAAAGTCATCGAGCACGACCAGGCGATTGCCGCAAGGGTCGTCGCCGTCTCAAACGCCGTATTCTACGGCTTCCCCCGGAAGATAAACTCCATCCATCAGGCCATTCTTGTCCTGGGCTTTGACATGGTAAAGGGCCTGGCCATATCGACGACCATATTCGGCGGATTGAACACCCGGGCAAGGGCGGTATTGTCTGCCCTCTGGGGCCACTCCTTCGAAGTGGCAATGGCATCGATCCTGATTGCCAGGAAATCCGGCAAGGTAAACAACGAGATAGCCTTTCTTGCGGGCCTTCTGCACGACATTGGCAGGCCAATACTGCTTCAGGTGCTCAACAAGGAGTACCTGGAGGTCTGCGCCTTTGACAGGAACTGTCTTGGCAGGGAAAGAGAGGTCTTCGGGGCTGACCACGCCGAGGTCGGCGCGTGGTTCCTTGAAAAGAGCAAACTACCCGAAGAATGCGAGAACGCCATCAAGTACCACCATACGCCCGATGAGTGCCTTGAGAAGACCGGGGCCATCCCTCCCCTCGTCGAGATAGTCTATCTGGCCAACCTGGTAGTGACCGAGCACAAGGAGAAATACGCTCTCCTTTCTCCTGTGCATACGCGGATTTTGAACGACCTTAAACTCACCGGCGAGGACCTCGAGAAGGTCGGAGAGGAGATTGCACGGGTAAGGGGCGAGGTCCGCTCCTATTACGACTAAGCCGCCGCCTTCCGCTCCCTTTCCCTGAACACCCTTACAGCGTCCTCAAGCTGGACCCCGGTTATATCGATATAGTTGAGGTTGGCAACCCCGACCCCGAGCCTTTCCGCCGCCGTGATGTGCTCCACCCTGTCATACCCGAGTATATAGGCCCCCACTGAATCAGCCGCAACGCAGTCCCTGGCCGCTATCGCGATGCCGCTTTCAAAGGTGCGCCCCCCAATCGGGCCTGTGCCGGTCATTGCAGGGTGTCCCACGATTATGCCGAGCCCTATCGGGAACCTCTTGCACATGCCCGCAATAAAGGCCTGCACGCCGCTGAACATCTCGTGCGGATGCAGGATCTTGGCCCTCGGATGGCCGTAGTAGTCTGCCGCGGGGTAGGACATGGCGATATTTTTCATGGTGAGCGTCACGGTAGTGAGGTGGTGCTCCTTGTGCTGGGCAAGGGAAATGACGGTGTCGTACCGGAGGACCCGCTCGTTGACCATGACCTCCTTGAGAGGCCCGTACTCAAGAGGAACGGGGACGAAAGGCGGCCTGTTGTGGTCGAAGAACTCGACACCCTCCTCGCCGATGACCTTGTCGAGGCCCAAAAGCCTGAAGACGGCGCCGGTCTCCCCTGCCCCTGCGCCGCCCGCTACAGTTATCCGCTTGGGATAGTAGTCCTTCACAAACCTTATGACCGCGCGGAGCGTATCCGCCTGCGTGCACGGGGTAAGGTCGTCGGCAGAGGCCCATGTGTCGTTGGGTTTTATGGCGACATGCTTGCCTACAAAAAGCTCAGAGAGGCCTTCAAGGGTGTCAAGAGCGCCCGCGACACACAACCCTATATCGAGGTTGTCGGCTATTGCGACCCTGCTTCTCATAGGTAAATTATAGCATGGGAAGCTCGTGAGGGCAGAGACAGGGGGTTATTCTATGATTACGTTGGTGAGCGTCCTTTTGACCTGCGGAATGGACTGTATCTTTGAGATGACGACGTCGCCCAGGACCTTGAAGTTTGAGGCGGCCACCAGGGCAATGATGTCATAAGGGCCCGTGACTATCCTTGCCTCCTTTACCCCGCCTATCCGCGTCAATTTTTCAAGCACCTCTTTTGATTTCGCGTGCTCGCATTCTATGAAGACATAGGCCTCGACAGCCATCACTAACCCTCCATATTTTTCCCTGGATTATACCACAATTTTGAATACGCGCCGCTTCCGGTCACCTATCGAGGATGCCAGCCACCTCGCGGCTGAGGACTTCAGCCGGAGAAGGCATCTGTACGCGCTTGAGCCCCTTGCGCCTCAAGTATTCATCTTGGCGCTTACCTATGGAGCCGTAAAGGAACAGGAAACGCTCCTCTATGCCGGGGTATGCCCTGGATGCCTTTTTGCAGACCTCTATGCCGTCGAGGTGCTCCAAATCGACATCCGTAAGCACCGCGGCGTAATACCTCGCCCTCAATCGCTCTACGGCGTCCCTGCCATGCGGCACCACGTCAATAGAGACATCGTTCCTTGATACTACATTGCGCGCTAACGAACCGACAACAAGGAGCCTCTCTACCCAGACCGGGTCAGAGGACCTGAACCTGAAGTGAAGGTCTTTCGGACGGCCCTCTGGTGAAAGAAGGCGCTCTACCCGTCTCTTATGTCTCTGCGCGGCTATGAGCAGCGGCGGGGCGCCCGGAAACGCTGACTTGAGAGACGCCGCAAGCGGCATTATTAGGCCTGTCCACCTGTGATACTCGTACTGCAGAATTCCTTCGAGAAAGGCCTCATGGTCCATATCCGTTGATGCCCTGAGAAAAGCGAAGGAATCTTCTATCGCCTCTACAAGCTCGTGCAGATCAGGCGGTACAGGGCGTCTCGCGGAGCTTTTCTTTACTTCCCTGGCGGATTTCAAAGACGCCTGCCCAAGCTCCCTCTCGCTCTTTGCAAGGGCCTTCAGGATGGCGGCAGGCCTTCCTCCTCCGGCGCGTTTTGCCGTTTCCGCATACAGGGCCGCGGCAGATGAGCCGAGTGAAGCAAATGAAGTGATGAGCTTTAGCATTAGGCGGGCCTCCTGATTATGCTGATTATCGTTAACCGGGCGAGATGTGTCAAGAGGTACTAAGAAGAAGTGAAATGAGAAAAGGGGCTGCGCTTTAGCGTAACCCAACAAAAAAGGGGTTACAGGAAGACCTGTAACCCCTTGATTTTTCTGGCGCCCCCGAGACGATTCGAACGTCCGGCACACGGATTAGGAAACCGTATAGGTTACATAAATACTCTTAATTATTAGGTACTTATAAAGGCAATGTGAGTAATATGTGAGTTGGAGAATCTATTGGAGAGTCTTTTCTACAGGCGTTTTACCACTGTATCCCGCCTATTACCCATGTCTTTTAACCCGCTGCCATTACCCTGGGTTATTATGGCCCCGGTAAGGAAGGGGCCTACTATCTTTCCTCCAGGTTTTTCCGCATTGCCCCTTTGTGGATAACTGCCGCAATTCTGCCACAATCGCCCCCGCACTGTTACTTTCACAGGTCAGGCCGAAGGGGGTATCACTGTCAGGTCAGTTAATTCGTTGATTCGGTTAAGGAATTCTCTTTAATGAAAGTAGGATGTATCGATTAATAACGGATATT